>JAFVUY010000072.1 GCA_017502465.1 Bacilli bacterium | reverse complement strand
TAAATCATTCCGTTTATATGAGGAAGTTCTCTTCTTCGTAGTCTTGATGGGATTCCTAAAGTTCTAAGATATGGAGTCACGCTTAAAACAATAGTGCCCATCGATCTTTCGGTATCACATACAACTAAAGGAGTCGTAAATGGATCTAGACCTCGATCAACACATTCAACTGAGGCGTAAAACGCTTTTAAATCAATACAAGCAATGACTTTTTCCATACAACTATTATCTTATATTTTTTTATAAAAAGATACGACAAAAAGAAGCAAAAGATTTGCTTTCTTTAAAAACCAGAGATTTTTAGCTTCAGTTAATCTCTTTTAATGTTTTCGAAAACTTCGTTTGTGATCATCATCTTCCAAATGACTCGAATTAGTTTTCTAGTTGTGGCAATTATCGCGACATTTGTTGCCTTACCTTGTCTTAATTTAGAATAATAGTATTCTGAAAAAACGGGTGAATGAATTCTTAATTTTTGAACGCTTAGTGCAAGAGCGTATCTCAATATAGGCGATCCTCTTTTTCGAATATGACCCTTATGATTAATTGTGCCTGATTGATAAACCTTAACATCTAAACCAGCAAACTTTACTAGTTTTTCTGGATTATTAAAAAGATATATATCACCTATTTCACCTATAATCATCGCGGCGAGATTAATGCCTATTCCAGGAATTGTTAACAATGGAGAATTTATTTCTTCCATTAGTGGTTCTAATAATTCGTTAAGCGTCTCTATTTCTTCATCGATAATTCTAACTCGAGTAACAAGATTCTTGATAATTTGTTCATCAACTTCCGTAGAATAACCAACCGAATTTTTAGCGAGTTCTCTTAATTGATTAAACCTATTAAAACTAATCGAGCCTTTAGACATTTTTCTTAAAGTTTCGCCTGTTTCAACTCTCATCTTAGCCATTTTAGAAGCAGATGGATAATTCTTTAATAACCATCTAATCGTTGTTGATTCGAATAGATTTCTACCCATGTTTTTTCTCGATCCATCTTCGTTTTTCTTAAGAAAAGGAACAAATTCTGGAAACACTTCGTCTAAATATCTTATTAAACGGTTGTAGCAAGCTGTCTTATCTCCAAAAAGAAAATATTTTGCTCTTGTTATTTTACGAATCTCTCCAATAAGGTAAGATAATTGTGGGGATGAAGTAAATGGATGAGTTGCTACATATTTAGCAATTAGCATCGCATCTAGATTATCCGTTTTAGCCAAGTTAACTGATTCACTGTCGCGAAACTTAGAAATCAGACTTGGATTATAAATCTGGGCTTGATATCCATTAGAGATTAAGCATCTCACTAGACAATTCATATAATGTCCAGTTGCTTCCATCCCTATTTTTATTTGCTCCTTTTTTCCAAGCAAACCTAGTTCATTTAAGAGTAAGTCAAACCCTTCTCGAGAATTAGAAATATCGAAGCTTTTCTTTCTAAATTCTCCGTTTTGATCAATGATAGCAATCGTGTGTTTAAACTTACTAACATCAATTCCAACATAAAAGTCCATAAGACCTTCCTTTCTAGCCGTATTAATCATATCAGCTTCTCTTTTCGAATTATCTGTTACTGGAACGTCAAAGCGTTAATCAACCTATTAGCGATTAAAAGAAAAGCCGTATGCCTGAGTATGAAGTCTGACAGTCTAAGCTGTAAAAATATTTAGCAGGATAACGGCATATATTGATTATACTTGTTAGATAAAAAGAAAATCTAACCAAGTATATGGTTAGATTACATTATTTGTTAAACAGATACCTACATATTATACAAAATAAAAAGCCGATAAATAAGGGGGTTTTATCAGCTTTATTTGAAAAGAGGAGGTACAATAAAAACTTCTCGTTTATGTATTGATAATTGTATGCCTACTTTATACATATGTCAAGAAAAAAATGTAAGCGCTTACATTTTTAATAAAAAATTCATTATTGAATTTTTTATCTATTTTTTTAGCATCTTATTTTTAAACTTATCATTTATATATTAAAATATATTCGGAAGGAGTTTTTTATGCACATTACAAGGGAAATTACAAAAGACACACATTACGTTGGAGGTTCTGAAAGAAGATTAGCTTTATTCGAAAATATCTATCCTCTTAACAACGGTGTTTCATATAACTCATATTTAATTTTAGACGATAAAACCGCTCTTTTAGACACAGTTGACCATTCAATTAAAGAACTTTTCTTTGAAAATCTAGATTATTTATTAGGAGATAGAAAATTAAATTATCTCATAATTAATCACATGGAACCAGATCACGC
>JAFVUY010000071.1 GCA_017502465.1 Bacilli bacterium | reverse complement strand
ATATAACAGCACAATTTTATAAAGATTATGTTATTATCGGTAAAGAAAAAGTCTCGCTTGGTCAGATTTCAACTGAAATTTTGGAATTATCAGACGAACAGCTTGATAATTTGAAAACAGTATTATCAGATTTAAGGAAAGCATTTTTAGAAAAACTTTATGGGGAGTATGAATCAAAGTTAATGATTATATCACCATGCAGCTTTGATTCATTTTATCCATATCTAAACAAGGCTTTGGACTTTATCCTTAACTTACCTTTGTATAACCGCATTGAATTTGATAAGAAAAACTACATAGCAGAGTTTAGGGAGATATATGAAACTTATCCAAAAAGCGAAGGAAGAAATATATTAAATAGAATTTTAGTGACTTTGTTATCAACCAATGATGAAATAATGATTTTTAAAATATATGCCACTGCATTTGTTGATTTATATATAGAAAATGTTTCAGCAAGAACTCCTACGCATTTTGCACACGCAATATATCAGTTTCTGAATAATAGCGAATTACAGCAAAATCTTGAATCTCTTATTCCAAAATATCCTGCAATTACATTTAAAGCAGAAATACCTGCAAACATTGAATATGTCACTTGCCCCGATCCCGATTGCAAAGAAAATTATATATTAGCAGAAAGAGTGATATTCAGGTCTCTTGGCGGCTTTTTAAACTCAGACTTATTTAGAGGATTAAATGTTAAGCATTCACCTAAACGATGTCATAATTGCAAACGATTTTTTCTTTTGCCAACAGGTCATGATACCCACTATTGCAACAGAGTAGCTCCTAACGATCTGAAAGGTAGGATATGCAGTAAAGTAGGTCCTCATAAAAAAGAAAACTCAGACGAATTCAGGTCTCCTATAAAAAAAGAATATGATAGAGCCTATGACCGATTAGCCAAGCGGAAATCAAATGGATTGGAGTATCCTGAGTGGCTTGAAAAGATTACATTAGCTATGGATATTAAAGAACGTGGTGAGTCTGGAGAAATTTCACTAGATGAAGCAATCAGGTTATTAAAAGAAATATAAGATATAACAATGGCGGTATGTTCGAGGTAATCTCGAACATACCGCCATTTAAGTTATTCATTTTATTCCATTGTGCCTACCATTTTGTTTATGTCGCCGTCTGAGTCTACGATGATGGTTTTAGTTTTGCTTGGAGCTACATAGCCGAAGCCTTCAATGCAGGCTTTATTTTTTTCATCTATAATTTTATTTCGTGTTTTGGTTTCCTCATCCGTAAGGTAGCAGGTGTCTTTGGTCATGATTTCATCATTAGGATTTATAGGTTCTTCCGGATTCTTTTCCCATTTCGCATACAAGACATCAGTCTTTATGAATTTAAATGTTGTTACCTGATTCTGCTTTGTTCGGGGATCAGTAAACCATCCCTTGAAGGTGTAACCGTATTTTGTCGGGATGTAGCTTTCCAGGCTGATGCTTTTGCTATATCGCTTTGTTATTGGTCTGATAAAGCTACCACCGTCCGATGCGAAGGTTAAGGTTACATTTCCTACGATTCCAAGTTCGTTATCGAAGGTTACTCGGTATTTACTGATCCACCAAGGTGCCGCAGATGCAGTTGCTGTTGATAATAGCATCGTTGTTGCAAGTGCCATACATATTATTTTCTTCTTCATAGTCTCGTCCTTTCATTTTGGGCATAAAAATACCGACATACTCGAATTTCATTCATCGAATATGTCGGTATCGTTTTCAAAGCATTCTATAAAGAACCTTGCTCCTAATTTGAATCCTTTTATAAAGGTTTGACATTCTGTTATTTGTATCATTTCGTCATAACACGCTTTGACCTTATTAAACAATTCTTTTTCCTGCTCATTTAGGTTTTTGAGCAATTCTTCTTCGTTTTTGGTTAATAACCTGAATACCTTGTCAAATTTTCTTTGACTTTGAAATGGTCTTTCCATTGGATTGATATTCCCATACCAGAATTCTTCAAGCACCTTCATTTGATTTCATCTCCTTGCGACACAAACACTACCACAAAAAAGTTCACAAGTCAACGAAGGAATGAATTTTTTTGAAATAATTCTTCCGGGTTGTACATATACTATATAATGAAATGGCCATTCTAATAAGACAAGGAGGAAAAGTAAATGAGAAGACCTACTATAGATCAATATTTGGTCTCAACATGTCTGTTAATTATTGACGAATTAAATATATCCTACAAGGGATATACAAAAGAAGAATTAAAAAGAGAAGCAGATGAAAAATTCAACGAAATGGATATTACCGTTAGAATGGGGTACCCATTTAAACAGTTAGTACATTATACGGTGGGTGAAAGTTCTAAAACAAAAAAGGAGAAGAAAATTAACCATGATTTGTACATTGAACAAAAGGATTTTAAAATCGAAATAAAATACCTAAAAAATTGGAAAACACCATCAAATACATGGACCGCGACAAAAACCTGGAGTGTTTTTCAACAGGACTTTGATTGGTTTATGGATGAAATTGATGCAGGAAACAAAGGAAATGTAGCTTTTGTTATTGGATGGTTTAATTGTGTAAAATCCTTTTCACAATTAATTCAATTAGGCAAAGGTAGTGGTGCATATCCATTAGTCGATGAAAAAAAGTTGCTCTATTTTCCATTTTTAAAGAGAACTAAAGAACCAACCCGGACTATTGATTTAGAATATAATTACGAAGCAGCTGCTTATAGGGAATATAATCTCAATTTCATAAATAACAGAATTCGAAATTACAACTGTATGTTTTTGGGAAACGAAAACGATAAATTTCATTTTGCTCTTTACTATTAAAGACGTCGCTTACGAAAATAACCCCTGAATTGCTCAGGGGTTAAATTATGCGAAAAATACTTAGCAGTCCAGAATCTATGAGCGTCTATAGCTTGTTAGATCTAGTTTTATATGGGTTAGAAATCAATTTAAATTATCTATAAATTAACCACATCTCTTTTAAAATCATCAATCAATTTACGGAAATCTGTTTCTGGGATAGTTACATACATTCGTTTTACATATTCGTACAAAAACCTTTGAATTCTTTTATGGGATAACCCACAAGCACGAATAATTAACAACCTGTGCTTCCTTCTTAATTTTTTGTCCTTAACCTCTTTAGAATACATTCTAAAAAACAATGTATCGTAACCTGCGTATATTGCCATAAAATAGGCAACAGGAGTATACAAGACAGAAAATACAATAGGAGTAAAGAAAGCAACAAAATAGTCAATAACTCCATGTTCAGCATATGTAGCTATTGCTTGTTTTATTGTAAAATATAACATCATTATACTGATAATAACTATAAATCCATCTATTACTTTTTTTGCAGACTTGAATTCTGGTTTCGTAGCAGCTATTGACTGTAATGCAAACAACAGAAACAACCCCAATTGTAAAAGTAGTTCCGTAATTAACGAAAATGTAAATGTGTTAATAATAAACTCTACTATGATTGCAAACTTAAAATTGTTGATTATAATGCTTGAAAAATATTTTTCATCCACCGTTTTATTTGCCGCACCATAACAGACAGGAACACCTGCAAACAGTACCCATATCACAATGTCTTTTATATAAATCCAATTCCAGAAAGAACATAGTGATAAAATGCACACAAAAAGTCCTGCGTATAATAACATTATTAAAAATGGAATAGATAGTTTTTTTGCACAAGCACATTTAATTAAATCACAAACTGATGAGCGACATTTAGGTTTAGCCAAACAGTAAACTATAACAATTAGCAAATAAAAACCTAATGCCAATTCTCTGGTTGAAAAAATATCAAGTATTTTGAAAATTCCCATAATTTCTCCTGTTTGCATCAATTACCAATTTCTATCCTGATAAGGTGTATCTTCAACACCGTTTGATTGCAGTTTAGATACCATTCTGTCAAGTGTGCCTTTCCACATCTTCTTAAACCAAGATGTATCACCAACCCACTTTACAAGAGTAGGGCTGATTGCGTAGTATGTACGAATAAAGGCTCTGCCCAGCATTGTCTCTGCAAGAGTGTTATCTCTGAAACGACGAAGTGTCCAAACTTGAGGACAATCATAAGAACCGTAAACACAGGTGGCAACATAACAACCATCAGATGATTGCTTATTATCTGGTATCTTATATTCTGGCTTTGTAAGATTATATTTTTCTGCCCAAAATTGTACCTTATTCCAATCTTCTTCCTTGCCAAAATATGGCATAGATAAAAGCTTTGTAATCATTTGTTTTTCGTTTTCAAACGCCTTGCTTTTATTCTCTGTTATGCCAATACGCTTTAATTCTTCTAAATCTTCTACCAAGACAGGAACATGCTCTGCAAGATTATTGGTATATGTTCCGCCTATTGTATATCCTGCATCAAGGAACTTAACCAATGAACTGCAAAACGAATCAGAATATGCGGATAATTTGTCTAAAATAGGATTTACCGCTTTGTTTTTAACAGCAAGATAGTTTATGTATTGAAAGATTTTAGATGTGTTAGCTTGTCTGGTTACGTCGTTCATTGTATTTGCCTTAACAATGGCTCCCGTAATGCCATAAACTTTAACAGCAGAATCCATATTGGTGATATAACCATCATACAATCCAGAAATTGCATAGGTTAGTATAGCGAATTTCTCCAATAAGTCTGTTGCAAATAATTCAAGTTCTTTATCATCATATATATTTATGGCATTTTCTGTTGCTAAAACAGCCGCATTAGAAGTTTCTTCATATTTCGGTACCGCAACAGTACTTTGATAGCCAGCAGAAAGACCTCTATATAATATTGCTTTTGGATGTCTTGGGTCAAGATTTAAAACTTCTGAAAAAAGCCTATATGCTTCAACATAATTCCCCTGATTATATGTATTTGTAGCGTTTTCAAGCATAGTTTCTATTTGGGCTATTCCCTTAACTTCGACAGGGGTTTCAATAGAAACACTACCACTAACTTCAACCATCATTTTCTTTGCTTCTTCTACGGAATATTTACAACCGCAACTCTGGCACACAAAAACTCCGTCCTGCTTTATTAAATCATTACTACCACACATTTCACATGTTAATTGCTTCATATCGTTTCTCCTTTACAATTTAATGATAAGAAATTATCACTTTGTCTGTTGGGTAAAAATAGTGAATACTTTCAAATGATGAGTTTCCTGCAATAGACACGCTTTCAACTGTACCATCTTTGTTCCAAAACAAACCAGCATCATCTAAATCAATTGTTACTATGTTATCAAATCCTAATTCTTCAAACTGCGTTACAACGACTTCATAGTTTTTATCAACGTAATCACTACAATTTCCTGCTGATATTTTTCCCTGATGTTTTGCAACACCGCCGCTAATCGAGAAATACAATACAATAGCAAGAATAATTGCCAAAGGAATACCCAAACCAGTAATTAAGCCTATTTTTGTATCTCTTTTATTTTCACGTTCTTCTTTTTCAAGTTCCTTTATGCGTATTCTTTCGTTAGCTTCGCTTTCTTTAATTCTGGCTTCATTTTCCTTTATACGCGCCTCATCCTTGTATGTAATGTTTATATTTTGAGCCTCGTCATCAAGGATAAGTTTTTCACCGCAATGTGAACAAAACAATACTCCGTCTGCCAAGTCCAACATTGAACCACAATTCTCGCATCTCATCTTTTTTAATTCCATAATGTGTCTCCTTATTGCAGATTACTTAAGAAGTTTACATTTTTTATTTCTCTTATCAACAAGTGCAATCAGTTCTTCGCAAATTTTATTTGCTACTTCAAAATCATCTTCACGCACACTTGTCTCAAATTCAGAAAATTGATTTTTTATTTGTTCATCAATATCTGACAACATCATATTGCTCATTGGGTCAGAATATCTTATTGCCTCATACGCCTTTTTGCATATAGCCTTTAATTCGTCAGACTTAGCATAAGAAATCAAGTGTTCAGCATCAGCAGTCAATGATTTAATGAAAAAAGTTTTTGTTGCAACTTTTTCATCAATTTTAGTAACTACTCCAACTGCAAAGCATGTAATTATAACAGCCATTGCTGTAAAACCTGCAATCAGGACACACAAAGTTGTGATTAACCACATCGGGAATAACGGAATAATCATTCCTAATGCTCCTATTATAAACATGGCCAAGAGCCCTGTATAGCCAATGACAATCAATGGCATATTATAAAACATCTTTTTCAAATTCTCTGTTTTAAAGGCAATCTTAGCAACTATGATATTACCTACAAATGATAAAACAATAAATAGGTAGCCTATCCAAAATGACGGCATGGAGATATTGTTTGCCGCAGGTGTAACGAAAGCGATAACATTAAACATAGCAAAGCATATTGCCCATATTCCTAAATAAAATTTAAATGTCTTTGTCATAGCAATTATCCCTCCCGTTTTGTTCCGCATTTAGGGCAGAACTTTCCTGGTCTCTCGAATTCATACCCACAATTTATGCAAGTTTTATTGGACTTCATCACAGGAGTTCCGCATTCTTCACAGAATGCAGAGCCTTGATTGAGCTTTGCTCCACAGTTATCGCAGAACGCTTGTGCAGGTTGTGAAGTAGGAGCAGGAGTGCTTGGGTTCATTGCAGCACCCATAGCATCATTCATCATTCCGCCTACCATACCACCAACAGCACCACCAACGCCAGCCATTGTTCCAAAGCCAACACCCATATTGGTAAACTCACCAACGGCTTCATTTTCAGCAACTTTTTCAGCAACGTCAAAACCGCGTTCCTGCTGATATGTATAACCTTCCTGAGCACGCTTTGTTGCCTGTGCTTGTGAATCGATAACAACCTTTTGTGCCTCTGTTTGAGCATAGATTATATCTGTCTGTTGCTTTAATTTAGCCTCTGCAATATCCGCATATTGTCTGAAATGAAGTTCTTTGAACTTTTCGTATTGTTTGTCGCCATCGGGTTTTAAAATAGTTGTAACAAAGAACTGTTCAAGACTTACACCGTAATCAGCAAAATCTGAAATAAGTAACTTTTTGATTTCGCTTGAGAAAGTAGTCAAATGCTCATCAATTTCAAAAATATTGATACTTTTTGCCTTTAAGACCTGTGCAATATAGGTCTTAACCTTTGTCATCAGGAATGAACGGAAGAAGCTCACCAACTTCTGCTGACCTAAAAAGTTTTCAGTACCTACAAGTTTTAAGAGCAGCTTTCTGCTATCTTCTGCTCGAAGGCTCATTTCACCGCTTGCTCCAATAGAGAGGGGGAAACCGTAAGTGGGTTCTACATACTGAACTTTACTGTCAGTACCCCATTTGATAGACATTTGCTCTGTTTTGTTGATAAAATACACTTCGCAATGGAAAGGTGTTTCTCCACCTGTTGCGAGAGTTAGAACTTTGCCTATTAAAGGCAAGTTCTGTGTTTCAAGAGTGTATCTTCCTGGACCAAACATATCAAGTGCCTGACCATTCATAAAGAATATAGCTTCCTGATTTTCATGTACGATAAGCTGTGACATTAAATTAAAATCTTCGCAAGGATGTTTCCAGATAAATGTACTGTTGTCACCCTCGTATTTGATTATATCTACTATTTTTGACATCTAAAATTCCCTCCTTAAATCCTATTTGGTTTCTTTTGGTCGGTAGAAGTATTGATAATTAGAGTATATAGCAGTATATCCATATTTCTCATCAGCTTGCTCTCTAATAAGATTTCCATTACTATCATAACTACATTTGGTAGTAACAGTATCATAATCATCTGAATAAATTCGTTTTATGCAAACACCTTTCGAATTGTATATGCTTTCAATAGTTTTCTCTCCACCATCAAATGATTCTTTGATGCAATTCCCAAAAGAATCATATGTGTAATTTTTCGTTTCTACATTTCCCTGAACATTTGTGTATACTTCTTTAACACAATTACCCAGTGAATCATAAGTGTATAATGTTGTAGCTTTACCAAGGTGAGTATTAGTAACTTTACTTATACAACTTCCATTTTTGTCATAGCTGTAATTAGTTACTTCTTCTTTACCATCTTTGTATGTGATTTTTTCAGCAAGAATATTTCCTGATTCATCATAGGTGTATTCTGTTGTTTCATTTATTCCCGTCGTCCATTTTTCCGTCTTTTTCAATATATTTCCTGACAAATCATATGTATAAGTATATTCCCCTGTATATTCGCTACCATCGTTCCAAGACCGAACTGTTTTAATGCAGTTTCCTTTATCATCATACGTATATACATCCCGATGGTCTTCCCTTATAGATTTGGTAGGAGCATATCCATCTACTTCAACTTTCCCATAGACAGCCACAAAATCATTACGTAAATCAACAGAGTTCTTATAACTACCTGCTTTAACAAGTGAATTATAGGCTTCGGTATATTTCCCCTCGTTGATATAATTAATGGCTTTGTTGTAATTGATTGGAGGGAGTATTACACATTTCATTAAAAATACAATTATAGCAACTATAATAACAGTAGAAACTATAATGATTGTATTTTTTCGTTTTCTTTTTGCTTCTACAATTTTATCAACTTCTGCCTGACGCTCTCTTTCTTTACGTTCGCGTTCTTGTTGCAGTTTTTCTTCTTCGAGCTTAACCGTTATTTCATCAACTTTTCTTTGACACAAAACAGCCTTTTCGTCAGCATCTTTATATCCGCTAATTCTTTGAAGTTGCTCTACTGCCTCTATATACGAAGCAAGGTCTGTTTCTTTACCTATCCAATGATGTGAATCATCCAAAAGTGAATTTGCATTCCTTAATATTTCTTCTTTCCATGCATTTTCTGCTTTTTGACGACACTCTTCTGCTAGTTCCTTTGAGTTTTTATAATCAGAGATTGTTTCAAATTCTGTTGCAGCAGCTAAAAATCTTTCTTCTGTTGTAGCAGTTTTCATTTTCTGCATCGCTGATGCGTATGTAGTACGAGTTTGCTCTAATTTATTTCTTTCAGATATTGATAACACATAACCTTTAAGGGTTTTCTTTAAGTTATCATCTGCAAATCTTAAAGCCTTTTGATAGTTGCTCATATTTTCAAAAGGTTCTTTGCACTCCATAAGATTTTCTTCTTTACTTACTTTTAGTTCAGCCATCAACTTGCCTAAGTAAGCCTGTGCATCTTCCGCATTTTGATTTAATGCCTGTTCAAAGAACTCATCAGCCTTTTCCCATTCGCCGTCTTCGAGGGCAAGGAAACCACGCTTTACCAGAGCAGATGCATTACCTGAAGCTGTACTTTGAACTACAACCGTTTCTTTAACACCTGACGAACCATCTGCTGACACGAGTTTCTTAATGCCTCTTACTAAGTCCTGCATAAAACCAAGTTTTGACATATCCTGTGCTTGAAGGTGTGAGAACTCTTCTGGCAGGTCATAGGGGTCCATATCACGATAAGCAGGTATTAAAATCTTATTTGCACCGTTCTTAATGAGGGATAAGTATCTTGACCACTCGTTCTTTACCCAAACTGCGTTAAAGTGTTCAGATTTTGTGCCAAGTGCCACCATAACCTTTGCAGAGTGGAGAGCAGCAAATATGTAAGGCTCATAGGCCACACCCAGCTTATCTTCAAGGGTGATACGCGAAAAGAATACCTTAAAGCCTTCTTTTGTCAGTTCATGATATAATTCTGTTGCCAGAACGCTATCCTGCGTTCTACGCCCGTTATTATCTGTTTCTTTATAACAGATGAATACATCAAAAGGTTCTTCTTTCTGGGATATTGCTAAAATACCTTTTTGAATTTCATTTATAACAGCAGCTTCAGCTTCGTAAATGTTCTTCTGGTAACTGTCAGCATATTTAATTGCTGATTTATAATCTTCATCATCAAAAACAGAAGTGAACTGCGCTCTGTTTACTGTTGGAACACGCTTACGAGAGGAGGGGTCTTCCACATATTCAATACCATATCTGCACAGAACGATAGACCAATAACTTTCCGCATCTTCCGTATCTTCATTGAGTATCTGTTCATAAATACCCATCGCTTTGTCAAAATCATTGTTACGTCTAAAATGGTTCGCCCTGTCAAACAGATTAGCTTTTTTCTCATCATCGAGTTTAGGTAACGTCTGTTTAGTACCGCAGTATTCACAGGTTGCAACTGTTTCGCCTACGTTGATTTCAAGAGTACCACCGCATATTTTACACTTAAATACAGCCATTCTTTGCTACCTACCTTTCTATTTCTATGTTATCAACAGAAAATTCCAGGCACATCTGAATGACCTCGTTTTTTGTTCTGCCTGTTGCATCACATATCTCATCAAGTTTTTTAATTAAATCAAGGGGCAGTCTCGCGGAAACAACTGCAGTTTCGCCCGTATATTTTTTTGAAGATATTACAAGTTTCTTTTCAGCCAATGTTAACACCTCATTTAATCAAGCATTAAAATCTAATTATACACGTTATATTGTACTACAAAAGTTTACAAAAGTCAACATCATATGCGAAAGTGTTGTATATTCACTAATTAATATCCTAATTATTCTTGACAAAACAATATGATTGTGATATAATTAAATAAATAAATTTATTTGTTTATTTTGAAAGGAGGAATTGTTTTGATTGAACCAACAGAATTCGGAAAATATCTGCGAGAAAAAAGAAAAGCCGCTGGACTTACTCAGGATGATTTAGCAGAATCCATAGGAAAAACCAGTCAGTATATAAGCAATATAGAAAAAGGCAAAAACAATGCGCCTCCTAATGATTCTGATGTCGAGTCTCTTATATCGAAATTAAACTTAGGTGACGTCGCAGCAAGAGACTTTAGAAGATTGGCCGCAGCAGATCGAAACAAATTGTCAGATATGCAGATGGCATATCTTTTCAAACACAAATCTCTCTTGGAATTAATAGATTATGGCGTTGAAAATAAGATTAATGATTCATGTTGGAAAAACATATTTGCAACGCTTTCAAATGGCAAGTAAATTATGAGCGGTGGTGATGATCAATGAGAACGCAAAAGAGTATGACAGGCATAAATACAAAAATAACTGTGTTAGCTGACATAATTCAAAAGGCAAGAATAACACTAATTTCTGACAATCCATACGGAAAGCTTTCTCTAGATATAACAAGACGGATTATTCTTATTTGTATATTGTTTTTATACAAACAGGGTACATTTACAAAATATAGAACAGCTACATTGTCTGATGTTTTGATGGAACTTAATTTGTCTGATAATGATATTTTTGGTCTAAAAGAAGAGACCACTCTGAAGCATATTGAGATTTCTGGTGCTTTAAACGATATTTTATCAATATGCCAATATGCAGGTTGGCGCGATTTGATTAAATATTCTCTAGAGTCTCTAGAATATGATTCATATGAGTATTTTAATGTTAAATTATCAAGAGGAATACGTAGCACAAATAAAAAGAAAAAAAATCAAGGAATCTATTACACACCAACAGATGTGGTAGATTTTATGGTTTCACAATGTATTTCACATGTTGTTCCAGATAATAAAAATCCATCTATTCTTGACTGTAGTTGCGGTTCGGGAGTGTTCTTGTTGCAAAGTCTTAACTACTTGGAAGACATGTGCAACCCAAAACACAATTTTGATACATCAATTTGCCTACTCAAAAAATGTATTTGGGGCATTGATATTAGCCAGTCTGCGATTGATTGTTGCAAAATAGTGTTCTTGCAATATTACATTGAAAACTATGATGAATTTGACTATCGACTAGGAGAAGTTTGGGACATAATCAACGACTCGTTTTTTGTTGGTGATGCTACTAACTTACAAAGCATAATATCATTACACACTGGAATGCCCGCAGAATTTGATTGTATAGTAGGGAATCCCCCATATGTTTCTTACGGAAAAGATTCTAACCTATTCATTCCCTTTGTAGAAAATATGATGACATATTCTTCTGAGAAAAGTTATTCGGCATTGATTTTACCACTTTCTATTTGTTACTCTCAAGGGAAAGATTATGTAAAGCTTAGAAACAAAATTGAAGATGACAGAGTAACATGGATCTTCATGAATTACGATAGAAGTCCAGACTCTTTATTTGGAGATCAGGTTAAAACTCGCAACACTATACTATTTAGAAGCAATCACAAAAACAAACCAGCAGTATTCACCACCACATTACAAAGGTGGACATCCACAAAACGTGATAGTTTATTCACAGATTATATGCTTTGTGATATTTCTGGTATGTCGCTCTCTAAAAATGTTCCTAAATTATCATGCGAAATTGAAAAGCAAAGCTTGAATCTTCTCAAATATGGGGATTCAAGCTTAAAAGAATTATTTTCACCTTGTTACAGTGATTATCCATTGGTAATAAGCGGTACAGCGTATAATTGGATTTGCGCATATGATCATTTGCCACTATCAACAGATAAAGAGGGAAACGATTATATATCTGGCACTACAAAAGTATACCATCTCCCCGATAGAGAAAGCCGGGATTTTTGTATTGCCTTACTTAGTAATCGAATTACCTACTGGTATTGGGTTGTCATAGGAGACGGTTTTCATCTCAACGCCTCTTTCCTAACGGAGTATCATATTAATAAAAATGATTTTACAACATCACAATACAAGGAATTGTGTCAGTTAGGTGCATTGTATTCTCAACTGATACAGGAGCATCCCACGATTTCCTATAACGCAGGGAAAAGGATTGTTAATTATTGCCATTGGGAGGCAATGGATATTATTAAGAGAATCGAAAAGATCATTGTTACCGCAATGAATCTTCCAGACGATTTTGTTTCTTATATAGAGCAATGGTATTATAATCATGTATATTGCAACAGAAATTACGAAGAGAGGTAACCGATATGCCGAATGTTATTGATAAAGAAATAAAAGAAGCATCTAAACTTACAAGTGAAGAATGGAAGGAATGGACAAAAACAGTTTGGAATATTGCCAATATAAGTGATGGCATTCATCCTGCAGTTTATCCACCTGAAATACCTTACCGCCTAATCCGGATGTTTTCATTTGTAGGAGAAACAGTTTTAGATCCATTCTCCGGAATGGCAACAACCGGAAAAGTAGCATTACAAAACAATAGATCATATTTTGGATTTGAGACCAATCCTGTGTATCACAAAGAATCTTTGAACAGGCTAAGTGATTCTGTCTCATCGGAAAACACTTACAATTGTCATTACGAAGTTTTTAATTCTAGCTCATGTAATATGCACCAAATTGAAAATGGCAGCGTAGGGATTGTCGTTACTTCACCTCCTTATTGGAACAAAGCTGATTATGGAGAATATAATGGAAATATTGGCGGATATCAATACTATGACGATTTCTTGGAAGAATTAAAAAAGGTGTTCGTTGAATGTTATCGAGTATTAATGCCAGGAAGAAAAATGTGTGTTGTTACAGCAAATGTAAACCAAAACACAAAAGAGCATGGGCTTCTCACGATACCATTAGCTACAGATATGACAAAGGTTCTTCAGAGTTGCGGTTTTGCACTTATAAATCAAATTATTTGGAATAAAGATGGCACTGGTGGAAGATGGGGCTCTGCAAATTCGCAAAGACCTATTTTTGGAAGCTATCCTTACCCGCCCAATTTTCTTTTTAAGAATGTAAATGAATATATAATTATTGTTCAAAAGCCGGATCCAAAAAAGAAAAACTCAAAGGCCCCTTCCTATAAAGAGTTATTTAGAAATGAACCAGTATAAAGATAGAGCTGTCGACGTAAAATCGACAGCTCTATTTCATTCATTTACACTATAGGACAATTATCCCACAAAGAAAACATGGTGCTTTCGTCAATAACTTCATGTGGAAGGGATCTCCCTGCCGGCAATGACTTCAAGCGGGCATTGATTGCAGAATAACCTTCATTGCCATCTAATAATATCATATACACAAACAGGTTAGCGTTCACTCTTTTTAGAATCAGAACAGGACGTGTTTCAGGATCTGGCGGATAACTTGTATCAAGCATCGATGCCCCTGCAAGTTCAATTTTTACATTCCGATTTCGTTGGCTGAACACAATTTGTCGATGCTCTATTTCACCAACATCACCAGAAGGAAACATCTCTTGAACAAGAATTCCATCTCCCGGAGAAAGACAAAAATATTTTTCTAAAAGATCAATAGTAAAATGTACTTGTTTAGATCTATCTCCAGCTTTTGGAACCAATCGAATAAGATAGTTACATTCTGTCTGATTTACTGATGCGATATCTACCTGAATAGGTTTTTTCTTTACATTTTCCGATTTGGTTTTAGGTTTTTTCGTTTTATTCTTTCGGTATTGTTCTGGAAGAGCAGGAGCCGGAAATACTTCATTTCCAAATAACCTGTTTTTTCGCTCAGTGCTACGATTCTGTTTTGAGATTTTCGCCAAAGTCTTTCTCTGTTGAATTTCTTTCACGACATATCCATCCGATATAAGTTTATCAAGAAATTCTAAATCTAATTTATGGCAACACACAGACTCCGCACTTGTATATGTAGAGTATATATTTTCCAAAACATTATTTGTTTTTAATGCTTCGTTCCCTAAAAGCACAGATGATGAACTTAATTCGTAGTTACTAAAAAGTCCGCCTGCTGTTAAATTATTCGAGCCAATAGCATACCAACATTTACTATCTCCAGAGAGCCAATAGCACTTTATATGAAATGTTTGAGATACACTTTCAGAATGAAAAACAGAAATTTCGTCTGTAATCTTTAACAATTGCAATAGAGCATCATATGTCGTATTCTGCTGATCTATACCAACCACACAACGAATGTTGCCTCCGTTTTTATGAAATTTTTCAAGATAAGGAAGAAGCCTATATACACCACTTAATTTTGCATATGCAACCATTATTGTAAGTTGAGTATATTGATTGCTCTCGATTGCTTCTATCAGCTGTATGCCCAATTGTTCATCATATGGTTGATTAATAATCATAATATACCTCCTATATGTGCTTCTGTGATTAAAAAAGATGTAAAAATTTTAACATATGCATAAAAGCATAATTAATTTTATTCGCCTACAAACATTTATGTATTTATTATAACATAGATATTTATTTTTCACAACAATAAAAAACACTTTTCTCTGTTATGCACAAACTGGTTTTTGAATGCATGACAAGCGGAACAAGTCCGCTTGCCTCACATCTCCAACTTGAAACCTTCATCTTCATCTAAATCCTCGCTTTCTTCGTATGGTTCGTTGTTGATTTCTTCTACCTCGTCAAGTTCTTCTGTGGGGGTTTCTGTTATGTCCTCATCTTGCTTTTTGCTCTTTGCTATAAGTGCAGCCGCAAGACCTATGGCACTACCTAATGCAAACCCAACATTTGAACCTGCTTCCT
>JAFVUY010000007.1 GCA_017502465.1 Bacilli bacterium | reverse complement strand
CTTTCTCGGCAAATCCGTTTTCGGTATATCCTTTATTAAAAGAAATTCTATCTTCGCTTTGCGACATACAAATATAGCTGTTGTTTGTAATCAGATCTTTATAATCAAACAAGTTGCTTTCCTTATTAACTTCCACGAGAATATCAACAATAGGCTTTGCCCAAATGGAAGAAATCGCGGTACTTCCTATATTACTTATCCTTTGGACTTTTGGAAGAACTTTCTTTAACAGGGTTTCTTCTTCCAAATACCATTCTTTCCAGCACTCTTGATGTTCTGTTAAAATGATAGGAAACAACCGCCACAGTTCTTCTAAGCTCATTTTTGATAATTTTTTTCCTTTTTCCATACTTTCAATATAGCACTGGCAGTGATGAAAATCAATAACGGAATTAACAGTGCACTATAAAATTGGGTGACAAAAAGAAAAACTTGCAGGCAATCTTTGATTTTGCCTGCAAGTTTCTTTATATGTTGACATGATAAAAGTTAGTTATACAACACAATCTTATTATGGTTCCTGATAGTAAGCATAGAAATCTAAATTTCCGTGGAATTTTTCAGGATCAGCACTTGGATAAATTGTAGTAGGAAATTCAAATTGTTCACCCGTGTACTGATCATTAAGTCGCCAACCCCTAAAAATCCAATGCCCATAGGCGTTATCGAAATTTGACCCATTAAGCAACCCAATACTTTCTGTCTCAATAGTATAAGAACGCGTACCTGTTATTTCACCACGTTCATAATAAGTAATCGTGTATGTATCAAGGGTTTCTTTTGCATAAATTGTTATATCGTGGTCAAGTTCATTAGAAACTTCAGTTATTGGAGTAGTTAAATCTGCATCAACAAAGAACCCTGCAAAAGTGTAACCAATTGTGTATGTTTTGTCATTATATATATCTCTTGTTAAATCTCTTGGGTCTTCTGCCAAATCAAACCAGTCAAGATAAGCAGAAGTTGCCAACACTTTTCTCGTTCCATCTGTAGAAATACCGATTTTAACAAAGTTTATATGGAAGTTTTTCAAGCTCATTTTTGCATATAGCGTTATATCTTCAAGGTCATTTTCATCTTCAAAATAAAGTTCCGTTATTTTGCTTCCTTCTTCAAATGTCGGAGATGTGTACCAACCTTCAAAGTTGCCATAGGCATAAATTGGGTTTTGTAAAATAAGAGTTTCTCCCAAAACATAAGTTGTAGGGTTGTTGTCATTAACATATTTGCCATTAAAGCCGTCTAAATCATAAGGCGAATAATGGCTATAATCATAGGTAATAGTTGCGGTTTTAATCCACTTTGCTGTAAGTGTTAAATCTTCGATAAACTCATAAGGATATAATGATATTGCTCCGTCTAAATATGCTACATTCATCGAATCTTGTTCTTCCCAACCGTCAAATTTATATCCTTCTCTTGTTGGATTTGGAATATCTAAAGTGTTGTCAGTTGACTTAAATGTCCTTGGAGCATAAGGGGCTATTCTTCCTCCATCGTCTAAAACGTAATTCACATTATAAGTGTTTTCAACTAATTTCATTTTAACAGAAACAGTTACATTATCTGGAATCATAGTGAATTTATCTGGTGTGATGTGGTCTTCATGCAAACCTTCATCATCATAATACCTCAAAATGTAATAATCAACAGCAAAGTTCTGGTTTCTTGGCTCACAGTGAATTGTTATTTCATCGTCTGTTCTTGCTTTGTTTCGTTCATTTGTGTTTATGAGTTGGTCTATTCTTTGACCATCTTTGTTTGTAAGATAGAAACTAGATATGCCCACCGAATTATACTCTCCATCTTCTCCCCATCTATCATATATCCTAAGACCATATTGATTAGCACTAAATATTGCTGAAATTACCAAGTTTGATTGAACCAATGTTCCTGTTTCATATATTCTTTCACCATTTTGATTTTTCCAACCATTAAGTGTATATCCTTGCACTTTGAATTCATAAGAAAATGTTACTCTGTCGTTAAATTTTACAGAGCCACCATCTTCAACAATGCTATTGTTGTCGTCTTCATTTCTAATAGTTACATTGAATATTCTTGCTGTTTCAGGATCTACCGATACTGTATAGGTTTTTTCTCCAACAATGGCAGAAACAATAACATTTGAGTTTGGCATTATAAATGAATTATCTGAATCAACTGTAATTCTGTTGCCATTAGAGTCCACAACATTCCAAGATTTTAGTTCATATCCATTATCCCAAATGTCACAGCCAAGAACAACTCTTGTTCCTGCTGATATTTTGCCTTGATTTCGTTCAAATTGCTCTTCATCTGGACTAATAAGTTCAATATCGTAGTAGATACCAGGCTCTATTTCCAAAAAATATTTTTGGTCTGAAATTCTTTCAAAAGTTGCAGAAACTGTAACATCACTTGCTGGCATTGTGAACTTGCCATTATTTACGGGAACTTCTTGGTTATCACTATCTTTCACCGTCACCTTCACAAAAAGATAACCGTTATTGGTTGTATAAGACAAAGTGATTTCTTCGCCTTCTTGTGCTGAACTTTTTGAAGCATTAACACTTCCACCAGTTGTTTGTTGAACTGTTATTCTGTAATGTCCTTCGGGTAGCGGAACTTTGTTGCTGCAAGCAGCAAGGCCAAAAACAACACATAAAATCATTACTATTGAAGCAGTTATTATCCCTATTTTTTTCATACAACACACCAACCTTTCTTTGTTTTAAATTAATCTTATAACGCATATCTAGCATAGGGTCTATCTTTTGGTCTTTTTTAGTATATCATATGTATATATATGTATCAAGCGTTTTGGCAAAAAGCGTTTTGCTTGTCTTTTGTGTGTAAATATCTATTTTGATACAATTTGCATACACCCTCAAAAAAGTTCGGACGCCCTGTTATATTTTTCGTACCCCTATAAAACAAAAGAAAAGCCACCCTCGAAGGATGACTTAATTTAGTAATGCTTAGTTTGATTTCATTTTTCTTTTGAAAGCCACTATTGCCAAAATGAATGATACTATCGTATATGCAATAACAATAATTAATGGAATTAAAAAATCCTTATATACATCATTTATCCCATTCATTGTATTTTGAACAAGTTTTGTTGCATTTCTGAATGGTAATATATTCATAAAAGTAATCATTCCTTCGCTTAATCCTTCAATTGGAAACCACATGCCAGATAGTACTGATTGGCCAGCAATAACAATTGAAGAAATGCCACCAATAGATTTTTCATTGCATAGGGATCCAAGCAAAATTCCTATTGCAATAAAAAGAAGTGATGTAACTATGCTTACAAGTATCGCAAATATCATATTGATGCTAAATATTGAAGAATCAATTATTCCTCCAACTAAGAAGAACAATAGCGATTGAACAAATATGATAGGAATCATAGATAAAGCGTATGAAAAAATGAATTCATATGATTTTGCATTAGATACATATAATCTTGTTAAAAAAGATGTCGATCTATCTATAGCAATTAGCAGTCCAACAAATAGTGATATGAAGCTTTGTGCAAATACAACTATTCCCGGAGCCAAATACTTCATCTCAAATTGAGGTGTTAATTTATGGAATATCAGATAAAACAGTATTTCCATAAACAAAGGCATTCCCAAGGTAAATATTAATGATAGTGGATCCCTTAATATTTCCTTGAAATCTCTTTTTGTTAAAGTGGTAATTCTGGATAATGATTTTTTCATGATAGATCACCTCCAGAAACTATTTCAATAAAAGAATCCTCAACATTTGCTTTACCAGTTTTACTAAATAATTCTTCTTTAGTGCCAACAAACAACAGTTTCCCATCTTTCATTATACCGATTCTATCGGATAATGCTTCCGCCTCTTCCATATAATGAGTGGTTAGGATTATCGTCATCTTTCCTTTTAATACGTTTATGGTTTTCCATAATTCCCTTCTAGCTATTACATCAAGCCCTAATGTTGG
>JAFVUY010000070.1 GCA_017502465.1 Bacilli bacterium | reverse complement strand
GCAGTCTTTAACAAGAACAATATCATGAAAATCGCTTGTAGCAAGCAAACGGCCTACAATTCCACCAGCATCCCATGCAGTAGCGCGGACTTCACCGTCAACATCACAATTATAAAAACTTGTATTTATAGCATCAGCTGCTACCACACCTGCCACTCCATCAAGAAATTCATCATAATTTGGATTCAAAATAACTTCTGCGTTTGTAAATTTAATATTTTTAATAACAGCACCACTTACGTTACCAAAGAGTCCAGATTTTATATTATCATTACTATACATATTCTTAATAGTATGATTATCTCCATCAAAGACTCCTGTAAAATAGTTTGAATCTCCTATCGGTGTCCACACAAAACCGATGTTACCCTCAAGGTCGATGTCGTTGGTTAAAATATAGCAGGCATCGCCGCCTGTACCGTCATTTGTCTGTCGCGCAAGAAGTACCAGCTGTTCTGGGGTCGCTATCTGATATGGATTTTCGGGAGTGCCGTCACCGCCATCATAATCGTCTGCGGCAGTTCTGTTCCTATCTGGAATACTTCTTGAGTCAATGTAATCTTTAAGTCTAGCGGCTCTCATCTCATAGACTAAAGCATCGTAATCGTCTGACGAATAGTCGACAGAATGTTTCAACTCTTGTGCAAAGACATTAATTACGCATAAAAGCAAAAGGAAAAGTAGATTCAATTTCTTCATACTGACAAACATTTAATGATAAATTTGTGCAAAATTACATTTATTTATAACTGCTATCAAGTATTCTAAAATAATATATAAGCGTGTAAAATTTTGATAATCTATGTTTTATTTAAATTTTGTCGATAAAAAATAATTCAGTTTCTTGACGTTTATGCCTAATATTTCACATATCTTGTTTCTTCTCACTCTAATGGAGTTATACGCCACACCGAACAATGATGAAATTTGTTTGTCGCTAAGATCAATTATCACAAGAGATAGGTAATATAAATCTTCTTTCTTCAGTCGTTGATATTGCTCTGCCAATTCTGTGAAGATGTTGTTGAGATGTTTGTTTGCGGTGTCAAGCAACAAGACGAGATCTTCTTGTGACAATGTCTGATTTTCCATAGATAATATCTTGCCGCATATCTCTGAGCTACAATATGCATCCATGTCACATGGAGAATTATCTTTCTTAATCTTGGCATTGACATCTGCCATCTCACACTCCAAATCCTTGATATGACTTGACAGTCTTTGAATCTCGGCGTTCTTTTTCTTTATTTTTCCTTCTATTATTGAGTTCTTGAATTTAACATCTGTGAGATGTTCTTCCATCACGTTTATAGCAGACTCCTTGTCGTCGATGATACTCATCAGATTTTTGTGGTGTCTTTTGTTTCTATGCGTAAAGAAAAAGACAAGAGTCATTATTATTACTATTATAGGTGCCGCTACAAGTAATACAATCCTAATGATTTTAGCTTTTCTTATCTCGTTCATACGGCTCAGATGGTCGTTGTATAAATCCACAATGTTGGCACGTTTTATTTCATCATCAACTCTGTCTAACGCCAATTTTGATAAGATGCTCTCGTAGTATGCTTTTTTCTCTAGATTGCCTATTGAGTCATATAATATCGTCAATGCTCGAATTGCTTCTAATTGAACAAAAAACTCGGAACTTTCCATACATTTTTCTAAATGATAAAGCGCCGAGTCATATTCTTTTTCGTTTATAAAAATTTCTCCCAAAAATCCATGATATACTTCCCTTACGTTGTCATGTTCTACTTTGTCTATATTGTTTCTTAAAATGGCAAATGCACTGTCTTTATAACCTTCCTTATAATATAACATATAGGCAATAGCTTTATCGATGTCATATTTATGAAATCTATTAGTCGGATCCAACTCAATACATCTGTTTAAATAATACTTCGCTGTATCGATGTTTGTTTCTATATGTGCTAAACCGACAAACTTATTAGCATGAGCTAAAATACTGTCAGACTCGAATTTCTCGAAATAATGTAAAGCTTTCTTATGGAATATCTGGCCTAAATTAATATAACTTTCGCTGATAAAAATATCGGCAATGCAATAATGAGCATGCGCCAGTGGCTTGTAGAAACTTCTATCAAGTTCCCGCTTCCTGACATCCTTTTCTATGTATTCAATTACCTTAAAGCATTTCTCACAGGCATCAACAATATGACCTAAATTCCATGACTTCTCAGCTTGGAGATATAAGTCTCTGGCATATTGTGATTTGGATACTTGAACAATAGTATCTCCAGAACACGATGACTGCTGTCCGCTGACTGTTGTTTGTTGACACCCGAAGGATAAAAGAAATATAAAAAATAAGATACGTTTCATAACATTTTCAGGTTCTCATTTTCTCAATTGTCTTTGTCGTTGAAAATCCATCAACCAATTCTATCGTTTCAACTTTTCCGCCTTTTGCAGTTACGATGTCGTAGCCGACAATGTCCTCTACCTTGTAATCTTTTCCTTTTACAAGTACGTCAGGCTGAATGCGTCTGATTAGATTATAAGGTGTATCTTCTTCAAAAAAAACTACGGCATCGACAAATTCCAATGCCGACAATAATATAGCGCGTGCTTTCTCGTCATTGACAGGTCGTGACGGACCTTTTAGTCTTTTTACAGAATCGTCAGTATTTAAACCTATTATAAGTTTATCACCTAAGTCGGCGGCTTTAGAAAGATATTCTACGTGGCCTCGATGTAAGATGTCGAAACAACCGTTTGAGAAAACTATCGTTTTTCCTTCGCCACGCCAGAGATTCAATCTTTCTTCAAGAGAAATTTCGTCTAATATTTTATCGTAAATTTTTTCTAAATGTTTCATTGATAATAATAATTATGGAAATTAAAGATATGATGCAAAGATAACTAATAAACAAATCCACAAATAAAATATTTTTTTAAAAAATCTTTTGATTATTAAAAAAAAGTTGTACTTTTGCAGTCCGAAAATATGCTTCCTTAGCTCAGTTGGTAGAGCAATTGACTCTTAATCAATGGGTCCAGGGTTCGAGTCCCTGAGGGAGTACGGAAATGAACGCCAATTCGTTGTAAATCAATGGTTGGCGTTTTTCTTTTTTAAGTCTGCTTCATATAAAACTTCCCCACATACTC
>JAFVUY010000069.1 GCA_017502465.1 Bacilli bacterium | reverse complement strand
TTAAAAAGTTCTTAAATCAATTGAAATCTTCTCCAAGAGATAAACTCAGTTTGATACAAAGCGTTATTTCAAAAGTGTACATAAATAAAATTGTAAGCAAAGAAGAACTTGATTTAACAATAGTCTATAAAATAGAAGAATAGGAGTACTGTTATGAAAAACAATAAAATTAAAGTAGTTACTTATATAAGAGTTGCATCGAACAATGAAAAAGACATTATTAGTAAAGAAATTGAAATGAATAATCTTGTTTCGTTGCATATGAAAGATTGGGAAATTGTAGCTCAATTTGAAGACATCGGTTGTAGCGGTAGAAAGTTTGAGAGAGAAGGATTATCTCGACTTTTTGAGAAATTAGATGATGTAGATATGGTTGTTACTATTAATCCAGCAATGATTGCAAAGGATGTTTTAGTTTATAAGGATATTTATCAAAAGATAGAATCAAAGAAGTGTGCATTATATATCCGAGATGTGCATCGTGATAACATACCTAAAAAAGCATTTAATCTTAATATGTTTCCCAAATTAAATATTGCTATTATATAAGTTATAAAAGAGGTTGGATGTTTAATTGACTTTTTTTATATTAAATGATAGAATAGGTTGTACCGTTTTCGGTGCAACCTTTCTGCAATAATGTAGGAAGAGGAGATGATCATGGAAAGCTTTGAGCCAAAAAAATTATTAATACTTCGTATCCTAGAGATTTTAACAGAATATTCCGATTCCGAACATAAATTGCGCCAAGGCGACATCATGAACCTTTTGCGTTTAAATTACGGTATTGAGTGTGAACGCAAGGCGGTGGCAAGGAACGTGGAATATTTGCAAGATGCAGGATATGATATTGTTTCTGATAAAACGGGAACATATCTTGCCGAACGTAAGTTTGAGATAGGTGAACTTAGGCTTTTGATAGACTCAGTACTAGCGAATAGAAATGTCTGCAAGCCACATACAAAGGAACTTGTTGCTAAACTTGCCATAGAAGGCGGAAAGTATTTTAAGAACTATACTAAGCATGTTATTAATCTTGATGATTGGCAAAAGCAGGAATCTAAAGAGTATTTTTACAATATCGAACTACTTTGCGAAGCAATCGAAAAGAAAAGAAAGGTGAGCTTTTTCTATAATAGCTACGGCATAGATAAAAAACTGCACCATAGAAAGGAAGAAAAGCGGCTTGTTAATCCTTATCAACTACTACTGAAAAACGGTTTTTATTATTTAGTTTGCAATTATGATAATCATGACAACGGCGTATATTGCAGGGTAGATAGAATATCTGAAATTGAGATTTTAGACTTGCCCGTAAAACCGTATATGCAGGTACAGGGCTTTGAAAACGGCCTAAATATCGGGCGTATTTCCAACAAACTTCCGTATATGTTCGACGAGAAAGCAGAAGAGATTGTGTTTGAATCGAGAAATAGCGCAGACGATATGATAAACAACGTTCTCGACTGGTTTGGAAATAGCATTAAAATGGAACGAACTGACGAAGGAAATATCCGTTTTAGTGTATATGCAAGTCCCCGAGCAATGCGCTTTTGGATCTTGCAATTTGGAAGGTACGTCAAAGTTTTGAAACCACAATCGCTTAGTGAGATAATTCAAGCTGATATTGCAGAAATGCAAAAATTATACGAAGAGTAAAGGAGAAATAAAAATGCCTGTAAATTATATAGATTTAAGTAATGTAAATTTCTGGATTGTCAACTTAAAACCATTTGGAGACCAAGAAACAAAGAGCGAAATGTCAAATTATCAGCAAAAATGGATAAAAGAAAGCGTTTTTGGTATGGGGTGG
>JAFVUY010000068.1 GCA_017502465.1 Bacilli bacterium | reverse complement strand
TCGACGAAGACCCGTTCACGGGTAGCTAAGGACAAAAGCAAGCGGTGGTCCGCATTTCGCCCTTGAGGAGGGCGGCTAGTAATAGAGGGCTAATATCTGCCCGTCTATGTAAAACCACCGGATTGTCCGGTGGATAGTTATAATGCCTTAATTTAACCAATAAATTAAATTGGTTTAGGTGATTTTCTAATAAAAGAATAAACCAAATCTTCTTTTAAAAGAAGAAGAATTCCAATATAAATAACCATATCAATAACAAAAATTGCTATTAATTCAATTAACATATTAGAAGAACTGGATAAATTAAAGTTAGGTAAAATGGATTGAGTTAATAGATAATGAATACCTATAGATGAAACTAAAACAATTATAGTCGCAAAGATCAATTTTAAAGTATTTTTATTAAATAAGGCTTTATAGACCCATTTCCATGTGACCCCGATTAAATAGATGAAAATTAATATATCAGTGATTACAGTCCCAATTGCAACACCTATTGCAGGATTGTTCTTAAAGACCAAACCTCCAAGTATTAGGGAGAAAACAATATTTAAAATAACGCCTGATAAGATTGCATATAGATAATGTTTTTCTTTTTTCATAGGGAGTAAGATTTGTCCATAAATCATTTCTGCTAAAGAATAAGTTAGCATCATGGATGAAAGAATAAATAAAACCCAGAATGAATCACTATAAGAGTTGAAGTCGTATGAACCTGAAATCAAGCCACATATAGGCTTCGCCATCGCCATCATAAAGATAATCGCAGGCAATGTAATAAATAGACAAATATTAAATGAATATTTAGTTAAATTATTAAAGAATCTCTTGTCTTCTTTTCCATAATAATATGCGCTTCTAGGAACCAAAACTGTAGATAAATTAGTTAAGACACCTATAACAATATCAATACCTTTAATACCTACGGAATATGATCCGACCGCGTCTTTTTCTTCATTAATAAAACCTAAGATTAATGTATCTGTTTGATTATAAAAAGATAGAAGTAAAGATACTGAACAAAGGACTAATAATGGTTTTGCATATTGTTTGAAATCATATGGGAGAGTCTTTTTAAAAGAGATATGTTGTCTAACATAATATAGATTGATAATGCTGGTTAATATTGTGACGCTTATTGAAATAAAAGCATAAATATAGACATCGCTTTCTGTAGTAACAAAAGTAATTATAAGCACCGCGCTTATAGCAAGAACAACAATACTTCTAATCGACATATAGAATTGTTTTTCTAAAGCTATAAAAATCCATTCAAAAGAGAATGCTCCTGAAAGGAAATTTAAAGAAAGAATAAATATTAATGATGAAGTTCTTTCTTCCCTAAGTGATGGAACGGAAAACAAGACAACACACATTAAGATAAATGATAATACAGTTGCAATTAATTGTAAGATAAAGAAAGCTTGAGCTTTGTTACTTAATAGTTCTTTATTTTCTCTAACCTTAACACATTCTCTAATCGCAAGATTTGGAATACCAATCTTCGCGAGGATTAAAAAATATGCGACAAAAGTAACAGCCCAGGAATAAGTTCCTAATACCGAATCTCCTAAATATCTACATACCCATGGAAATGTGATAAAAGATAATAGAGTAAGAACAAATGTTCTAATAAGATTTACGATAACATTACTACGAATATTTTCTTTCACAAAAATTATTATACTAATAACGAAAGAAAAATTAAATCTTTTAAAAAGATACACAATGTATACTTTTTATTTGATATGATAGTAATATGAAAATTTTAGTTGTCTGTCAGTTTTATTATCCAGAAAATTTTGTAATTACAAAAATCGCGGAAGAACTTGTTAAAATAGGTCACGATGTGACAGTTCTTACTGGTAAACCAAATTATGGTTATGACAAGATTCTTCCTGAATATAAAAAAGTAAAATACGAAGAAATTAATGGAGTTAAAGTACATCGCGTTAATTTGGTTGCGAGAAATAAAAGCAGGATATCTATTATTAGAAATTATCTATCATTTTGGAGAAATTCTAAAAAATGGATAAGGAAATGCAAGGAAAAATTTGATTTAGTTTATTCTATGTCTTTATCTCCTGTCACGATTTTAAGTGCGGGAAACTTGTATAAAAAGTTACATAATGTCCCTCATGTGGTTCACTGTGTAGACCTTTGGCCAGAATCAGTTTTAATAACTCACGCGGTTAAAGAAAATTCTTTAGTTTATAAAATTTTATATAAATGGTCTAAAGCACTTTATTCTAAAGCTGATCGTGTTTTAGTGGGTTCCCCTTCGTTTAAAGATTATTTTAATGATGTTTTAGGTTTTGATACTTCTCACATAACTTATGTTCCTCAACCAAGTTTAGTTGAAGACACAAGTGGTCCAATTTATGAATTTAAAGACGAATTTAATATTCTTTATTGCGGAAATTTGGGTCGCATTCAATTAATCCCTCTTATTTGCGAATCGATGAAATTGATTACAAACGAAAAAATTAAATTCCATGTTATTGGCATGGGTCCAAAAACAGAAGAACTTAAAAAGCAAATTATTGATAATAACTTAGAAAATAAAGTTTTCTATCACGGACCAATTCCTGCAAGAATCGCGAGCAATTATTTTAGAGGTGCGGACGCTTTATATATTTCATTAAGCGGTAACGGATATGTCGGAAAAACAATTCCAAACAAATTAATGATGTCTATGGCGTTTGCTAAGCCTATCATTACAGTTTTAAGTGGAGATGGTAAAGATGTTGCCGAAGCTTCTAATGGAGGCATTAACTGTGATGAAAATCCAGAAAGTGTCGCTGAAGCAATTAACAAACTTTATTCATTAAGTTTAGAAGAAAGAAAAAAACTCGGTCAAAATAACCAAGTTTATTATCAAGAACATTTCTCTTTAAAAGTTGTTAGCCAATTAATTGACTCTTGTTTTAAAGAGTTCTAAGAAGCTATGAATTCTTCTATTGATTGATTTAAGCGAATATAAAGCATTCGCTTTTTCTTTTGCTTCGCTACCCAAAGTTTTTCTTTCCTCTTTAGTTAAGTTAATGACAGTTCTCATTGCTTGACACAAATCTTCAGGTTCGCTAGATCTCGCCCAAATTGCGTTTTCTTTGAAATGTTTCATGAGTTTTGTATTTTTAACTGAGATTGTTGGTCTTCCACTTGAAAGATATTCAATTGTTTTAGAAGGGATAGAGAATCTATCTAAATCTTCTGAATATGGGCGCGGATTAATATTTGCAAGAGCAGCGCATTCATAATCTAAGACTATGGAGACTGGTAACGTACCTAAATAATGAATTAAAGGATTACCCTTAATTGCTTCTTTTAATTTTTCTTCATCTCCAGAGTGTCCGCATATATATAAGTCTACTTTTGTGGTTTTAAGCATTCCAAAAGCTTCGATTAAATTATAAACACCATATCTTTCTAATAAGGCGCCGGCGAAGAAAAAATAAGGATCACTTATTCCAATCGCGTTTGCCGAGGGTATATGAGGTTCTACAAGACCTTCAACAATTAAAGATGGTTTATTAGAAGGATTAAATAAATCATTAAGTTCTTGAGTTAAGGCTAAATAGGCATAACATTTAGATGCTTGTTTTAAAAGATATATTGTATATGTTTTTGTAGTGCCTGTGATGTTACTTGGAGAATCGGTGCAAATTCCAATGGTAGGGATTTGATATTTCTTAGATAATGAATTAGCAACATTGATGCACATTGGATTAATTGTGTCAGTAAAAATAACTATATCTTCATCCTTTTGATAGATATGTTTAAATATAGATTTAGCTTGGTTTTTAACACTAATTAATCTGGATAATTTATCACCAGAAATTGCTAAGTAATGCCAGGTAATATTTCCATCATTTTTTGCGGGTTCCGCTTTTAATTTGCGGGTTTTGCATAGTTTTTTAGAAAACGGGCGTATAGAAATAACATGGATTTCATTAGTCAAACTTATTGATCTAATTAGTTTGTTATGAAAGTTTTGATTAGATGGGTTTGGTGATTTAATCCATAGTTTGGTAAAAGATTTATAGTCGTTAGAATCTATCGCTGTAGTGATATATACGATTTTCATTTTTCCATAATCCTTTCAAAGATAATTTTGTGGGCTTCCGCCATTGCTTCAATAGTGTTTTCTTTTGCGGTTATCAAAGCGGCATTTGCCATATTAACATTTATTTTTTCAATTGAGGAGATAATATCTTCATCATTTAAATCTACAAGGTAACCTTTTACTCCATTTTCAATTAAATGTAATGAGGAAACTACATTTTTAGAAGAGATAACAGGTAAACCTTTTGCCATTGCCTCGTTTGTTGTGTGACCATAAATATCTTGCAAAGATAAAGTTATAAAGAAATCACAGCAAGGAAGAAGAGACATCAAATCCTCCTTTTTCATAAAATCTCTGATAATAACATTTTGCATGCTGTTGTCTTTAATAAATTTAATATATTCGTCTTTTTGAGGGCCTGAACCAATAAGAAGAAGAGTTTCTTCCCTATCTTTAAAGATTCTTAAAAGTTGTAAGATGTTTTTTCTTTCTATAAATTGAGAAGCAGAAACAAAGATTTTGTTTTCTGGGAGATCATATTGCTTTCGCAACAAGGCTTTTTCATCTTTAGTAAGTGGTTTTGATAATACATCTTTTTCAAAGAAGGTGCTGTAAGGATAAGTATAGATTTTATTTTCTTTGGCCCCATAATAAACTAAATAATCGTTAGCTTCTTTGCACGGTGAAAAGTAATAAGAAGCGCTTGATATATATTTAGTTTTAATTCTTCTTTTAATAAAAGTTTCATTTTTTACAACCCCTCCATTAATGTACAAACCAAATGGAATTTTCTTCTTGTTCATGAATGAAATAGCTTTCATTTCAGCAAAAGTAGAGTATCCATTCATGATAATGAGGTCGTATTTAGAATGATTTTCTTTAATATATTTTCTTACTTCGTTTGTGTAAGTGTTTTCAGCGCCTAAATAGCATTTATTAAAGAATTTAGCGTTGAATTGAATATTGTTTTCGCTATAAAAATCTTTGGGTCTATCGCTAGCCTCGGTTCTTTCAAAGATGACATCTAAATCCACGTATTTAGTTATCTCATTAAACAGTTTGACCTTGTATGGCGCTGGATGATTAAACACTATTAGGACTTTCATACGTTCTATTATACTTTTGTTATTTTTATAATAAAATAAAAATGTTAACATAGGCTTATGAGTAATATAAAAAGTTGGGATGAATTATTTAATCAAATAAAAGAAGAAGACTATGGAAAAAGACTCTTCTTATTTTTGGATGAACAATATCAAAATAATATTTGTTATCCCCCAAAAGAATTACTTTTCAACGCTTTTAATCTTTGTCCGCTTAATGAAGTTAAAGTGGTAATTATAGGTCAAGATCCATATCACGAACCAGGACAAGCGATGGGTTTAGCATTTTCTGTTCCTAAGGGAATTAAAATACCTCCTTCACTTGTTAACATATATAAAGAGATAGAAAATCAATATCAAACAAAGTTAGATTTCACTAATGGAGATTTAACCTATTTAGCAAAACAAGGAATTTTAATGTTAAACGCATTTTTATCTGTTAGGGCTCACGAACCATTAAGTCACAATATTAAGGAATATACATTATTTTTTAAAGATGTTCTTAAGTGTATCGATTCTATAGATAGTCCGATTGTTTTTCTTCTTTGGGGAGGAAATGCAAGAAAATTAAAGAAATTTATTACTAATCCGAATAGATTGGTTTTGGAAGCTAATCATCCAAGCCCTTTAAGTGCGAATAGAGGTGGGTGGTTTAATAATAATCACTTTATAGACACAAATAAATATTTGAAAGAAAATGGCCTAAAAGAAATTAATTGGATTAGATAAAAAAAGATTGAAAATAAATTAGCAACAAGTATATTTATAAGTGGGAGCTGGGTGAACCCGGCTGAGAGGACTCTGATGCTTGAGTCGACCGTACCTGATCCAGGTAATGCTGGCGTAGGAATGTTTATTAAGTGTTCCTTCGTCTTGGAGGAATTTTTTTATGAAACATATTAAACCAATTCTCTTCGGGACTTATGTATTGTTCTTTATTGGGGCAATATTTATCCCTTTGCTTTCTCTTAATAATGAACTAAAAAGCGCATTTTTGCTCGTTTTTTCTAATGATTTTAGCATTTATTCGCTTTTATTATTACTCCCGTTTTTATTGTCGATTGCTTCGGGATTAATGATGTTTTTTAATGAAAAACACAACTCACTAATTTATTTATCTTTAATCTTTTCTATCATTGCCAGTATTATGTTTTTCTTCGCTAAAGATATATATAGTGGCGCCTTAGGAGATACAGATGTCTTATCTCAAGAATTATCATCATATATTTTTGGAAGTATTTCAGTCGTGTTTTCTCTTTGGATATTATCATTTGTTTTTGATAACAATAAATTTCAAATTAATGAGATCGTTGAAATTGCAATGCTTGTCGCATTAGCAGTTATTTTAGATTTGCCATTTTTAAAAATTAAGGTAGTTGAAGCAGGAGGATCTATCTCGTTTATCATGGTTCCACTTGCTATCATTGCACTTAGACACGGTTTAGTTAAAGGTTTTATCGCTAATGGAATCATCTTTGGTTTAACCACATGTTTAATCGATGGTTATGGTTTCTTTACATTCCCATTCGATTACCTACTTGGTTTTGGTAGTATAGCGGTTGTTGGAGTTTTCAAACAATTTATACTACAAGAAGGTAATAAAAAATTAAATTGGAAAGGTTTGCTTTTCCTATCTCTTTCCTTTATTTTGGGGATGATTGGAAGAACATTAAGCTCAACAATTTCTGGTATTGTTTTCTATGGTTTAGACTTCTTTGGTTCATTAGTGTATCAATTAACTTATCTCGGTCCATCAATGTTAATTTGCCTAGCGGCTTTAATACTACTATATAAACCCTTATTAATTGTTAATAGTCTTTTCCCAACTAAATAAAATCGAAAAAGATAACCCTCATAATCTAAATATGATATATTTATATACTGAAGAGGTATTGAATATGTCTAAAAAAATTGAAGAACCTATCGATATTAATAAAATCGATAAAGAAATAGAACAAGTTGAATCTATTGAAACTATTGAGAGCGATCTTCCTTTTAAAGAGTCAATCGAAAAAGAAAGAGTTGCTTTGTATGAAAGATATGTAAAACAAAAACGAATTTCAAATATTATAATGCTTATTACTGTTGTTTTAGTAATTGGTTGTTTTATTTTGATTTCTCAACAAAACCCTGCGCTTATGATTACAGGCTATGTTTTAGCGGGTTTAGTTATTGTTGGAATGATTGTTTATTATGTTTTAACTAGAAATAAACTTCCTGATGCTACTAAAACATACATTAAATTCATCACAACAAGATTTAACGCTCATAATTATGATTCACCAGAATTTACAGATGTTAAATGTGACCATGATGAAAAACTCGAATTAGCAGATTTTATTTCTGACAAAGTTCATTTAAATCCAAATCAAGTTACATCTAGAAACGTTGTACGCGGAAAATATAATGGACATATTTTCTTATGCGCTGACGCTGCTCTTTATAGCGGTTCTGGCAAAACAAGAAACACTCAATTTGTTGGTAAATACTTAACTATCGGAAACGATTTGCATTTTGAAGGACGAATTGTTCTTGTTTCTAAATTAAAAGAAGGCGCGGTTGATTTACCTACAGCGATTGATGATTTAGTAAAACTAAACGAAGATGAACTTTTCGAAATTTACGGAGCTGAAGGCGTTGATTATAACGCTGTTTTAGGCAAGGAATTTCTCTCTTTAATTAAAAAGATTGTTCCTGCGGAGACTTTATTAAATTTAGTTATCGTTGTTTGGGCTGGAAGAACATCAATTTACGCTAGCTACTCAGATCCTGTAATGGTTCTACCATTTGAAAAAGAATTTAACGCTGAAGCGATGGATGTTTTCAAAAAACAACAAAAAGAATTATTCTCCGCTTCTGTTAAATTATTTGAGAAATAATATATGAAATATATTGGTCATTGGTTAACAATCAAAAGTTTTAAACACGACGGTGCCTTACATAGGTTTTGGGACCGTGGTTTAGTCTTGGAAAATAACGATGACTATATTGTAATTGCCTCAAGAAGAGCAAAAGTTACTGAAAGTAATGGAAGAACGTGGTTCACAAAAGAACCTGCTGTCACTATCTTTTCTAAAAAGGAGTGGTGGAATGTTATCTGCATGATTAAAGAATCAGGTGTTTGTTACTATTGTAACATTGCTTCTCCTGCCTTAATTGACAAGAATTGCATTAAATATATTGATTACGATTTAGATATTAAATTATTCCCAAATGATGACACTCGTCTTTTAGACGAAAAAGAATATTTAAAACATAAAGAACAATATCATTACAATCAAGATTTGGATCAAGTTTTAAGATATCAAACTAGAGAAATTTTTAAGAAAATGCATAATCATTCCTTCCCTTTTGATGAAAAATTAATACTTGATTATTATGATGATTACGTTCAATTAATTTCAAAAAAATAGCATGGAAAATAAAATTACAATCAACTCGCTTAGTAGCGAACATACAATGAATATCGGTAAGATGATTTCCCAAATTGTACCTAATGGGACAACTATTTTGCTATGTGGAGATTTAGGTGCGGGCAAAACTACATTAGTTAGAGGAATTGCTCAAGGCCTAAACATTAAAGAAGTTGTTCAATCTCCAACATTCAATATCATGAAAATTTATTTTAAGGGAGACCGTCCTTTAATTCATATCGATGCTTATAGACTCGCTGATAATGATGCTGATATCGGATTAGACGAATATATTGGTTATGAAACAGGTATTACTGTTATTGAATGGCCTCAATTTATTGAAAAATTACTCCCAGAAGAATTAATTAAAATTTCCATTTTTAATGTTAATGAAAACGAAAGAAATATCATTATCGAAACTAATCTCGGTATCAATTTGGAGGAAATTAAATAATGTTTACAATTATTTTAGATTCCTCAAACACTGAACTTTCTATTGGTCTTGTTAAAGAAGGTATTTTACTTGATTCAACATCATATGAAGCTTGGCAACAACAAAGCGAATTTATGGTTAAAGAATTAGCGGTGTTGCTTGATAAATATAAGGTTAAAAACGAAGACATCAAAGATATCATTGTCTCAATTGGTCCTGGGTCTTATACAGGTGTAAGAATTTCTCTTACAATTGCGAAAACTATCGCGATTGCTTTAAATATTGATATTTATCCCGTTTCGTCTCTAAGAGTTAAAAAATGCGATAATAAACCCTCGATTTGCTTAATTAACGCAAGAAGCAATCGTTCATATTTTGGGGTTTACTTTGAAAATCAAATCATTGTAAACGATATGATATTACCTAACGATGAAGTTAGAAAATATATTGAAGAGCATCCCGATTATGTTGTTTGCGGTGACACAAAATATTTGGGAATTGAAGGTTATAAAGCCGACGTATTAAAACAAGCGCTTTCTTTGTATAAAAGTTTAGAAAAATGCGAATCTACTTTAGGCTTAAAACCAGTTTATTTGAAGGATTAATATGGATTACATTAACGTTACTATTCGTCCAATGACAAAAGAAGATTTACCAAGTGTTATGGAAATCGAACGCTTGTGTTTTATCAACCCTTGGAACGAAGAACAATTTATTTATGAGATTGAGGAAAACGTTTATTCAAATCCTTGGGTAGTTGAACTTTCTAACACAAATTCTGATAATGTCGCTATTGTTGGTTTTTGTGTCTATTGGCAAACCTTTGATTCTGCTACTATATGCCAAATCGCAGTTCATCCAGAAATACAAAGAAGACAACTCGGAAGTGCAATGATGGATGAAATTATTAACGACTGTTATGCAAAAAGAGTTCAAACTCTAACTCTTGAAGTAAGAAAAAGCAATACAAAAGCAATTAACTTTTATCTAAAACATGGCTTTGAACAAGTCACAGTTAAAGAAAAATATTACACAGATGGCGAGGACGCTATCTACATGACAAGAAGGGTGGATATATTCTAGTATGGCATTAATTTTGGCTATTGAATCTAGTTGTGACGAAACCGCTGTCGCTATTATTAAAGATGGCGAGCTTTTAAGCAACATTGTTTCCACTCAAATCGACGTCCATAGAAAATATGGTGGGGTAATGCCAGAAATCGCTTCTAGATTACACGCTGAAAATATTTCTATTGTCCTAAAAGAGGCTATTGATACCGCTAATATTAAACTAGAAGACGTAGATGCTTTCGCGGTCACTAGAGGTCCTGGTTTAATTGGGGCGTTACATGTTGGTTTGCAAGCTGCAAAAACACTTGCAATGTTATACAAAAAACCATTAATTCCAGTTCATCATCTTTGTGGACATATTTACGCGAATGAATTTATCGAGGAATTGCGTTTTCCTCTACTTGCAGTTGTTGTAAGTGGCGGTAACTCTGAATTGGTTCTTATGAAAGATCATCTTCAATTCGAGGTTATTGGAGAAACTAGAGATGATGCGATAGGTGAATGCTATGACAAAGTAGCAAGAGTTCTTGGACTTCCTTATCCAGGTGGTATTCCTATTGATAAACTCGCCAAAGAAGGAGAACATACATATGACCTTCCAACACCTTTAAAAGGGGAAAAGACATATGATTTATCATATTCAGGATTAAAAACTAATGTAATTAATCTTGTCCATAACCTCGAACAAAAAGGATTGAAAGTTAATGTTCCTGATATGTGTCGTAGTTTCCAAGACGTTGCAGTTGGGATGGTTATCGATAGAACCATAAAAGCTGTACAAGAATACGATATTAAACAAGTTGTTTTGGCAGGTGGCGTTTCTGCTAACTCATACTTAAGAGCACAAATGCAAAAGGAAATGGCTAAACTTTATGTTCATTTAAATATACCTCCTATGTGGTGCTGCACAGATAACGCTGCTATGATTGCAAAAGTTGCAGAGAGATTATACGAAATTAAACTTTTTGCACCTTTAGATTTAGGAGCGGATCCGAACTGGTCGATAGAAGATTTTAAATCTTTTTGAAATACATATATATTCTAAATATAATTTAATAAGTCAGGAGTAAGAATTTATGGAAACAGTAAAAATCTCAAATTTTGAATTATATGACATAGTCATATCAGGCGATGATAGCGAAAAAGAGGCTATCAAATACGTTGAACTTGAAGGTTGGGTTAGAACAAACCGCGACAATGGTTCAATTGGTTTTATTGAATTTAATGACGGAACATATTTTAAAAATGTTCAATTAGTCTATTCTCCTGATTGCAATAATTATGATGTCGTCACATCGTTAAGAACAGGCGCGGCTATCAAAGTTATTGGAGAAGTTATCTTAACTCCAGAAAATAAACAACCTTTTGAAATTAAAGTCATCGACTGCGAACTTGAAGGAGATGTTGAAGAAGATTATCCACTTCAAAAGAAAAGACATTCATTTGAATTCTTAAGAGAAATCGCTCACTTAAGACCAAGAACTAATACCTTTATGGCGGTCTTTAGAGTTAGAAGTGTTCTTTCAATGGCAATTCATGAATTCTTCCAAGAAAGAGGATTTATTTATGTTCATACTCCAGAAATCACAACAAATGATGGAGAAGGCGCTGGACAAGTTTTTGATGTTACAACCCAAAACAAAAAAGATCCATTTGAATTCTATGGAAAGAAAGTTAACTTAACTGTCACTGGTCAACTTCATGTTGAACCATTTGCATTAACTTTTAGAGATGTCTATACATTCGGACCTGTCTTTAGAGCAGAACATTCTAATACAGTTAGACACGCATCTGAATTCTGGATGGTTGAACCTGAAATCGCTTTCGCTGATTTAAGCGACAACATGGAATTAATTGAAGACTGCTTAAAATATTGCATCAATTATGTAATGCATTCATGCCCAGAAGAAATGAAATTCTTTAACTCCATGATTGACAAAACATTAATTGAAAGATTGACCCATGTTGTTAGTTCCGAATTTAAACGTATGTCTTATACAGAAGCAGTTGAAATACTCAAAAACGCTGTAAAAGGCGGACATAAATTCGAAAATTCAAATATCGAATGGGGTATGGATTTACAATCTGAACACGAAAGATATATCACAGAAGAAGTGGTCAAAGGTCCTGTCTTCCTTACCGATTATCCAAAAGAAATTAAAGCTTTCTATATGAGAGAAAATGACGATGGTAAAACAGTTGCGGCTTGCGACTTATTAGTTCCTGCGGTTGGAGAGCTTGTCGGCGGTTCTCAAAGAGAAGAAAGACTCGCTGTTTTAGAAAAGAAAATGAGCGATCTCGGAATCAAAGAAGGCCTAGAATGGTATTTAGATACCCGTCGTTATGGTGGATGCAAACACGCTGGATTTGGTATCGGTTTTGATAGATTATTAATGTATGTCACAGGTATGCAAAACATTCGTGATGTTCAACCATACCCACGTACGAGCAACACGATTAAGTATTAAGGAATTATATGTTTAAGAAAAAAGAAGATTTATCAAATTTAAGCCCTGAAGAGTTTAGCCAAAAGAAAAAATCTAGAGTTAGGTTGCTAGCCTTAATTATCTTTCTAGATATCTTTATGGTTGTTTATTTGGTGTATGAAATCATCACATTATTCTCAAAATAATCTTTAATTTATAGCCTCTGATTGAGGCTTTTTTCTTACGCAAAGTTTCTTTAATCTTCTCTTTTTTTCGCAAAAACAAATAAAAAACATAAAATGTTATTTTATAATTACGATAAAAATTAATATTAATGATTGATATAATTATTAAATTAAGTAATTTAAAATTTTGTTTTTAAACATAAATTGATAAATATGATAAATATAATAGATTTAAAAATTTATATTTTTAGGTGTTATTTTTTGATTGTAAACCTCTCTTTAAGTAATTAAGATTAAGGCATAAACAAACTTATTGTTTGAATTTAAAGGAGAAGTTTTTATGATGAAAAACAAAAAAATGCTCATTGGTATTTTTTCTGGAATTGTCGCAATCTCTGCTTTAGTATTCGCAAATAGTGGCGAAGGCTATACTTGGCCCGTTAACGCTGCTGGCTGCGATCACACTGGCGTTATTGAACATTATGAAGCTAACGCCACAACAGTCGAACATTGGGCGTGCTGCGAATGTCACACTGCCTGGGCTGATGAAGCAAGAACCATTATTTTAAGAGATGGTGGTGTAGACAAAACAAGAAGTAATACGAAATATCAATTGCACAACTATTATGATAAGAACGAGCAAGGCGAAGATGTTGCTTATGGTTGGGAAGATAACACAAAAGCAATTTTTGATTCACGATATGGTTTCTCATATACCCATGAATTGAAATATGCTGCTAATTTTGTTTATCTTGATTGCTTCTGGCCAGAAATGGATTTTGATGCAGTTCCACAATATGAAATTGAACTTAGAAATGACACAACTGGATATTTGCATGTTAACGTTTTGAATTCTGACTGGGGTCACTACGCTGATTTACTTGATGTAAATATTCTTCCAGGAAAAAGTGCAAAAATATTAATTGATAAAAATATTGTGCAAAACCCTGAAACCGGAAGTGCTTTTGTTATTAGATTGCACAATAACTATGCTGAAAATGAGATTCCTCTAAAATTCTCTGGAATAATTACAGTAAGCAAACCAACTGCTCCTGTTAAAGATATGTACGGTGAATTCCAAGTTTATAAATTTGGCGATTCATCAGTAGTGCCTTCTGTTTCACGTGAAGAAACAGCTTATGGTAGAGCAGAAGTCTTTACTGCTGATTACAATACAGAAATTTATTTCAGAGAAACTGTTGCTTTAGGCGAAGAGCTTGATGGAATTAAACTTCACATTTTTAACTCTTCTAGCGAAACATTGAATCCAAAACTTGAAAAAGGAATCTGGGGTAATACAACAGTCCTTGAAGTTGTTCCTGGTTGGAATACATTCATTGTCGATGCTGAAAAATGGAATTCTGGATCAATCTTAATTTATGATTTAAAAGCATCTGTAAGCGCAACATTCAAATTAGTAATTGGTGAAATATATGGTCTTGTAAATGAACTCAATGCTTTATCTTTACCAAAAGATTTAGAAGGAAACAGTTATTTTGCATATTATGTTAATACAGTTAAACCAGTTTTAAACGGTATTGCTCAAAAATATGGAGAAAGCATGCCTGAATCCATCGTAGAAAAATATAACTATTTTAACAATTTATATTATGGTGCTGCTGGTTTTGGTGCGTGGGGCATTTACGGTAGTGCCACATTTGCAGATAAAAATATTGACGGAGTCACATATAAATCAATGACAGACGTCACAACACATAGTGGTGTTGGTGGCGCAGACTTTGGCTTTGGTACAACGGTTGCTTTAACAAGCACAGATGCAGAACGTTTCCTTGTTAGAGTTTATAACCCATTATCAATTGACGTTTATGCCAATGTTCATTATGGTTGGACCCCAGGCACCGGTTGGGGTGCAGGTGGCAGGAAAACACTTGCTCCAGGTTGGAACTCATGCTTATTTGAAAAATCCGGTTTTACAACCGATTTAGAAATTGACTTTATTATTACATTCGGTGATGTTGGTTATGCTAAAGGAGTACCTGTTGAAGGCGAATGGTTAGTCAGCCCAGCAATTGATTATGTCTATAATTTAGAAACAGGCGATTCTATTTGGGGCGCTGCAAACGATGAATATTTAGAATCACGTTTATTCTGGAAACCAGTCGCTAAAATCCTTACAAACGAAGGCATTTCTCACAAATTCTCAGCTTGTGATACAGCTACAGAAGAAGCTACAGAAGATGAAAAGTGGCATGTTACTCAAATGTATATCAGAGGAAGAAAAGCAATTGATGCCTCTTATTCTGGTGTTAAAATCTTCGTTAAAAACACAACAACAACTTCGATTTGGTTAAGTTGTGGTGCTGACGGATTAGCACAACAACAAGTTGGCGGCATTCCAAATAATGGAGAATGGACAGAACTTATTATCGATGCTGCTCACTGGAACGTTAGTGGCAATACATGGCTCAACTTTGGACCAGCTGATGGCGTTTCTGATTTCACAGGTACACTTGAAATCAAAGGTTTCATCCCTGTTGTTTAATCTAATAAAAATCAATATTAGGGGCTGTTAAGAAACCTATGAGGTGACTTAGCCCCTTTTAATTTACGAAAAATAGGTGAAATCGCAAGAAATCACCTATTTTTGTTACAATACAACTGTTCTACGGAGGTATTGTATGCCTTATTTTACCACAAAACAGTTGGGTTTGTTTTCTTCCTACCAGTTAAATAAGAAGGAAGAGGAAAAGTTGAATAGATTTTTGATGTTTCTTGAAGATTCTGGAGTTGGAGAATTGATACACCAAGAATGTTATAAAGATCATTCAAAAGGAGGAAGACCCCCATATAATTATTACAATTTATTTGCTGCTTCAATATATGCTTTTTCTAAACATCCAGGGACATTAAGGAAAATTGAAGAGAGTTTTAAATACGATGTTAGATTTATGTATTTAATGGATAACGAAAATCCCTCATATGCAAAAATTGGAGAGTTTCTTAACAATTTATTTGTTAAGCTTCATCACAAAATCTATTCATTATTAGTTAATCAATTCATTAAAGAAACGGGTATAAATGTCGATGATTGTTTTCTTGATGGAACCAAGATTGAGGCTAACGCAAATAAGTATAAATTTGTTTGGAAGCCAACTACATTTCATAAAAAGTTAGATGAAAATATTAAGAAGCTTTTAAATAAATATTTCACTATAAATAAAACGAAATTATTAAAATCAATTGAAGTCGCTGAATATATTACAAAACTAAGAAATATAACATTAGATAAAGAAAGAGCAAAAGATTATAAGCAATTAGAAAAATATCTTATCAAACTTCTTGAATACGAAGAAAAAGAAGAGATATGTGGTCCGAATAGAAATTCTTATTTTAAAACAGATAAAGACGCAACCGCGATGGTATTGAAAGAAGATTATTATTCTGGTGTTGGAAGCAATATGCACGCTGCATACAATATTCAAATAATAGTTTCTAAAGGCATCGCTCTTACTTATTATGTTGGACAAGAGAGAACAGATTTTTATGCTTTTATACCAGTAATTGAGCAATTTCATATAGATTATGGATTTTATCCGAAGAATTTATGTGCTGATGCAGGATATGGTTCTTGGAAGAACTATATTTATATGGCAAAAAATGATATTGGTAACTATGTTAAATTTCATGACTGGGAACAATTAAGAAAAGGAAACGCTATAGATTTGTATTCATTCAATGATAAAGAAGAGTTGGTTTGTCTAAACGTGAAAACCGCTATCAGATGTTCAGAATATAATGGTCGTCATCCTAAACAACATGGTTATTTATATGTCATTGAAAACTGTAAAAGATGCAGATATCAAAAGGCTTGTAAAGAAGGTGTTAAAGATAAAAAAGCGATATTTAGATGCTTTGATGTTTCATATGAATTTTGGAAAGGAAAAACAGTTGCAAGAGAAAACTTGTTGACCGGTAAAGGAATAGAGATGAGAGTTAATCGAAGTTCTCAAGTAGAAGGTGTATTCGGAATAGTCAAACAAGATATGCAATATGATCGTTTTAGAAGAAGAGGGTTGGATAAAGTTCATGTCGAAATGTGCTTAACTCTAGTTGGTCATCTATTAAGGAAGTTATTCGCATTTTATGATGGAAAGGCCAAGTTTGATTATTGGATTGCTCCACCTGATTTAAAAGATGAGGAAATGCCAATTGTTGACGCTAAATCATTCAAGAAAACAGTTCGCAAAAAAGATATAAATGAGTCGCTTAGAATTGAACACAAAAAGAAGAAAAAAGTTTCTTAACAGTTTATCTGTTACATTTAAAAAGCAAATTAAAAGGGGCTAAGTCACCTCATAGGTTTCTTAACAGCCCCTTTTTTGATATAATGATAATGCTAACTATTTAAGAGGACGAATTGATGACTAAGAAATTGTATAAATTTAATAATTTATTTGTTGAAATTGATTTTAGGAATAAGTACGTTAGTTCAATCAATTTCGAAAATGAAGAATTGATACATGGTAAATTACCATTTTTTGTCATTAAGTTAAGAGATAGAGATGCAAATAAAGAATATATTAATGCGTCTCAATTTGAATTCGTTTCTTTCGATGGAACAAACGCTATTTATAAACATAAAAAGGTTGACGTTATTGTCTCGATTAATCAACTTGAAAATGGTTTAAAATGGGGTGTTTCCATTAAAAATCACACATCCAAAATAATTGAACAAGTTGAGTTGATGACAGTTGGCTTTAATAAAGAATTAGAAGAAGAATGTGGAACAGGAGAAGTGGTTATTCCATATAACGAAGGAGCAAGAATAACTTCTTTAAGAAGAAGGGATGAAAACGGATTTACTTATAGAGAAGTTGATTATCCATCTTATGGAACTTCATACGTTTATCCAAATATGATTTCTTCTCCTTTTATGGCGTATATATTTAATAAAAAAGGTGTTTATTTTGGAATGCATGATGAAACATTCACTCCAAAACACATAGATGTTAGAGAATATGAAAGTGTTTTAAAAACTGAAATGAGTGTTTTCACAAACACAAATTATGGTGAAGATTATCAAATGAAATTTGAATCATTAATGATTTTCTTTAAGGGTGATTTTTATGATGTGTGTGACATCTATAGAGATTGGTTTTATAAAACACATTCAAAAAAAATTAAAACAATTAAAGAACAATATTCTGAATTACCTAAGTGGTATCATGAATCCCCTGTTGTAGTTACTTATCCAGTATTAGGAGAAAAAGATAGCGATTTAAATATGGCGCCAGGAAATCTTTATCCATACACAAATGGCTTAAAAGTTATTGATCACTTTTATCAAGAAACTGATTCTAAAATGATGGTGGTTCTTATGCAGTGGGAAGGTACAGCCCCATGGGCGCCCCCATATGTTTGGCCACCTTATGGAGATATCAATGATTTCTATAAATATAGAGATGAGTTACATAATAGAGGCCATTACCTAGGCTTATACACCTCTGGATTTGGATGGACAAATAAATCCTTTAGAAAAGAATATGATAAAACTTTAGAATTTGAACAAAAAAATCTCAAAGAGATTATGTGCACTGATTCAAACGGCTTTATGAAATCAACAGTGGTCACAGATATAAGATATGGTTTCGATGTTTGCCCAGCTTTAGATTTAAGTAAAAAAATATTTATTGATGAAGCTATGAAAATGGTTAACGCGGATATTGATTACGTCCAAATATTAGATCAAAACCACGGAGGCCACCCATATTTCTGTTATAGCGATAAACATGGCCACATTCCTGCTCCTGGCAGTTGGCAAGTAGAGGAAACATTGAAGATATTAAAATCTATTGATAAACATAAATGCTTATTAGGTTGTGAAAGCGCGGCAAGCGAACCTTATTTAAATGAATTAAAGTTTTCTGATAACCGTTATGTTTTGAATTACTGTGTTGGGGAGCCAATCCCGATGTATAGCTATTTATATCATGAATTTGTTAACAATTTCATGGGCAATCAAATCTGTTACGCGATGACAAACGAAAAATATAGTCTAACTTTCCGCATGGCTTATTCCTTTATTAATGGTGATATGTATACATTGGTCATTGATGGAAACGGCAAGATTCATATTGCTTGGTGTAATGACATAATTGTTGATGAAGATATGCCATTAAGATTAATTAAAAACACAAATAATTGGAGAGTTGGAAAATTCGAAAGATTCTTACATTTAGGCAAGATGGTAAGACCTTTAAAATATCAATGTTCTAAAAAAACATTTGGATACACTTGGGGCAAGGAACATACTTATGTTTTTGATTCTGTTTTAAGTGCGGCTTATACGGATGGAAAAGAAACATATCAATTCTTTATTAATTATGATGAAATAGAAGAAAAAGTCGTCCTTCCAAAAGAAGGAATGGAAGCCATCTTTGATGAAGAAAAAGAAAGCGTTATATTACCTACAAACGAATTAATTGTTCCGCCTCTAAGTTTAGTAGCGGTTAAAATCAGTTAATCTAGAATCGCAAAAATTGCAAAATTAGATAAATATTTAATTAAAGATAAAAGGGCCATTTTAGTAAAATGGTTATTTCTTTTATTTTTGAGCGAAGATAGATTTATTGTTTTACGATGAAAAAAAGAGAAGAAAACAAGAATTCTAATGAAATATTTTTATTTTGTTAATGGTTGATACAATGATTGCTAATAAATAAATTTATTCTTTTGTATTAATTTTAAAAGCGACCCGACGGTTTCCTTGTTTTTATTTATAAAATAAAATATATTATGCATATGAGTGAAGCAACATTAGAAAGAGCATCAAATCCTTTTTATTCCGCTAAAAAGTTTTACCATAGCCACAAGAAAGTAATTGGAAAACACTTTTTTGTTTTTTCATTTTTAGCTCTTCCAATTTTCTTATTTTGTATTTTTTACATTTACGTTAACTTGGAATCTTTTGTTATGGCTTTTAAAGCTGTCGGCACCCTATCTGATGGAACTGTTGGCGAATATTGGACATTAGATAACTTTAAAACTATTGGACAAATTTTATCTCCTAATAGCGATGGTGTCGGTATATTAACTGAAGCTATTATTAATACTCTTTTATTTAACTTTGTAAATATTTGTTTGTTGCTTCCGACTACTACAATTGTTACTTATTTCATTACGAAGAAAATCTTTGGTTATAGATTCTTTAGAGCAACATTTTATTTACCTTGTATTATCACAAGCTCTGCGCTTGTCGCCTTATTTAAAGTTGCTTTACATGACGCTGGTCCATTAGATGTCTTATTTAGAGATATGGGTTATGTTTATCCATTATCTGAAGAAGGAACAGCAATTTTAACTATTTTAATTTATAACTTCTTATTTGGTATCGGCGGTAACTTAATTGTTCTCGGCGGTGCTATGAGAGCGGTTGATCCTCAAATGCTTGAAGCAGGACAAATTGATGGATGTAACTGGTTTCAAGAATTTATCTATATTATTCTCCCATCTATCTGGCCAACAATTTCGACAATCTTAATCTTGTCTGCAGCCGGATTCTTAGGAGCTTCAGGTCCAATTCTCCCATTCACTCGAGGTGAATATGGCACGATGACTCTTGCTTATTACACATTCTCTCTTGTTTCTGGTACATCTGGACAAACTGATTATTATTTAGCGTCTGCAATTGGTTTATGCATGACTGCAATTTCATTCCCACTTGCTATGGTAGTTAAGAAGGTAGTTTATGGCAAAAACAGCTAATAAAATGGTCAAATCCACCGGTCGTAAAAAATCTAAGAGCGAAAAAGTTGTTTTTGGTATTGCCTTAGGTTTCTTTATCCTTTATGCGGCCTTTATTTTATTCTTCTTTGTCTTTGCTTTCTTAGTTGCATTAAGAAAAGATGGAGACGCGATTGATATTGAACGTTATTTCGGCGGCAATTTGTTCTCATGGCCTGCAAACGCTTCTTTTAATTCATTTATTCAATCTTTTGATACATTAGCCTCTATCAACATGGGTAAAGATTCATTCTTAACCATTACTTGGAACTCCATCTGGAGAACAACAACGTACGTTGTATTATCCATTTTAACAAGTTCGATGGTATGTTATATTTTAGTCTTCTATCGCTCTAAATTCACTAAATTTATTTATAACCTTGGTATTTTTGTTGCGATTTTACCTCTTTATGGTTCAACCGCCGCAACAATGAGGCTTTATACAGATATCGGATTTATTAACAACCCATTTGCTCTTATTACTTCTATTGGTTTATTCGGTGGATATTTCTTCTACATGTATTCATTTTATAAATCTTTATCGTGGGATTATGCGGAAGCGGCATTTGTTGATGGAGCGTCACATTATCGTGTTTTCTTCCAAATTATGTTCCCAATGGCCCTTCCGAGTATCGCTGCATTATTCGTAATGAGCTTTATTTCTGCTTGGAATGACTATGAATCCACAATTTTATACATGACTGAGTATCCAAACTTAGCTTATGCGGTTTACGCATTAGAGGTTGAATTAGAATATAACAACATTCTTCCTCAATATATGGCGGGTGTTTTAGTCTCGCTTATTCCAATTTTGATTTTATTCCTCACTTTCCAAAATTCTATTATGGAAAAAGTTCACTTAGGTGGACTTAAGGGTTAAAAATATATATTTTAGGAGGTTTTTTCATGAAAAAATTATCTTTAATTTTAACTACCGCGGTTGCTTCATTAGCACTTGGTGTTCTCGCTGGATGTGGCGGAAGTGACAATGGCGACAAGATTAAAATCGCATGTGTTAAATTAGGTTATGGCACAGAATGGTTAAGTGCTTTAACTAAAGAATACACAAAACAAACAGGCGTTGAATTCTACTATCAAGAAGTCGTTGGCTCTGCGGGCAATGGCAATCTTAACACACAATTAGAATCTTTATCTGGTACATTTGACCTTTATGGTTTAAGACCAGACGTTTTCTACAAAATGCTTTATGGTGGCTCTGTCAAAGCAAAAGGTCAAGTTTATGAAACAGCTTTTGAACCTTTAACAGATATATACCAAGAACCTTATGCAGGCGAAACTGGAAATAACACCATGGAAAAGAAAATGGATCCGCAATTTAAAAACTACGTAAATCTTGAAGATAATTATTATGCAGTCCCATGGTCCAATGGTTTCCTTACATTTGTTAGAAACTTAGATGTTTGGGAAAGTTTTGGTTTCACAAAGGAACAATATCCAAGAACAACAGATGAATTATTCGAAATGATGGATGAAATGAGAAGAATCTCAACAGACACCACATATTCTAAATACAACAAAGAATTAAAAGAAACTTACCCAATGATTTATTGTGCATCTGATGAATATTACACATCAATTTTTGGTTCATGGTTCGCTCAATACGAAGGACCAACCGAAATGCAAAAATTCTATGGCGGTAGAAACCCAGATGGCAAACGTGGCACAGATATGTACACATTTGATGGTGTTTTAGAATCACTCAAAGTCATGGATAGAATTGTTGAATTTGATAACGAAAGTGGTTTATACACCTATCAACATCAAAAATCTAAATCCCTTTCCTTCACTCAAATGCAAAACTATTTCCTTTTAGGTGCAGCGGCGTTCTGTGTTAACGGAACATGGCTTGATATTGAAAGTCCATCCGCAAGAGAAAAGAATTTAGACTTTATTAAAATCCCATTAGTGTCTTCTATCGTTAATAACGATTCTAGATTATCTAAAAAATACACCGAAACTGAATTAAGAGAAATCGTTAGCTTTATCGATGCTCATCCAAGTGTCGGAGATAATAATGGAGCGCCTGGTAACGTCATTGCAGAAGACTTAGAAGTCTTTAGAGAATCTCGTAATACAGGTTCCTATATGAGAGTTGACTACGACCATTTATTTGTCATCCCAGCTTGGGCAACTAAAAAGCCAGAAGCAAAAGCTTTCTTAAAATGGATGTATTCTGATGAAGGCTTAAATGTTTATAACAGAACAATGCAAGGTCACCATTTACCAGCTTTCCCATCAACAGGAAGCTATGACAATACAGGTATTACTCAATCGCCATTTAGACAAGCTGCAAATAAAGTCTTAGACGAAGGACATTTCTGCCCATATTTAGTTAATACAGTTAAGGATAAAATCTTCTCAGTCGCAGGTGTTCAATCTAATGCTTCTAATACAATTTCAAGAACAGGTAACTGTTTGAAATGGATGGTAGATGGATTTACACCAGACCAAGTTGTTGTTGAAAATACAGCCTATTTAGTCGCTAAATGGTCCTCAATCCTCAACTCATTAGATAAGGAATAATTTTATGAAGAAGTTAAGTATAGGTTCATTAATACTTTCTCTAGCGACATTAACTTCCTGCGTTGGTTGTTCTAATGGAGGAGGAAAAGTAGATTTATGGACCACCTATTCAACTGCAAAAATCATCCAACAAACTAATAGAAACGAAGAATTAATTAACAATGGTTCTACTCTTAAAATTCAAATGATGAGAGAAGAATATGAATCTACCCAATTAATTATTACCTCTAAAAACAAACAATATTTTGACTTAATCAAAACTGATTTGGTCGACGAAGAAACAGGTAACATCATCCCTAAAGATGCGATTGAAATCTACGTTCAAAAATATTTGGAAATTGAATTAAATCACCACAACCCAAAATCCACGATATTTTATGGAGGCGATCGCATCCCAGATATGTTATTACCTTTAAAATACGCGAAGAGGAGCAACGAAAACTTTGTTGAAGCAAATTCTAACCAAGGTATTTCTATCGAAGTTTGCTCTTATGGACTTAAAGCCGGTAACTATTCTGGAAATTTCGTTTTAAAAATTGGTAATCAAACAAAACAAGTTCCAATCGAAGTTACAATTTGGGATTTTGCTTTAGAAGGTAAAAGTGCGATTCAAACATGTTGGCTCATCTATTCCATGTACATGTATACAGGCGAATATGATGCAAGCGAACACATGATTGATACATATTCTGATTTCTTAACAAGATATAAGGCTAATCCTTATGTCATCCAAGAATCAGTTATGAATTCACCTGAAGCCTTAATGCAAGATGTTAAAAGAATGTGGGGTATGAAGAACTATAACTCCATTATCATTCCTTATGACTTCCCACTTGATTATGATCCAAATTCCTATCAAGGCGACACCGCCGCAAGTTATATTGTCAAGTTAGCGGAAGAATCTACAGAAGAGAATTTCTATTTAGATTACGCCTTATTCTACCCTTCAACATACGACGAAGCTGACGTTATTGCCACTAAAAAGGCCGCCTCACCTTCATTTTTTGAAAAAGGTGGTAGATATGACCAAACTCTTGAAAAGGCCATCACAATGCTCCAAAACAAAGGATATTTTGCTGGCAAAACTCCAGAATGGAACGAAAGAGTTAAAACCGCGATTAGAAATATCCCTGATGTTTTCACAAACGTTGGCTATGTTGAAAATTGGGTCAAAGAATATCCAACAACCTTCTGCCCACAAATCAACGTTTTAGATTCACAAAAAACACAAGAAGTCTATCAAGACTACGCGAAAATCAACTCAAATGGAGATTTATGGACATATACATGTGTTAGCCCAAAATATCCATATCCATCAAATCACTTAGATGATGATTGTTTATCTATGCGTGTTCTTGGCTGGATGGAAAAATATAACAATATCAATGGTTATTTATTCTTTATGGCGAATATGTACACCACTGAAAACAAATCTGATGAATACACCACCCCATACGATCACCCATCAAGAAATGGTTGTAATGGTGATGGTTATATTATGTATCCAGGTAGACCATATGGTTCACCAGAGCCATTCCCAAGCTTAAGACTTGTCACTTATCGTGATGGTTTAGAAGATTATGAAATGCTAGAGGTCTATGAAAACTTAATCAAAGAAACATGCGAAAAATATAACATTCAAGATATCGATCCAAGATCTTATGCAATGGATGTTTATAATTCTATTTTCACAAACTCTATTCCTACAGAAGACCATCACGCTTTATATAAAGCTAGAGAAGAAATTGCGAATAGAATCCTTACATTCAACCAAAGAGATTTCTATTTCACACATGTTAAAGAACAAGGCGGAAACATGGTCTTAAATGTTTACGCAGAAGAACCTTCTTTAAATATCGCTGGAACAAATTATGATGGTGAATCCTTAGGCGAAGGTAAATATCGTTATTCTCATATCTTAGGTTCGGAACCTGGTGATATCGTTATTTCTGGTCAACAAGGAGATATGAAATATCATCATCATGGATATGCGAATATTACAAATTTCGCCTCTAACAATGAACTTAATGTTGCTTTAAGCGATGAATCTTCATATGAAATCAAAGAAGGTAAACTCGATGTTAATCTTATTTCTGTTAGAAAAGAAGATGCGAATAAAACAATTCGTTTTGTTCCATCTATTAAATTCAAAGGAATTAATTTAGAAAACGCGAAAAAGTTAATCTTTAAATACTCTAATGGCTCAAGCCTTGAAGATTTGTCTTTTGATGTTGAAATCGAAACAAATGATTTCACCGACATCGTCGGAGGACATTTCTGTATTAGAGAAGGCTCAAAGAACGTTGAAATTGATTTAACAAAAACATCTCTTAATTTAGCGAAAGTCAACACTCTTACAATTAAATTTGTTAACTATTTCGTTGATGACGCGGGAGACTTACAAGTTTATCAACCACGTAATATCATTCTTGAAGATATTTACGCTCAATACTAGGAGGAAGACAAGATGAATAAGAAGTTATTATTAATACCTTTATTACTTACAATGTTAGCTACCTCCTGTGGTAAATCAAACACTCCAAGCGGCGCGGATGATGGAATCATTATTATGAATTCATTCGAAGATATGTCTCAATTATCTTTAATGAAATTCCCATTCCCAAAACACTCTGATCGCGGAAGATTTGATTTAAGTGACGAACATGTTACTCATGGAGAAAAATCTCTTAAATATTCAAATGATCACGGATCATTCGTGGAAGTTTGTCATTATTTCACTAATCTAGCGGAAGATGGTATCCAAGTTAATAACATTAAATCAATCGAACTTGATATCTTTAACGCTTCAGAATTTGACACAACCTGTAGCTTAATGATTTATACAGGTAAAGATATGTCGACATTACTTACTGAAAATTATACCTTAAAGGCAAACGAAAGCACCCATCTTGTCTTTAATTTAAGTAAAGTTGCTCTTGAATTTAACTATGAAGAAATCAGATGTTCTTCATTAAAAATTTATACTTTAAACACAAATTATAACGCTGGGATTGGTTATACATTCTACATTGATAACTGGAGAGCAGTTTTAGGTGCAGAATATACAGAAGAAGATTTAGAATATAAACCAGTTTTAGATGATATCGTTGCTCAAATTGATACTCTCCCTTTAGCGGATAATATTACATTTGACTATGAAGAAATTTTAAAAGGGATTGCTAATTCAATATCAGTTTTACCAGACTTATATCGCCGTGCGGTTCCAAACATCTCTAAATATAAAGAATGTCTCGACGCATATTATTCTTATGCATGTGCTCAAAGTGTTATTGACTTCGACGGTAATACATTCTTAAAATTGGATGAATTCTATGGTAGTTCTCAATTAACGCCAGACACAGACACCAAAGCAGATATCTTTTATAGTGAAGAACTTTGGCCAAATGAATCCACGAAAAGAGGTGGCACAAAAATCGTCTTTAGTGGTGGAACCGATAATAAGTTTATTTATAATAGTGAAGTCAACTTAAACGATTTTGATTTTATTCACTTTAGAATTTATAACGCTTCTCCAAATAAAATTAGAATTTGGTTCTCATACCCAAGCCAAGTTTCATTAGATTTAAAGGCTGGGGAAGTTAAAGAAGCAAAATTCTCCTCAAAATTATTAGCGAACCAATTCTATTGGGCTATCTTACATTTAAGAGGTGAAAGTGATGACTCACTTATCAATTCTTCAGGTTCAGTAATTTTTGATGAAGTCTATGTTACTGGTAGAAGCCAAGAAACAAGAAAAGCTCAATTAATTGAAGCATTAAATGACTTACCAACGTTAGATACTTTACAAACTGAAGATGATTACATCAAAAACATCACACTTATTGAAGTTGCTAAAACACTTAAAGAAGATGTTGTTGATAAGACGGGTATTGATTCAGATAAACTCGATTTAGTTGATGAATTAGTAAAAAAAGTCGAAGAAGCAGGCTATGGCATTGCTTATAATGCTTATTTTGACACGATGAGACGTGCGGATTACGGCGGAGATTTCTCTTCCGAATGTGCTCTTAAAAATGACGAATTTGGTTATGTTAACACCGCGGATATAGAATATTGCCCACCTCATAGCACCGATCCAAACAAACACGAACAAGGTTTTACCTTCTCTAATGCTACAAACATTTCAGGTAACTATGGAGGATTTGTAATTTATATTTATAACCCAACAGTTCACACATTCTCTATTTCAGTTAGAGACACAAGCTGGAAATGGGATCAAACCCAACCATATTGGACAAATATGGACGTCCTTCCAGGATGGAACAAGGTTGAAATTAAATTAGAAGTTATTACCGCTAGCGACGATAAGAAAGTCATGATTCTTGGTAATGACAATTCCTTAAACCTTGATTGGAAAGGTCAATGGTTATTCTCCTCACTTGTGGGTGTTCCAAGAAAACTTTAATTTATGCCTTATATAAAAGTAGAAAATCTGTCTTTCTCTTACAAAGATAAGAAAAAGAAGATTAATGTATTAGATAATGTATCTATTACTTTCGAAACAAATAAAATTCATGTCGTTTTAGGAAAGTCTGGCTCTGGAAAAACGACTTTCCTAAAATGCATTAATGGACTTCTAGATTATGAAGGACATATTTTCTATGACGACGCGGTAGTGGATCAAGTCCCTATTGGAGAAAGAAACACAGGCTATGTTTCTCAAGAATTCGCTCTATACCCTCATTATGATATATTCACCTCAATTGCTTATCCATTAAAGATTAATGGTACGGGTGTAGATGAAATTAGAAAAAGAGTTAACGAAATCGCAAAAGAACTTGGAATAGCTGAGATTTTATCAAGAAAGCCAAAGCAAATATCAATAGGACAAGCTCAAAGAGCGTCACTAGCGAGAGCGTTAATTAAAAGACCTACTATTTGTTTATTAGACGAACCACTTTCTAATGTTGATTATACGAATAGACAAGAAATTAGATACTATCTAAAGAAAATACTAAATAAATATAATATTACTTCCATTTATGTTACTCATGATTTAAAGGAAGCTACTGCAGTTGCAGACTACATTTACCTTTTAGATGAAGGTAAATTTGTTGCATATGGGACAGTTGAAGACATATTATTTAGTAAAAACCCTAAGGTTAGAGAATTTTTTGAAAGTTTAAAAGATGAAACGTTTTAATTACGAAGAACATTTAGATAAAACCAAAAAGAATTATAAGTTATCACTATTAATTCTTATTTTAAGCATTGTTCTTTTTGTTGGAGTTTTTGTAATTGGAATTTTAGTTTCGAATTACCATAATAGATTCATTATTATGGTTATTTTTTCAATCATTATAGGTGTATTAACATTGTTAACTACCATTAATTTATTTACCTTTGTTTTGCCTTATAAGAAAGAAATTAAACAAGTTTATTTCATATTAGGTGGATATTTGACCACTGTTAGAGGTGTCATCTCTGAAAACAAAGGATACATGACTTCTGTTAATGGCAGAAGATGTATCGAATTAATTGTCAAAGATGAAGAAAAAGAGACCTCAGTCTTTTTAGATCCTTTATTTGGTGAGAATATTTTTTCTATAGGAGATGAAGTTTCTTTAAAAACAAGCGAATCTTTCATCATTAAATATGAGGTGCATCATGACTAAGGTTTTATCTAAATGGTACATCCATATTTCTTTGCTTTTAGTGGCTACGATTACTTTCTGTGTATCCGTTAACATGAAAACTGCTCCTAAGGAAGATGAAAGAGTTTCTTTCTTTGTGGGAGCAATTGACACTAAAAAAGACGATTTAGAAGCAAAATTAGACTCGAAATGTGATGAGGATATTCTTGCAATTTATTATCATTTCCATAATATATACGCTTCCAATTTCACATTCATTTATTCTTCGTTTAGAGAAAATTGCGATTTCTTTATTTTGCCACTTAACTACGTTAACGATTATAAAGGCGCGACGATTAATTACAGTGCGAACCTCGATATAGAATATTTAAATGATTATTTTGATACCAAATTAGAATATTGTCTTTATAATGGAGTGGCTAAAGGGTTTAAAGTTTATGATCACTTTAAAGACGAAGGAATTTTAAAAGATTATATAACTTACTCAAATGATGATTATAAAAGCGATTATTATTTATTTTTCCAATTTAAATCAATTAATATTGGGGAAATGAATTCTGTTTCTAAAACCAATAACGCACTTAAGGTGATTAAGGAGTTAATGGAATTATGAAAAAATATAGTAACTCTAAAAAAAGCATTTATTCAAAAAAACCAGTGAAGTTACCTTCCTCATATTTAGAATTGTTTTTTGATACAATCAAGCAAAATTGGAGAACGATAATTTTAATCGGTTTCTTTTCTTTGCTCTTTTTCTTGCCATCCTTATTTTTTATGTTTTGGGATGATTTATATTTCCTTCAATTGTTATCTACTCCGGATTTAGAAGTTTCCGAAATTGACGCATTAAGAATTACATCTACAAATTTCTTCAATGTCTTTGTTTGCCTTGGTTTGCTATTTGCTTCAGTTGGTGTGAGTGGCTTATCAAGAATTAATCTTTTAATTTCTAGAGAAGAAGGAGTTATTTTCTTCCCTGATTTTAATAAAGGTGTAAAGCAAAACATAAGAACTAATTTTATTTTCTTTTTGATTTATGGTGTCCTTTTGTATTTATCATTGCTTGCTTTAAATACCTTTGGTGGTTTTTTAAGAATAGTTCCTTTCGCCCTTGTCCAAAGTATCGTATTCCCATTATTACTAATCATTATCGAAACAAATACAATTTATGATTGGAGCCTTAAACATTCTCTTATTAACGCGGTATTTATCTATATTAAAAACTTCTTTGTCATTATAATTTTTGCCTTATTGTTTACTTCAATCTTACTTTTAGATGGCATTAGATATATCGTTTTAAAATACATTCTATACGCATTAATAATTTTGTTAATATACCCATTTTTAACTCTTGCGATGAGGGTCTATTTTAATAAGATTCTTGATAGAGATATTAACAAAATTCATTACCCAGAAATTTATAAAAAAGGCATTTATGAAGCTGTTAACGATGAATATTTTGAAAATGTAATTTCTAAATTTTATTCAGAAGAATCAACATATCATACACTTAAAAATGACCCATATTTAGATCATTATTATTATCATCTTTGCTCATTTTTAGATGAAGATGTTGATATCAAAAATAAAAAACTCATGAACGATGATGGTGTGTGGCCTGATGATGCTATTATCGAATCGCTTAATTTTTTAAGAGGCCTTTCTTATAAAAAGCAATTAACTTACCTAGCTAAAAAGCTATATTCAGTTCTCGCTCTTAGACAAGAAAATAAATCTAAGGTAGCAATCGTTTTAGCGGGCGGAGGTTATAACTGCGTTTGCACTTTACCTGAAGATATACCAGTTTCCGTTGATTTGTTTAAAAAAGGATTTACTGTCTTTTCTTTTGTCTATCCAACTAAAAACGATGCAAAAGAGGCCTCAAATTGTCTAAATTCATTTATTTCCTTCTTATTCAAAAACCAAGAAAAGATGAATATTGATATGGAGGATTATATTATCGTCGGTTTTTCTGCAGGGGCACATTTAGCGGCGTCCATAGGAACAAACCATTTGGGTGTTTCAAGTTTAGGATTAGTTAAACCAAAATTATTAGTGCTTGCTTACCCTGTAATCACCATGAAAGAAAAAACAGAAGTTGGAACAAAAAATAATTTACTTGGGTTAAAGCCAAGCGAAGAAGATATTGAAAAATATTCTATTGAAGAACATATTTCTAGTGATTATCCAAATGTCTTTGTGTGGCAATGCGAAAGAGATAATGTTGTAGATTTTTCTAATTCATTGCTTTTGGTTGAATCGCTTAAAAAAGCAGAAGTTGATTATCGATTTGAATCATTTAATGACGATGCTCACGGCTATGGAATCGCGAAAGGAAAAATAGCGGATGGATGGCTTGATAGGATGTATCAATACTATTTGTTAATAACTAAGTCTAAATAATAAAATTATTTAAAAAGTAGATTGATTGAATTATCATAAAAAAGAGGTAACACATATGGCAACTTTATCATTAAAAAATATCAACAAAGTTTATTCCAATAACGTTCAAGCTGTTTTTGATTTTTCTTTAGAAATCAAAGATAAAGAATTCATTGTCTTAGTTGGCCCTTCTGGATGTGGCAAATCCACAACTTTAAGAATGATCGCAGGACTTGAAGATATTTCTAGCGGTGAACTTTACATCGGCGGAAATTTTGTTAATTCCGTTGTTCCAAAAGATAGAGATATCGCGATGGTCTTCCAAAACTATGCCTTATATCCACATATGACAGTTTATGGAAATATGGCGTTCGCTCTTAAATTAAGAAAACTTCCTTGCCCAATTTATTCAAATTTAGAAGACGCGAAAGAATACTTTGATAATGTCAAAGCGTTAAGAGAAAAAGTTAAAGCTATTGATAAATATTTTAAAAAGAACCAAGATGATTATTCCGTTTTAGAAGAAAGAGGAAAACTTTGGAAAGAAATTTATCATAATCTTGATTTAGCAAACTCTGTTCTTACTCCAGTTCTTGGAATTGATGAACATCAAATTAAACATAACCAAATGATGATTGATATTTTAGTGGATGAAATGGCCTCCATTGAAAGAAAACTTTCAAAAGGTGGACTTGCAGATATTCAAGTTAAAGTCTTAACTGATTCTTATAATCAAAAACAAAATCAAATTAAATTCTTTGAAGAAAAATTAGAATTTTATAAAAACAACGAAGTCCCATTATATAAAATGCGTAAGTTGACCAAAGAAGAAATTGATATCGAAGTTAATAAAGCCGCGGAAAGCATCGACTTAACTAGATACTTATATCGTAAACCTGCTGCTCTTTCTGGTGGTCAAAGACAACGTGTTGCCTTAGGTAGAGCGATTGTTAGAAAACCAAAAGTCTTCTTAATGGACGAACCTTTATCAAACTTAGACGCGAAACTTCGTGTTCAAACAAGAAGTGAAATCTCTAAGATCCATGAAAAAGTTGGAGCTACTACAGTTTACGTTACCCACGACCAAACAGAAGCTATGACAATGGCGGATCGTATTGTTATTATGAAAGACGGTTATATCCAACAAGTTGGAACTCCTACTGAAATATATAATGATCCTGCAAATAAATTTGTCGGAGGATTTATTGGAGCCCCTGCTATGAACTTTATTAGAGGTCTTTATTCTAAAGGAAAATTTACAGTTGGAGAATATAGTATCACTCTTAACAAAGAAGATAAACAACGTTTAGAATCTTATGAAGGAAAAGAAGTCTATCTAGGTGCGAGACCTGAAACAATTACTCTTAAAGGTTCTGAAACAAATAAACACCCAAGTGATGTACTAACATCCGAATGTGATTATTCTGAATTACTTGGATATGAATTTGTTTTATATATTTATCTTGATGGACAAAAACTCATTCTTAAAACGCCAGTAACAAATAAAGTTAAAGCGCATGAAAAAATTGAATTCTGCTTCGATTTAGAAAAATTATATTTCTTTGATGTCGATACAGAATTAAGAATTCGTTAAATAAATATGAAAATCCCTGCAGTTCTTATCTGCAGGGATTGTTTTTTTAATGTTTTGATTATTTACTAATCCATTTTGTTTCGCCTGGAAGAAGGCTAATAATTTCCTTTTCTCCGTTGATATCGTAGAAGTTACATGAAATGTTTTCTAAAGAGTTATTAATTAAACAATAAGTATTTAATTTTTCATAATAGCAACATTCGATTTCCACGTGATCAGCGTAGGCTCTATTTAATTTATCTTCTTTATGCGTCGCCCAAAGAAGAGCTTTATATAGCATTCTAGCGTTTTCGCTTGAATATGGTAATCCAGCAATATAAACACTTCTTCCATCAAAATATTCGTTTGCCGCTAATTTGACTTCTCCGACATTGACATTTCTTTTAAAGCGATCAGAGAAATCTATATGTAATACTTTAGTGTTTTCGTAAGCATAGATGTTTTTCATTCCTTCACCAAAATCGATATTGTTTAATCCTTCGGTGATAAAGTGAGAATGTTTATTAATATTGTATTTATCTTGGCTTAATGTGAAACCTTTTTCTTGGTTAACTCCAAGAACATCTCCTAAAGCAAATGGATATTCTTTGTTATCTGTCGAACTTGGTTGGCCAACACCGATAAAACCATGTCCTTCAGCGACATATTTCCTAATCTTTTCGATTAATATTGTATTGTTCCAATATTCGCCTCCGGAATAGGCTGTATGTTCATCGCCAACATTGATGATAACATCGATATCATCTAAGCAATTTGTGTTTAAAACATCATCAAAAGAAATAAATTTAACTTTAACTGGTAAGCCAGATAATATTTCATATATCCCTTGATAAGAGTAAATTTGTTGATACCAAAGTTCATGGGCAACCATATGAGCTTGCCAAGATCTGATATGACCCCATGTATTAAGGATAGCGACCGTTAACACCTCGTGTGGTTTTGATTTTGAACTTGTTTCATATATTAATCTAAATTCATCGCATATTTCACTAACTCTATTAATGAAGGCTGGGAATTTATCCGCTAAAGAAAGATAACCACCGAAACCCATTCTATCTAATGGGCATCTTAGAAGTGCCCTTCTTGCGGTCATCCAGTTTTTATTCAGTTCCGCAATAGCGTTTTCTTCGTTACCGGGGAAGAATGTGTCTGGGAAGAAATATGGCAAGAAACGTCCTTCGTGAATTTTAACATGAGGTATTTCGCCAAGCATTCTTACTGTGACGCCTCCTCCAACAGAACCAACGACACTATCAAGCCCCATATCTTTGAAATATGGACCATATGGTTCGGCACCAATCCAGTCATCACCTAAGAACATCATCGCTTCGCGATTATTTTTATGACAAATATCCACCAATTCTTTAACAACACTTGTCACAAAACGTTGAATATAATCCATATATTTTTTGAATTTTGGATCTGGGTTTTTAAATGGAGAATTATAATTTCCATTATTGATAAAGTCTTCTGCCACTAAACGGATGCCGGTTTCTTTTTCAAAACCTTCAAGCAATGGAATTGAAGCTGTTTCAGCGTAGCCGAACCAGTCAACCATTTTTTCCTTTCCTAAGTCATTGAAGACTAATGTGAATTGATATAAGAAGGTGGTAAATCTGACAACATTATTGTTTGGATGTTTGTCTAACCATTCTTGCATGTATCTTTTAATATATTCTCTAGTATTAGGATATGCAGGGTCATATGAAAGTTGTTTTTCACATGTCCAATTATTTGTTAGGTAGTTATAAATTTGTACAGGATGCCAAGTAACCCTAGCTAGGAAATCAACAGAATATGTATGGTATGGAGTGGTTTCGATTTCAACTTTCCCATCAACAATTTTCCATGTATGGATTTCTTCGTTAGTAGTTCTATCGAAGACTTGCCAACGGTCTAAATTTATAAAATCAGGATCTATTTGATCTTTTAAAAATCCTTTAGAAACATCGATTGTTAAAGAGGTGGAGTTTGCTGTGACTCTTTCGCTTTCTAAAAAAATACGTTGAGCCTCTTCTGGGTGTTTTCTTCCCCATTCATTATCTCCACGAACAATAAAATATGTATTATAAACTTTATCCGCTAACTCTTTTGCGTTTTCTGGGAGTTCAACACCGTCACAGTCTCTAACTGCATCAGCGCCCCATAAATCCGCGATTCTTTTTGTTCCATCAACAAACGTAACGTCTGTTGGAATCGTTACTCTACCTTTTCGCATAAATACTCCTAATTCTTTATAATTCTACTAAATATTTATTTTATAATAAATAAATCTTTTGTTTTGTATACAAATCATTATGTTAATTATTTTTTTAAATATTAATAAGATTTTTTATCAGTTAATTAAATTATTAATTTATTAATAATAGATATGAATTTCGTAGAAAAATGCTTAATTTTTAAGATGTTACAATTATATCAATAATATATTGATACAATTCGTAAACCTTGGGAAAGTTGCAATTTATGTTAAATTTTGACATAATTAATATTAACAATTGATATAAAGAGGTTTTCTATATGTTACACCCAAACATTGAGCAAAAACTTTCTCGCACTGTTAAGGAGTTAAAACAACTTTCTGTTCTTAACAAAAGAGAACTCCCCAATCTTTTAATTTCGGAAGAATTTTCACCTTCAGATTTAAAAAACGAAGATTATAAAAAAGGTAATATTCCATTTTTTCCATTACAATTCTCTCGTCAATTTGTCGCGAAAAATAAATATTATTGGATTAAAGGAAAATTTGATATTCCTGATTTAGGGGAAAACGTTCTCCAATATTTACGAGTTGATCCTTGTATTGATATAAAAAACATCACTCTTAGACCTCAAGGACTTTTATATCTCAATGGAGAAATTGTTCAAGGTGTCGATGTTAATCATAGGGACGTTTTGTTAAAACCAGGTCATTATGAGATGAAAATCTTATTTTATACTCATGATTTAGTCGAAAAATTTAATTTAGAAATCACTATTAAAGAAGTGGATGCAAGAATTAATAGAACTTATTGGGATTTCGATATTCCTAATCAGGTTTTTGGTTTTTTAGAAACAAAGGATGATAATTATTTCAAAATGTCGCCCGTACTCGAAAGGGCTTGCAACATTATTGATTTTAGAGAACCATATAGTGATTCATTTTATAAATCATTAGATGATGCGTCTAAATATTTATATAACCATTTTTATAACGGGGTATGTGGAAGCGATATCACAGTTAATGTCATTGGACATTCTCATATAGATGTTGCCTGGCTTTGGGATTATGACCAAACAAGAGAAAAAGTCAAAAGAACAACCGCTTCAGCTTTAAAACTTATGGAAGAATATCCAGAGTATAAGTTTATGGCCTCAACACCTCAGCTTTATCAATTTTTAAAAGAAGACGCTCCTGAATTATATGAAAAAGTCAAACAAAGACAAAAAGAAGGTAGGTGGGAAGTTGAAGGAGCATTATATTTAGAATGTGACTGCAATCTTACCGGTTCCGAGAGTTTAGTTAGACAAATTGTTTATGGTAAAAAATTTATTAAAGATGAATTTGGAGTAGATTCAAAAGTTGTTTGGTTGCCAGATGTTTTTGGCTATTCTGGAGCCTTACCACAAATCATGAAAAAAGCAGGCGTTGAAAAATTTGTTACTGCAAAAATTGGCTGGAACGATACAAATCGCTTCCCTTATGACACTTTTATTTGGAAAGGAATAGATGGAAGCGCGATCAATGCTTTCTTAATCTCCACTCCTGATGCTTGCAACCCAAGAACTGGTGTTTATGACATCACTTATACAACCTATTGCGCTGAAGTTGATCCTAAATACATTTTAGGAACATGGCATAGATATTCTCAAAAAGATTACTCCAAAACAGTTTTTATGACTATGGGCTTTGGTGATGGAGGAGGAGGTCCTACAAGAGAAATGTTAGAGTCTCAAAGAAGGTTCTCTTATGGCCTTCCAGGTATCCCAAAAACCAAAATTGCGACAGTAGAAGAAACACTTTGTGAAATCAAAGAAAATTTTGATAAAAATTGCAAAGAACTTAATAGAACTCCAATTTGGAACGGTGAATTATATTTCGAATTCCATCGTGGTACGTTAACTAGTGTTCCAATGGTAAAAAAATATAACAGGATGTTAGAAAATTTAATTATGTCCACAGAGGCAAGCTCTGTTATTTGTAATAGTTTAATTAACAAAGAATATGAGGGCTCATTGTTAGAAAATAATTGGAAAGTTCTTATCTTAAATCAATTCCATGATGTCCTTCCTGGATCATCAATTGAAAAGGTTTATGATGACGCTTATGAGTTATATCAAGGAGTAGAAAAAGAAGTTGGGCAATTGCATAAAGATAACCTTGATTTATTAGCGGAAAAAGTTAATGATGAAGGTTATTTAGTCTACAATTCAAATCCTTTTGAAGTTACCTCAAATGTTAGAATTAATGGAACTACATATGTGGTTGATAACATCCCATCATACGGATATAAAGTTATAAAAGATTTTGATAAAAAATCTTATTTAATTATTAAAGATAGATATTTAGAAAATGAATTCTATTCTATTAAATTTAATTTAGACGGATCTATTTCATCTTTATTTGATAAAAGAGAAAATAGGGAGTTAGTTGAAGAAGGAAAGTCCTTAAACCAATTAGTAGCTTATGAAGATATGGCGTTTGAATATGATAACTGGGAACTAGCCCCTTTTCATAAACAAAAAGCATATCTGTTAAACGAAGAAGCCGAATTCCAAAAAGTTGTCGATAATCAAAGAATTGCTTTAAAAATTATCAAAAAATATTGCAATTCCTTAATTATTCAAGAGATTTCACTTTATAACGGTTTAGATAGAATTGATATTAAGTGTGATATTGATTGGAAGGAAAAGAACCAAATCCTTAAATCCTTATTCCCATTAGATATTAAATTTGATGAGGTAAATTACGACATTCAATTCGGACATGTTAGTAGAAATAACCATTTGAATAATTCTATTGATTCTGCATGTTTTGAAAGCTGCGCGCATAAATGGATTGATGCGAGCGAAAACAACTATGGATTCGCCATTTTAAATGATGGTAAGCACGGCTTTGGGGCCGAAGAAAACATTTTGTCTATTTCTCTTATTAAATCTGGATCATTTCCAAATGAACATGCGAATAAGATTGTCCCAACCTTCACATATTCACTATTACCACACAAGGGAAACCTCACAAATAGTAGTGTAATTAAACAAGGTTACATTTTAAATAGACCATTAGAAGTTAGAAGGGTTAATAAAGTTAATAATGGTTTAGATTCAACTTATAGCTTTGTTAAAACTTCATGCGAGGGCGTTTATATTGAAACAATTAAAAAAGCTATGGATGATGATTCGTATATTTTAAGAATGTACGAAGGATTCAAAGAAAGAAAAAATGTTACCTTAGAATTCGCAACCAGAATTAATAATGCAGAAATCTGCGACTTACTCGAAAATAAAATTTCTGACTTAACTGTTATCGATAATCATATTCTTAGTTTTGAAATCAAACCATTTGAAATCATTACAATAAAAATTAAATAGGGGGATTATGAAATGATCAATTATATCGACAATCACACAGATTCACAAAAAAGTTACAAGGCAATTTTCGCCTATATTATTAAGAAAGGAAAAACAACTCGTAGAGAAATCCAAAAGCAAACTAATTATTCATGGAGTAGCGTTTCTAGTGTTGTTTCCGCGCTTATTAATAAAAAACAAGTTATCGAAACTGAATCTTTTAACACAGGTGTTGGTAGAGGTACTTCATACATTATGCCAAACGGAGATAAATTCGTTTCAATAGGCGTTGACATTAACTCTGTTGGGTATTCCGCGACTGTTATTGGCATTGATGGAACTAGTAAATTCGCCTCCGAATTACCTTTTGAAGAAAAAGCAAAAGAACAAGTAATTGAAAAGATTTTTAAAATAATTGATGAATGTATAGAATATGTTAACGAAAACAACTTCACCTTGGTTTCGATTGGTATTTCTTGCCAAGGAAGAATTGATTCAACACATTCTTATTTCGAAAATTTCTTCTTTGTTGAAGATTTCAAACATTTAAATTTAAAGAAAATAGTCGAAGATAAATATAATATTTACGTTTATGTAGAACACGATACAAATTGTTTACTTGAAGCATACCAATTCCAACACGCTGAAAACGATGAATCGGTTTGTGTTGCTCGTGTTGTTTCTGGTATTGGTTTTGCGATTTGTATTAATGGATATTCGATTGAAGATTTTGGCTCTATTGACTTTGGACACATGACAGTTCAACCTCTTAATGGAGAACTTTGTAGTTGTGGTCTTAGAGGTTGCTTAGAAGCCTATTCTTCAACCGTCGGAATTGCAAAACGGGCAAACGTGAAAGATTTCCAAGAAATTGATAATAATAGAGAAAAATATAGAAAATATTTAGACGAAGCTGCTTTCTATTTAGGTGTTACATTTAATAACATTCGTAGAATTTTCTCTATTCAAAAATTAATTATTACTGGAAATGTAATTAATAACGACCAAAAAATGTTAGATAAAATTATTGATACTGACACTTCTATTAGCGCGAGCGGAGTATGCAAAATTAAATACATTCATGATTTATCCGCCTCTTTTGGGGCCGCTAGATTATCATTGATTGATAAAGTTGGAACAGGTAATTCATTGTAATATGACATTAATCAATTTTCTTAAACCTAATAGATGTCAAATTGATGTTGATGGAATAGGGATTCAAGAAATCTCTTTAAAAGATAATAAGGGAAGTTTTGATGATGTTTCAATTGAACTAATGCATGGCACTTTTGGCGTAGACTTATATGTTAACAACTTTCAATCACAGTTATCCCACATATACTTAACTTACAAACTTGAAGTTTCTGCAAATGAATTGGTTTTTGGTGACGCTATTGAACGTGGATATGGAGATATGATCTGGTCTAAAGTAAACAAAGATCGTCAAATGTTTTGGTATGTATTTATTAATAATTATAAAGAAAACATCTTAAGAAGTTTTGGTGTTAATGTTCAACCAAATTCTTTTGTGTCTTTTAAAGTAGATGGAGACGAATTATTTGTCAATATTAACGTTCAATCAGGCGGTATTGGAGTAAGTTTAAACAACAGCAAACTTAAGGCATGCACTTTTATTGAAAAAGTTGAAAAATACGAAAATTTGTTAGATAGTTGCAAAGATTTCCTACAAATTTTAATGTGCGATGTCAAAAAACTTGAACTAGATTCTATCGTGTATGGTTTTAATAATTGGTATTACGCATACGGAGAGTCGAGTTACTCTCAAATAATCAAAGATACTGAATTATTAATAGAAGTTACAAGAGGCTTATCTGTTAAGCCATATATGGTGATTGACGACGGTTGGTCAAAATATTCTTGTTCAGGACCTTGGGTTGTTAATAACAAATTTAAGGATATGAAAAAGCTCGCAAATGAGATTAAAAAATTAGGGGCTAGACCTGGTATATGGTTTAGACCGCTTAAAGATTGCGAGAATAACCTACTAAACTGTAAACACCCTTTAAGAGATATTCTTTTTGATCCAACCTGTGATGAGGTGTTAGATTTCATATATAAGGATACAAAAAAGTTTGTGGATTGGGGTTATGAATTGATTAAATTTGACTTTGTGACTGTTGATATATTTTTAAATTATGGTTTTGAAATGCCATGGAATCTATGTGAGCAAGGTTGGAGATTTAAATATAACAACCTTACAAACGCTCAAATAATTAAAAAGATGTATGAGGTTATTAGAAAAGCTGCTGGAAAGGCTGTCCTTATTGGCTGCAATGCGGTTAGTCATTTATGTGTTGGATTTGTTGAACTTAATAGAATTGGAGACGACACTTCTGGAGCCGAATTTGAAAGAACTCGTAAATATGGGGTAAATTCCTTGGCGTATAGATTAATTCAAGATGACATTTTTTATAAAATCGACGCTGACTGTGTTGGGGTTAGAGGAGAAGAAATTCCTTGGATACAAAACAAGCAATGGTTGGATTTACTTTCAAGATCTTCATCGCCTCTATTTGTTAGCTGCGACCCAGACAAAGTTACTGATGAGATAAAAGTTGACTTAATAGAAGCTTTTAAAATAAATCAAAATCAAAATATAAAAGTCTATCCTTTAGACTGGTTTGAAAATTTGCTCCCATGTAAATATTTAATTGATAATATTGAATATAATTACTATTGGTTTTTATTAGATAAGAAATGTTAATTTTACCCAAAAATAAGGTAATAATATTTATATTATTCATTTATTAGATTTATTTAAGAGATTTTATCAAATTGATAAATATCTTTATTAAAGATAGAATGGAAACGAAATTGGAGATTTATTTATGAAAAAAAGAAAATTAATCGCTTGTTTAGCTGGCGTACTTTGTTTAACAGTTTTAACTAGCTGCTCTTCAGAATTAGAAAATCCATTTTTTGATTCAGAAAGCGTTGTTGAATCAGTTCCAGAAGATGTTGATAGAGCGAAAGCGCAAGAAGTTATAGACATGATTAATAACTTAACTTCTGAATCAACAAAAGAAGAAGTTCAAGCAGTTTTTGATGCTTATAATCAATTAACAGAAAGACAAAAAGCATTCGTTACTAATTTCGAAGTTTTAGAAGGCTATGCTTCTGATTTTGAAAAGAGAGACGAAGTAGCTAGAGTTATTGCTTTGATTGATGAACTTGATGAAGAAAATGTCAGCGCTGATGCTGTTTATGAAGCTCGTTCTGCTTATAATGCTCTTCTTGAATATGGTCAAGAATGGCAAGACAAAGTCCCTCAAGAAAAAGTAGAAAAATTAGTTAGATGCGAAATCATAGTTTGTAACGAAGTAGTTGCTCCATTAATTGAAAAAGCGATTAATATCGACATCACTTTAAGTGATGGTGCTAGTCATTTCGTTCTTTTAGGTCAACGCATCGATGATTTCTTAGTAAATGTTGATCAAAATATAGTCTCCACTTTAGCAAATATCAACGAATATAACTCCATGAAAGACGAAGTTGCCTATACTCATTCCATTGCTGCAGCTGATTTTTACCACACAACTATCGGCCACTCATCCTTCTTATCTTTATTAGATACAGAAATTAATGATGATTTTGGTTATATCCACACCGCGGATTTATCAAATGAAACGCTTTCAGGCAGTGGAAATATTCAATTTGCAACAAAACACGATTTTACTGGATATAAGAAATTAGGTTTCTTTATTAAATGGCCTGCTCCACTTTCAAGAATTCAATTCTTAAATGCTGGCGCTACGGTCCATATTTCAGAAGAAACTGTCAAAAATACTTTTATGTATGTCGAAGTTTCAACAGCGGCTTTTACGGACCCAACCGGTTATGATTATTCGCATATCGGTGGTTACCTTGAAAATAAGGCTAGTGGTTGTGTAAGTGGTTATGAAATTACCTCAATCGTTGGTATCGAAATTGATGTTAGAAAAGCTCAAGCAGCAGTTGATAGAGTTAATAGCTTAATCGAAGCTCTTGATGAAAATAATTTAAGCCTTGACGCAGTTAATGAAGCAAGAGTGGCATATGATAGTCTTGCTAGTGAATATTCTTTAGAATGGCAAGCTAAAGTTAAGGAAGAAAACGTTGAAAAACTCGAAAGATGTGAAACATTAGTTGCCACTATTTCCATCAATGAAAACCTTGCAAAAGTTAACTCAATGTCTTTAGAAACCAAATATGATAAAGCAAAATTTGTCTTAATTGGTGAAGAAATTGAACGCGAATTTAAAGTCTTAACAACCGAACAAAAAGAAAACGTTAATGGTTACGACGATTACTTGAGTAAGAAGGTTTTAGTCAATGAATTAGCCTCGATTTTAGATTCTAATGGCGCGCACTTCTTAGATGGATCTACAGGTGCTCCTATTACAACTAATAGCGCTAAATCTGATGTTTTTGGTAGAGAATATGTTGCTCGTAACCTTTCTTTAGCAGGCAATTCAGTCCAAATGAGATTAAATACAAACACAACAGGTCACGATTGGTCTAATCATGTAAGTTTTGGTTACTTTGCTCGCTTTGACAAACCAAATGGCGAATGGAACTATTTCATTATCAATGGTTCTTGGACTAACGCTCCAATAGCAAAAGGCACATTAATTGATGAGACTACAAACTTATATTTCATCGAATATAGCTGTAGCGGACTTAAACCATTTACTAACAATGAAACATTTATCAATATGTATTTTTCCAATACACAAACAAGTTTAGTTGCAGTTAGTGATCTTGTTGCCTTTGAAGCAGATGTCAGCGTTATTAATAAATATGTTGCAAAAGCAATTTCTGTTTACGAACAAAATAACAATTATTCAAAAGCACAATTCATTCTTTTAAAAGAAAAGATTAGTAGTTTAACTTCTGCATTGCCAGCTAGTGCATTAAATAAAATAAGTGACTACGATAAATATTTAAGTTATGTTAACGCAGTCACAAATCATGAAGTCATGTACACGGGCGTGTATACTGTCTCTCACGGTTCTAATTGGCCAGGAATGGATGAGGTTGAATCCGAAGAATTTGGAACTTTACGCACTTATGATTTCGGTACAACCTTGAGTGGCGGAGCAAGCGGTAACCCAACAAATGTCTTCTTTAACGACGCTAGAGGAAGAAACTGGGCTACTAAATATTCAAAAATTGGTGTCTTCATTCAACTTTCTCACGGACCAAAAGACGGCGGATTAACTTTTGTTAAACGCGATAACTGGTCACTCAAATCTCAAAGCCTCGGAGAACTTGTTGACGCTACAAACAAAATCTATTATTACGAATTTGATCTAGCAACTACCGACGGAGCGTTCCCAAATAACCCATTTATCGCTATTTACGCAGAACAAATTAGCTTCATTAACGTTACTTACTTAGTAGGAATTATTAGATAATTATGGATAATAAAATTAAATTTGGTTTCTGGAATTATTTGCCAGTAGGAACTCTTGATAAAGATATTGTTCATAAATGGGTTGATATTAATTGTAACCTATTCATGTCCTTTAGATTTGTGGAAAATGAATCTAAAAAAGAGGATATGATTGCCCTTCTTGATGAAGCTCATAAAGTTGGCGTTAAAGTCATCATCAATGATGAAAGAACAGAATATCTCCGTCTTAACAAAATGAGTAAAGAAGAATTTGTTAAAGGCGTAAAAGAAGCAGTTAATGATTTTGGAAATCACCCTGCTACATTTGGATTTTATGGGGGAGACGAACCATTTTCTGACCAAGAAGATAACTTCTGTTTCACAATGGCCTTGTTGAAAGAATTACTTCCAAATCATTTACATTATGGTAATTTATTACCATATTGGTCAGGTTTACTTGGAGAACCTAAGGAAAATTTTAGAGAAGACAACTTCTATTATGAAAAAATTAATCGTTTAATTAAAAATGGAAAATTAGATATCTTGGCCTTTGATCAATACACTCAATGTTACAACACATCTAAAGACCAAAGAGAAGGTATTAAATTGTTCTTAAAAGGAATGCATCATTTTATGCAAATCGCAAATGCAAACCACATTCCTTTATATGTTTCTTTATTAAGTATTGGTCATTTCTCATATAGAGAACCTACCGAATACGATATTCGTTGGCAAATTAATGTTTCTGCTGCGATGGGTGCGAAGGCGATAATTTGGTTCTATTTCCATCAATACGCAAGAGACTATGGATTTGGAAACCCACCATTCCTTGGTGAAAGAGCCTATATCACTCCAATGTATGGAAAACTGCAAAGACAACAATATTTGTTCAATGAAAGATATGGAAAAGTTTTTGAAGAAATCGAAATTGATAAATATTATTTTAGAGGCAAAGACTGGGGTGAACCAGTCTATCCAAATAATCTTAACGAATTCAAACGTTTTGATATCAAAGATGATAACTTATTAACAATCGTCTCCTTTGGTCATTATAGAGATGATCCAAATCACAAAGTGATGATTGTTGTAAATGGCGATCAAGAATTCGCAAATGTTTATTCCCTTTATTTCAATAACGGAAAAGAATGTCACTTTGATTTAATGCAAGGTGATATGAAAATATTTGATTTGAATGACTAAAAAAACCACTCGAATGTGGTTTTTATTTATAGATTTCCAAACGCTTGATATGCGCGGGATGTCTTTTATCTTCTGGATAAGTTTCTCTCCATTCCCCATCAATAAATTTCTTCAAAGCTTTCTCTCCATAATTAAATTTTAAGAAACCTTCAACATCGTGGAAGAATGGGAACATTTGGCCTTCAAATTCTCTTTCAACAAAAGGATAAATCATTTCTCTTGGATAAATAATTTTTGTTTTATCTTTTCCAATTGCTTGCCAGGCGATAATCGCACTTTGAGATACACAGCCTGTATGTCGATATTTTTCATTGACTTTCATTTCATATTTCTTGATGCTCTTCTTTCCTAAAAATGGAGGTATTCTAAGGAAAGTATCAAGGAAAACATAAACGGGAACAAACCATAAGGCTCTTGCTCTTACTTTTCTATGTTCTCTTACGTTGTCTGGAACGTTTGAAAAGGCTGCAACATCAATAAATATGCCACTTCCGTTTTTACACTTATTTGGAAGCATAACATCATTTTTTTCTTTAATTAAACTATGTTTATATCTGATTTTCATCGTCGGATTTAATACATTATAACGATGATCTGTTTCGTAACAATCAAATGCATAATCTGGGCCTAAATCTTTTTTAAGCGCTTCCACTAAACGTGGTAAATCATCTAAGTTAATAACAACATCAGAATCATCATCCCAAGGAATAAAACCTTTGTAGTTAACTAAACCTAAAGCACCTCCAAAACCAATTGCCCAAGGAATGTTATTTTTATCACATACTCTTTTGAACTCGTTGAGTATATTTAATATAACTTGATGTATAGCAAAATTACTTACTTCGTTTCCATCTTTATCAATATTAAAAACATATCTTTGTTTTGAAAAAATCGCACCGTTTTCTTTATCGTATTGTTGACCTTCTCTCTTTAAGATGGTTTCTAAATATTGCTCTTCAAGTTTTTTATAAACGTTTGACATAAATTTAGTTTAGTCTACTAACTTTATTATTTCAAACATATTATGTGACCAAGAGGAGAAAACTCTTTTTTATATAAATATTTTCGTTATAATAATAACGAGGATTAACAATATGATTAGTAGAATGATTGAAGAATTACTTTATTACGCGATTAGACATCTTCATTTAATTGAAGAAGATGCAATTTTTTATAGAAATTACTTAATGTCTGAATTCAATGTCAAGGCTCCTTATGATGGAGAAATTAACTATAAATCCATTGATGAAATGATTGTTCCTGACACACTTGTTGAACAATTTATGAACTACTGCATTAATGATGGTTTAAATGAAAAAGAAGCAGAAGCAAAGGTTACAAAAATCTTTGGAATGCTATCACCTATTCCAAGCAAAACAATTGAAACTTTTAATGCTTTATACAATGTTGATAAAAGACTTGCGACTGATTATTTATATGATTTAGGGATCAAATCAAACTATATTCAAAAAACCAAAATTGAACAAAACGTAGTTATTCCAGGTGAAGTTGATGGCAATGAAATCGTCATGACTATTAATCTATCCAAACCTGAAAAAAGTAATAAAGATATCAAAGCAGCTTTAGCTAAGCCTGTCGGAGATGTTGCTTATCCTGCCTGTCCAATTTGCATTACAAATGAAGGATGTATTGGGAGTGCGAAAACTGCTCCTAGGGGTAACTTAAGATTAATTCCTATGGAACTAGCAGGAAATACTTGGTACTTACAATATTCTCCTTATGGTTATTACAATGAACACTGCATTCTTATCTTGAAAGAACACCTTCCAATGGTTGTTAAAAAAGAATATTTAGCAGCGTTATTTGAATTTGTGGATTTATTCCCTCATTACTTTATAGGTGCAAATAGCGATCTTCCAATTGTCGGTGGTTCAATTCTTTCTCACGAACATTTCCAAGGTGGAAATTATGTTTTACCTTTGATGAAAGTAAAAGATAAAATCCTTCTTAAAGGAAGACGCGATGATGTGGTTTATTCCATCTTAGATTGGCCTGCAACATGTTTTGCTTTAAGAGGAAAAGATAAAAAGATTTTATTAGATGAAGCTGATAATTTTGTTCAAACATGGAAAAAATTCACATTTGAAAAAGCTAACATTATTTGCTCTACAAGCGAACAACATAGCACAGTCACATCTATTGTTACTAAAAACGACGAAACTTACACAGTCTATTTAATGCCAAGAAATAATTTGACATCAGAAGAACTTCCTGGCGGTTTATATCACGTTAGACCTGAACTTCAAATTATTAAAAATGAGGGTATTGGTTTAATCGAAGCAATGGGTTTATTCATTCTCCCTGCTAGACTTAAACGTCAACTTAAATTAGTGGAAGAAATTGTCAAAAACCCTTCAAAACGCGAAGAAATTTATCAAAATTACGAAGATATGAAGGCTTTTGAACATATTATTAATGAAATGATTGAAGGCAAATTTAACTCTATTGATGATTTATTGTTCTATACTGGAAACGGAATCTTACATGACATCAATGTCTTCAAAGATGAAAGATATGGAAACGAAGCGCTTAATTGCTTTCTTAAGGAGCTTGAATTATGCAAACAAGATTAACTAACAAATTTATTGAACTTTATAACAACACCCCGACAGATTTAATTTCTTGTGGTGGACGTTTTGAAATTTTAGGAAATCATACAGATCACAATCATGGTTTGTGTATGGCCGCTACATGCAATCTCGCTATTTCAAGTGCGGTTAGACCAAATGAAGATTTGATTGTAAGACTCTTCAGTGAAGGAAATCCTTCTTTTGAAATTGATTTGGGTAATCTCGAAGTCGTTAAAGAAGAAACAAATACATCACAAGCTCTTATCCGTGGTGTTGCTAATTATTTAAAAAATAAAGGATTTAATATTGGCGGATTTAACATTTATATGGAATCTTCAATTTTCTCCGGAGCTGGGGTTTCTTCAAGCGCTGCTTTCGAATTGCTTATTGCCCAAGTATTTAATAAATTATTCAATAACTGCGAAATTGACAAAATGATTTTATGTAAAGCTGGTCAATATGCAGAAAACAAATATTTTGGTAAGAAATCTGGTTTACTTGACCAAATCGGTGTAGCTTATGGAGGAATTGTTTATATCGATTTTAATGATATAGATAACCCTCACGTTGAACCAATGACAATTGACTTCAAAGATTTACATTACGTTATTGTCAATACAGGCGGTAGTCACGCAGATTTAAGTGATGCTTATAGTGCAATTCCATTTGATATGCATAATGCTGCTAAAAAGTGTGGAGTTAATTTCCTTGTTGAGACAGACTTAGAAACAATTAAAGCGAATCAAAATAAACTAAGTGATATTGAGTTTTCACGTGCTCTTCACTTTTTCGGTGAATGCGAAAGAGTTAAAATTGCTAAAAAGGCGATTTTAGAAGGAAATGAAGATTTATTCCTATCTTGTATAAACGAATCTAGACTTTCTTCCACTAACTATTTAAAAAATATGATGGTAGAAGATCAATATGAAGGTTCTCCTTTAGAAGCCACTGATTCGATTATGAAAATTATAGGAGATCAAGGGGCTTGCAAAATTAATGGCGGAGGATTCGCCGGCAGCGTCATTTGTTTAGTGAAAGATTCTCGCTTCTTTGAATTATTAAGTGAGATGAAAAAACGTTACGGTGACTCTAATGTTGTTGAGGTCTATGTTAGACCAGTTGGCCCATCCAACTTTTAAAAATGTGTTTAATTAAAATTGATAATTTTATTAAGGCAATGAGAGATGGAGACATCCATTTTTCATCGTTATATAAAGAATACAAAATAAAAGAAGTCAAAAGAGACATTCAATATATTGACGACAATGATTTTAATCATCGTTTAGACATTTTCCTTCCTGAAGAAAATAACGAAGTAATAATTTTTAATATTCACGGAGGTGGATATTGTTACGGCTATAAAGAACAATCAAACGTTTATTGTTCTTATTTCGCTAATAGGGGATTCGAAGTCGTTTCGATGAACTATACTTTAATGAATAAAGATAAAGAAATGTCGATAGAAACTCAAATAACAGAAGTCATTTCTTCTATCTATTTTGTGATTAAGAACAAAGAAAAACTTTCTTTAAAATTTGAAAAGATAGTCTTAATGGGAGATTCCGCGGGAGGCCATATTGCAATGATGGTTGCGTTAGCGTTACGTAACCCTAAATTAAGAAACCAATATGGAGATTTCAAAGAAAATATTAATATCGACAAACTGATTTTATCTTCCCCAATGTACGATTATTTTAGGATAGTTTCCATAGCTAAAGTTGCTTTAAATAAAAATGGCCTAATGACTCTATTTTCGAAAAATTATAAAAATAAGCGACTTTTAAAGAGAAATTCACCTAAATATTATTTAGATTTAGGTTTTGTGATTCCAGAAAGTTTATTAATTTATTCTAAAAAAGATGTTTTTTCCTTTCAAAGCAAGGAATTAATAAGGGATTTCAAAAAGAATAAAAGAACTATAAACATATATTTTGAAAAAGACAAAAAATGCAATCACGTTTTCCATCATTTTGCCCTCGATAAAGAAACCTCTATTCGCGCGAACGAATATATAATCAAATTTATACTTAATTAATTTAGTATAAAATAAGTTCATCTTTAGTTTTGTTCTTACAATTTTTGTTATTTTTTGAGATAATAAAAATGCAAGGAAGGTACTTATGTTTCAAATTAATGATGTCGTCGTACATTATCGAGATGGAGTAAGCGTAATCACTGGCACAATTACAATGGGTGATAGTGAATATTTTACAATCCGTGCAAAAAGGGTTGGAGACGTCTCTATTTATGTCCCTGTTTTAAAGGCCATTAATATCATTAGAAAAGTAATGACCAAAGAAGAAGCTGATAAACTTATTGAACATATGAACAAACTTCCTGAAGTTTATATCAGTAACACAAAACAAAGAAGAGACGAATTCAAAAGACGTTTAGCTTCTGGCAATATCGAAGATATCGCTTTCTTAACCAAACTTTACATTTTATTTATTAAGAATGCTTTTGTAACCGAAAATGTTAAATTTGGACCAATGGATCTTGAAATGCTTAAAGATGCATACAATAGATTATTAGACGAATTTTCTGTTAGCTATAATGTCGATAGAGAAGAAGTTGGTTCTTATATTCAAAGTAAATTAATGTTCTAATAAATCAATTAGTTCACTTATATCATCAATTATTTTAGCGCTTGGATCGTATGAAAGAAGTGCTTTTTTATTTCTATAACCGTAAGAAACAAGGACATAATCAACATTCGCGTTTTTTGCGCTTAAAACATCGACATCTGTATCGCCGATATATAAAACATCTTGCTTTGATATACCTTCAAAATTAGAGATAACATCGTTAATCATGTCTGGATGTGGTTTTTTGTTTAATTCTTTTTTGGAACCCAAAACATAATCAAAAATATCACCAAAATATTTATGAATCATTTCATAAGCTGCTTCATGGAGTTTATTTGTGCAAACTGCAATAAAATAACCTAATTTTTTAAGCGAAAAAATAGTTTCTTTGACGTTTGGATAGATTTTAGTGAAAACATCTGAATGACTCAGGTAATATTGTCTAAAATCGTTAAAGATAACTCGATATTTTGGATTTGAAAAACCATTTTCTAAACACCTAGCAATTAATAATTCTACCCCGTTACCAATCGACTTTGTAACATGTTCAAGAGTCTTGATTGGCTCCTCATTCTTTTCTAATGAAAAGTTGACGGCCTCTTTAAGGTCGTTCACGGTGTCTAAAAGTGTTCCATCAAGATCAAAAATAATAAGTTTCTTTTTCATTAATTTTCTTTTTCTGTTTTGCTTTTTAAAACTTTTGTAACGTGAATTATTGTTGGACACAAAATGCAACTAATAGAAATTTCAAAAACAAAGTTCCACCCAACAATCACTAAGGCAAAATAAGCAAAGGCGTTTGAGCCTTGTCCTGCTAATAAAAGATCATAGAAAAACAAGAAAACACACAACGCAAAAATTGCGGTGTTAATAAGTGGAGTTAATATTGAAGCGACAACAACTCCAAAACCTTCTTTAATTTTTCTAAATAATTTATAAGCAAAACCTGATATAAGACCCGCTAGTCCTGTTTTAAGTATACAAGTAACAATTGTGAGAAATACGTTATGAGATAAAAATAACGATGTTGAAGGCGCAAGAAGTACGATAACTCCATTAGCGGCACCTAAGATGAATCCTGCCAATGGTCCAAAAATAATAGAACCAATTGTTATAGGTATTAAGGACAAGTTAATTGCGACTGGTCCAATGGTGATTGAATTACCAATAATTGTTAAGACTGCAGTGATTGCGATAAATAATCCAATTCCTGTCATCTTACTAATTTTTGATGATTTGTACATAAATTTTTCCTCTCTTTTTAGGCCATAAAGGTCCCATAAGATACTCCTATTATAGTCACTTTTCTTGAAAAGGAGTAGGCAAAATATTTGTATAATCAATTTTATTGATGTAGTTAATGTGATATTATGATTTCACGTATGAAAAAAGAAACTGGAATTAAAATCATCGCGAATAACAAAAAAGCTTATTTCAATTATTTCTTAAGTGACTTTACTGAATGCGGAATTGCTTTAACTGGAACAGAGATAAAGTCATTAAGAGTTAATGGGGCAACTATGATAGATTCTTATGTTGTTTTTAGAAATTTGGAAGCTGAACTTATTAACCTTCATATTTCCGCATATAAAGAAGGTAATATTTTTAATCATGAACCTTCTAGAACAAGAAAACTTTTGCTTCACAAAAAAGAGATAAGGTGGTTTGTTCAAAAAGTTAAAGCTGAAGGATACACAGTTGTTCCTACTAAAATCTATTTTAGAAAAGGGCTTGCAAAAGTTGAAATCGCTTTAGCGAAAGGTAAGAAATTACATGATAAACGTGAAAGCGAAAAAGAACGCGACGATAAGAGAATGATGGATAAAGTCATTAAATCACAATATTAATATGGATATAAAAAAATATTTTAATGATGTTAGAAAAGACGATTATCAAAGAGATAATTATGATAAATTTTTAAGAAAAGTTTCTTTTGATTTTAACTTACCTTCAATTCATATTGCTGGAAGTAATGGAAAAGGACAAACCGCGACTTTCATTGCTTCGATTTATCAAAAAGCAGGATATAAAGTAGGCCTATTTACTTCTCCTTATTTTAAAACCCCTTGCGAAAGTATTGTTATAAATCAAGTCGTAATATCAGAAGAAGAATTTGAAAATTACGTTAAGAAATATGACAAATATTTTTCAAAATACAGTTTGAGTGAGTTTGAAATATTAACTTTCATTGCTTTGACATACTTTAAGGACAAAGAAGTTGATGTTGCGATTGTTGAATGCGGCATGGGTGGTTTAGTGGACGCTACTAACATTTTCGTTCCGTCTCTTAGCATTATCACCTCTGTAAGTGTTGAACACACATCATATTTAGGCACATCTTTAAGTGAAATAGCCATGCATAAAGCAGGAATTATTAAAGAAGAAGTTCCTATTTTAACATGCGATATGGCGGAAGACGCATTTAATGTAATATCACTCACCGCAAAAGAATATGATTCTAAAGTATATCTACTAAGTTTACCTTTTAAGCAAACCCTAACTGAAAACGGATATTCGTTTGGATATAGAACATTTGAAAATTTGGAGATAAACATCAAGTCACTTGCGAGCATTAAAGACGCATGCTTTGCAATCGAAGCCAGTGAAATATTAAAGGATATTTTACCTGTTATGAAAAGCGATATTTATGAAGGTTTGAAGACCGCATCTATCAAGTGCAGGATGACTATATTAAATAAATTTAAAACAACTGTTGTAATTGATGGATCTCACAACCCAGAAGCTATCTCTTTACTTGTAAAAGATGTTTCGAATTTTGTTTTAGATAAACACGTTAAAGTTATCTTTTCTTGCTTTAAGGATAAGAACATAGAAAATATGTTATCTTCTTTAGGATTGTTGACTAGTGATATCACATTAACATCTTTTGATCACCCTAGATCTAGAAGTGAAGAAGAATATTTTCTCTATTTAGAAGACTATAAATATGAACGAGATTACAAAGAGGCTGTGCAAAACGCATTAAATGAAAACAATAACGGAATAATTTTAATATGTGGTTCGCTTGCATTTGCTTATCAAGTTTATGATGATTTCCTCAAGGGAATATTTGAATTCAAAGATTATGAAGAAGATATTGTTCAAGAATGACATTCCGCAAATCCAAAAGATTTGTTTATCTGGTTTATTTATTGCTTTAATAATGATTTTGAACAAAGTTGTGGCAATAAATTATATCCCTATAATTCCCTTTGTTAGGGTTTCTTTTGGTGGTAATGCTCTTTTAATTTTTGCTTCTTATTTTTTAGGCCCGATTTATGGAATTGCAATTGGGGCATTTTCGGATTTGCTTGGCTATTTTATATTTGATCCAAAAACTTTTGGGTTCTTCCCTCAAATAACATTGACCTACCTTCTTTTAGGCTTCCTTCCGTATTTTATCTTTTCGTTGGTGAAATTAATTAAGAGTAAAAAAGTCATGTTCTGCGTACAAAATTGGGTTTTTGCAGTGATTTTTTCATTAGTTACCGTATTTTTATTTTCTCAAAAATCATTCACCCTTTATAGTGCGACTTACACTCTTGAGTTATATCAAAAGATAATTATCGTTTCTTTAATGTTTATTCTATTTTGTTTATTAAATGTTTTAAACTTCTTCCTAGATAGAAAATACAAAAACGAATATTTTAATGTTCATCAAGTTTCCTTTGTGGCCTTTTTGGTAGAACTTTTAGTTGTTCTAGCTTTCGGTGCTTTAATGAAGGCTTGGGCGTTTGGCTTTAACATGTTTTATGTTATTTTTATTACTCAAGGAATATTGTTATTTTTAAATGTTCCTTTGAATACATATATAATTTTGCTTATAATGCGATTATCCAAAAACTTTTATAAAGGAGATACTTACCATGAGTAAAAGAAGTAAACAATTAGAAAAAGAAGCTTTAGAACAAGGCCTAACACCAACATCTGAACTCGAAGTTGATGAAAGCGGTTTAGAGCCAGAAGCTAAAGGTCATTATACTTTTCCTCTTACTGCATTAATCATATGTGGTGTCTTATTTTTAATCGTCGTTGGACTTGTTATCACTTTATTGATTTTAAAATAATGAAAAAACTTCTAATCCCTCTTTCTTTATCGTTGTTATTTGTGGCTGCCACTTTTAGTGGCAATGATTTTCAAGTTGTTCACGCAAGTGAAAATCCATATGTTTATTGTTTTGAATATGAAGAAAAATCAAATGGCAATTATATAGTAAAAAATGTTGAATATGGAAATCTCGCGGATGATGATTTGAGAATATATGGAAACGTTGATGGACACGTTGTTGATGAAATAGATATTAATTGTTTCAATGATGTTCATTATCTATCTTCCTTAATGATTAGCAACAATATTGAAATCATCCCACAAGGGACATTAGATATTGTTACATTAACTGAAATCCGTTTTACTGGAGGGTTAGAAGAATGGGCTGATATTGGTTATACAACAAATCTCCCTGTTTATGAATATTCTTTCGATGAAGGTTTCATCAATTATTGGAATAAATTTATTAGGCCAGAAGCAGATACATCGATTTGTGATGTTTCTAATGAACAATATACAGAATTATTGAATCTATATAATAACCTTTCCGCCTTTGATAAAAGCGTGGTTGACTCTTACGTTGATAAAGGCAATGAAAGTATTGGCGACTCAATGAAATATCTAAAAGCCTTCTTCGCTCCGGAAGAACCAAAGAAAAACACTGCAGAGATAGATAAAAAAACTACATTATCAATTATCGTAGGAATCGCGGTATTTGGGATGACATCGATCGCTGTATTCTATTTGCTAATGAAAAAGAACATCATTTCCTAACGATGTTCTTTTCTTTTACTAACCCCAGATAAGATCAGCGTAACTTGGATGATCAATAAATGGGTTTCTATTTCCTTGATATTGATAGGCAACTTCGTTGCGGTTTTTTTCAAAATCGTCAACAGGGTCAATCGCGTTCCATTCTCTTAATAATTTAAAACAGGCAGCTTTTTGATTTGGACCCATTACATAATGGACATTCATGTCTCCTAAGAAGGAATATTTGCTTCCATCATTCGCGATGGATTTTGAATAATGCATGTACATATACATGATAATGCGTGCGACATCGCCTTTAATTGAATCAACTGGTTCAATAACATTACCACTTAAATAGTTTTTATCTCCACTGACATGGTTTATAGTTTTAAAACCACTTTTAGGACCATAAACATAGCCGAATGCAGCGTTGCTTCTTAAGGAGTTATATGAACTAATCGCAGGTCTAATGTGATGAATATCACTTCCCCCGTATGTAGTTCCATATAGGTTTGTAGAACTAGATGAAGTGCTTCCGCTTAAAGATTGACACCAAACATGCTCTCTATTAAACGAAGAAGTCGATTGTCCCGAATAAAAGCAAGTGACATTTGAAGATGATGAACCAGGATCACTTTTTTTAAGTGTTGTTTTAAGAGAATCATAGGAAACATATGTTGTATGAGTTGACATCATTAAATTATGTAACCCTTTTAATAATTCGTTTCCTTGCAAAGAATTAACTGAATCATAATATGTTCCCGAATAAGTTTCCTCACCTACATAGTTTAAACCATTGATTGGAGCAATATCGCTTGTGGTTTTAGAAATAATATAGCCACTTATTTCTGGAACAAAATAGCCAGGATTAGGTGCATAGGCGACATAAATACCTTCCATGGTGATTATATCACCAGCTTTTAGTCCTATTGAAGAAAAGGTTTTGTCATTTGAATAAGTATATAAGCTTCCATTATTTGTCATAGAAGTTGAATTTTTAGATAACCCCCAAACAGTGATAGAGCCAGTTTCATCAACGATATCAAAATTACCGAAAGTATAATTGTATGGAAATTGAACATATCCAGTGATGGAATAAAGATTTTTTGAATCTGATGTTTTGCCTTTATCAACAAGTGTTTTTATGCTCACTTTTTTAGCGTTTGGATTAGGGGTATTAAAGTTTGTTGTTTGAGGAATGAATTCACTCTCTGATTCTGATTCTGATTCACTTTCACTTATAGATTCACTTGAGGTAGATTCACTTTCAAAAGATTCGCTTACGCTTTCAAAACTATCTAAAGAATCATTGCTTCCTTGATTGCATGCGTTAAGTGTTAATGAGAATAGAAATAGAAGAATTAAACTTATTTTTTTCATTTTTGTTGCCCCTTCTCATTATCCATTAAATCCAATTATAGTAAAAGTAAACTTTTTATAATTGAGACATTTTTCCTTTAAAATATGGTAATTTCTTGAGTTTCCTAAAAATTGAATTGACACTAGTATATTCTAGTGTTAAATTATTAGAGCAAAATTAAAATAAGGAGTGTATCAAGAGATGAGAGAAAAAGTTCTTTTAATTTGCTCCGAATGCTTATCTAGAAATTATACGATGAGCATTAATAAGGATGGCAAAGCTATCACTGAAGTTAAAAAGTTTTGCAAGAAATGTGGCAAACACACAGTGCACAAAATTAGTAAATAGGAGGTACTATTTATGGGCTTAAAAAAAGCAGTAGCAAATGTTGCTAAAGAAGGTAAAAGAGTTCGTTGGCCAAAACGTGATGTTTTATTACCAGCAATTCTTGTTGTTGTAGTTGTCGTTGTTTTATCTTCCTTGATTTTATTATTAGAAGATGAAGCAGGAAATAGATTGTTAAACATCTTAAAAGATGCTTTCCAAACAATGAAATAGTGAAGGAGTAAAACAATGGTAGATAAGAAAGAAGTATTCACTGATACCACAACAGATGGCAGTGAAATTCCCGCTGATGCATCTAGCAAAATCGGTGAAAAAGCTTGGTTCGTTGTTAATACATATTCAACACACGAAAATAAAGTTAAATCAAATCTTGAAAGACGTGTTACTTCCATGGGTATTGAAAACTTGGTTTTCAGAATTATTGTTGCAGAACAAGAGGTACCTGTCTTAAAAGATGGCCTTCCAACAGGCAAAACAAGAATGAAAAACCTTTATCCTGGTTATGTCTTTGTCGAAATGATTATGACAGACTATGCTTGGTATGTTGTTAGAAATACACCAGGTGTTACAGGTTTCGTCGGTTCTTCCGGTAAAGGTACAAAACCATTCCCAATTCCAAGAGAACAAGTTGAACCAGTTCTTAAGAGAATGGGTGTTGTCGATGAATCAATGTATGATCGTTATAATGAAAACGACTACGTTAAAGTCATCTATGGACCACTTGAAGGTACTGAAGGTAGAATTCTTTCTATCAATAGAGAAACAGGCACAGTTGAACTTGAAACAATCTTCTTTGGAAGAGCAACTAAAGTCGAAGTCGAATTCTCTGAAATCGAAAGAATCTAAGCCATTTATCAATAAAGACAGACTCGCAAGAGTTTGTTTTTATTTTGTTTGTGATATAATACTTACGGAGAATTTTATATGAATAAATATATGCGCATGGCCATTAAAGAGGCCGAAAAAGGTATCAAAAATGGGCACGGTGGACCTTTTGGTTCTGTTATTGTTAAAGACGGAGTTGTTATCGCTAAAGGACATAATCAAGTTCTTAAAAACAATGACCCAACTTGTCATGGAGAAATGATGGCTATTCATAAAGCTTGCAAAAAACTTGGAACATACGATTTAAGCGGATGCGAGATTTATACTACTGGAGAGCCATGTCCAATGTGCTTAGCGGCTATTTTGTGGGCTAATATTTCTAAGGTTTATTATGGTTGTAATATTTTTGATACAGCGGATATTGGATTTAGGGACAGCGTCTTTTATGAATTCCAAAACGACGAAGAAAAGAAAAAGCAATTCGTTGTTGAAATGGATAGAAAAGCTTGCTTAAAACTATACGATAAATACAAAAATATCGAAGATAAAAAACATTATTAGCAAAATAAAAAGGGCATCAAAACCCTTTTTATTTTCTCTTTCTTGCTCTTTTTGCTTTGGAGATAACTCCAACATAATGAGAGAATTCTGTAACATCCTTTTTCGTTCCTACGACATAGACGAAGTCGCCTGGTAGAATTGAATCACTTCCACCTGGAACGAATGATTTTCCATTACGTTTAATAAGAACGAGCATTACATTGAAATTGGCTTTAGGATTGGCTTCAATAAGTGTAACTGGTTCAAAGTTTTCGTTAACCTCAATTGAGACAATAGAATATTTGCTATCAAGAGAATAGAAGTCTCTAAAGTCATCCTCATTAATTCTATTAGCAAGACCAATACCTGCGATCTTTTGAGGTGTGATAACTTCGGTCGCGCCTATCTTTTTAAGGATTGGGATATAGTGGTCATTTTCAACACGAACTAAGATTCTTGGAATTCCTAAATCTTTTAATAAAGCGGTTGTAATAATAGTGGCGTCAATTGCCGCTCCGATTGCGATGATAGCAATATCAACATCTTTAAATCCTAATTCATCCAAAGCAAGTTCGTTTGTAGAATCTGCGATTGCAACAGTTGGAAGTATGTTTTTAACACTTGCAACTCTTTCTTGATCTGTGTCGATAGCAAGAACGTCACAACCGTTTTCAACTAATTCTTCAACAATTGCTTTACCAAATTGTCCTAAACCGATAACTGCGATTAATTTTTTAGCCATATTCAATAGCCTCCTATCCAATTAATAAATCTTCTTCAACTAGTTCGTAGTGAAGTTTAGATTCAACATTTATATTTTTAGAGAAGACTGAAATCATAGTCATAGGACCAAGTCTTCCAATATACATTAATAAACATAACACCATTTTAGAACCTACTGATAGTTGTGTGGTTAAATTTGCAGTAAGACCAACAGTGCCGAAAGCAGAGAAAACTTCAAAAATAATATTTTCGGCAGAGAATTTTCCACCTTCTATTATTTCAATAGCAGCAAAGCTGGCTATTAAAACAAAAATGGAGAAGAAAATTAAAGACATTGCTCTAATAACTTGTTTTTGGGAAAACTTTCTATTAAACGCTGAAACTTCTTTGCCTCTTAAATAAGAGAACATTGATAAAACAACAATAAAGAAAGTTGTAATTTTAATACCGCCAGCGGTGCCTAAAGGTGCTCCACCAATAAACATTAAGAAGCATGAAACTATTTGTGAACCTATGCTTAATTGACTTTGATCATAGCTAGCAAAACCAGCAGTTCTGCATGTCACACTTTGGAAGAATGCATCTAATGGAGTCATTGGATTAACTGCTTTAAATGAATCAAAAATCATAAATAGTAAGGAACCACCCGCTAATAAAACGAAGGTATATAGTAATACAATTTTAGTAAATGGTCGATATTGACTTGGGCGTTTTTTGAAGGAAAAAACTTCAATTATTGTTAAGAAAGAAATACCGCCAGCAATAACTAAAACCATTGTTACAATCTTTAAATAAACGGATGTCCATGTAGGAGCGCTTGCTAATAAAGAACCCGCAACAGGTATAAAAGAAGAGCTGCCTAATAGATCAAATCCAGCGTTATTGAATGACGAAATTGAATGGAATAAAGATGCCCATAATGCATATCCTATATTATTTGGGAATAGGTTAATCATAGCAGGTATGAATAATGCAAATCCAATTGTTTCGACTACAAATGAAATTAAAATAATTTGTCTAACGAATTTAATGACATGAATAAAGCTTGTAGAACCAACTGCTTGGGATAACCAATAACGATCTTTAAAACTGATTTTCCCTGCAAAAAGTGTGATAATAAACGCTAAAACTGTTATAAATCCTAAACCACCAATTTGGATTAAAACGGCCATTACTATTTGACCAAAGATAGAAAATGTTCCAATAACACCACCTGCAAAGGGGTTTAATCCAGTAACACAGGAAGCAGAAACAGCCACAAAGAAACAGTCTAAATATGTTTCAAATGATAGGTTAATGCTTGGGTTGATATTTTTTCCGTTCAAAACAAGGTCTAGATATAAAAGTCCAGAGCCGATGAGAATAAGAATAACGAAGCTAAGAAGAACCAATAAGAATGGGTTAGCTTGTTTTTTATGAGAGCGAATTTGATCTTTTTTCATGACTACCCTGCAATTAGCAAATATTATACAACCCAAATGCGGAATTGTCTATCGTAGGACAAATTATCAAAGATTATTTGAGCAGCAAAACTTTTAATAAAATTTTATGGCAAAATTATTTTTTTAAAAAATGTATTGATTAATCACGTACGTATTTGATAATATATACAAGCATGTGTTTACCTATACGAGAGAGGTGACACGTGAGTATCGTGGGAGAGCCTGATTAGCTCAGTCTACCACGGCACGGACAAATCTAAAAACAAGGAGGAAAGTCACGTGAGTAAAAAAATCGCAAAGCAAGTGAAAATGGAATTACCTGGCGGCGAAGCTAAACCAGGACCAAAACTCGCATCTGCTCAAGTTAACATGGCAAAATTCTGCACAGACTTTAACGCCAAAACAGCTGACAGACGTGGTGAAGTCGTTCCAGTTATCATCACAGCTTATGAAGACAAATCATTCGATTTCGTCATCAAAACCTCACCAGTAGCAGGTTTATTATTAAAAGCCGCTGGAATTAGCAAAGGATCCCCAAACAGCAAGACTACAAAAGTCGCTCACATTTCTAGAGCAAAAGCACAAGAAATCGCTGAGTACAAAATGCCAGACTTAAACTGCAACGACATCGAAGCAGCTATTAAAATTGTCGAAGGCACAGCACGCAATATGGGTATCGTCATCGATGACTAAGGAGGAAGTTAGTAATGAAAAGATCTAAAAAATATGTTGCAGCTTCTCAATTAGTTGACAAGAACAAAGTTTACTCTGTTCAAGAAGCAATCGACTTAGTTAAACAAACATCAACAGTTAAATTTGACGCAACTATCGATGTCTCATTCCGTTTAAATGTCGATCCAAAGAAAGCCGACCAACAAGTCAGAGGCACTCTCGTACTCCCACATGGTAACGGTAAAACTAAAGTTGTCTTAGCTATCACAGACAAGACAGAAGAAGCTTTAGCAGCCGGTGCCGACTTCGCAGGTGGCAAAGAAATGTTGGAGAAAATCCAAAAAGAAAACTGGTTTGCTTACGACGTTATCGTCGCTACACCAAACATGATGGGTGAAATCGGTAAATTAGGCCGTGTTCTCGGTCCAAAAGGCTTAATGCCAAACCCAAAAACCGGTACAGTTAGCCCAGACATCGCTAAAGCAGTTAAAGAAATCAAAGCCGGTAAAGTTGAATACCGTGTCGACAAAGAAGCAAATATGCATGTCTCTATCGCACGTTGCTCATTCGATACCGAAAAAGTTGTTGAAAACTTAAACGCCTTAGTTGAAGCAGTTGTCAAAGCAAGACCAGCAGCAGTTAAAGGTACATATATCAAAACTGCAGTGATCCACACAACAATGGGTCCATCTATCAAATTTGCTATTTAATAGCAATACAATTATCTAGATTTCAATATACCAGAGACAGTAACGGACGAAATAGTCTTAATAATGTTACCGAGGCAACTGAATAAATACTTATATTCAACTCATCCCGTATATTGGAGCCTCAAAAACAAGCAAAAAGAAAAGGAGGTAAAGAAGATGAATAAAGAAGTCTTACAAGCGAAACAAGATATCGTCAATTCTATCGTTGACTCATCTAAAACAAATGCTGCGTTAATCGTTGTTGAATACAAAGGCTTATCCGTAGCAAAAATGCAAGAACTTCGTAGAGCTTTAAGAGCTGAAGGTGCTCACCTTAATGTCTATAAAAACTCTTTAGTTGAAAGAGCAGCAGACGAATTAGGTTACGCAGAACTTAAAGAAATTCTCGTTGGTCCAAACGCTATTATCTTCTCTGAAGATGCATTCAAAGGATCAAAAGTTATTGCAAAATACGCAAGAAGATTTGGAGAATCTCTCACCATTAAAGGTGCTGTCGTTGAAGGCAGATTCATTGATCCAGCAGGTGTTAAAACACTCGCAAAAATCCCTGGAAGAGAAGGTCTCATTTCCATGTTCTTATCGGTGTTACAAGCACCTGTCCGTCAATTTGCTGCTACAGTACAAGCAATTGCGGATGCAAAATAGCCAATTATTAGGAGGAAATCAAATATGGCAAAATTAACAATTGAAGAAATCATTGCATCATTAAAAGAAATGACTGCACTTGAATTACACGACTTAGTCAAAGCCGTTGAAGAAGAATTTGGTGTTACAGCAGCAGCTCCAGTCGCAGCAGCCGCACCAGCAGAAGAAGAAGCTGTCCAAGCAGGACCAACCGAAGTTAGCTTAATCTTAAAAGCAGTCGGTGGTGCAAAAGTTGCAGTTATCAAAGCTGTCCAAGCAATCACAGGCTTAGGCTTAATGGATGCTAAAAAATTAGTTGATGCTATCCCAGCAACAATTAAAGAACACATCTCCCCAGTTGAAGCAGAAGAACACAAAAAAGCTCTTGTCGAAGCTGGTGCAGAAGTCGAAATTAAATAATTTCACACTAATTTATTATTAAATTAACCTCTAGGTTATCAAAGAGTGGATTATGGCACATTATTACGATAACGAACCATTAGTTGCGTCAAAGGAACATGAAATATGTTTCGAACTAAATTCGGTCAAATTTAGCCTAATCACTGATAACGGAGTATTTTCTAAAAAGAGAGTAGATGAGGGGAGTTTCGCTTTTTTAAAGACAATTCTCCCCCTCTCTTTAGGAAAGAAAATTCTAGATTTAGGAGCAGGGTATGGTACTATCGGTCTAGTCCTTGCCTATTTCCATAAAGAAGCGAGAGTCGATCTCGCTGATATTAATACGCGCGCCCTTGCGTTATGTGAAAAGAACGCATTGCGCCTAGGTGTGAGAGACCGAATCACTTGCCTTCACAGTGATATTTACCAAAATGTTGAAGGACCATATGATTCAATTGTTGTAAATCCCCCAATACGCGCTGGTAAAGTTGTTACCTACGCAATGTATGATGGGGCTAAACAATACTTAATTGATGGCGGTTCACTATTCGTGGTAATTAGAAAAGCTCAAGGAGCCGAATCGGTAAGAAAATATCTCCAAGAATTATTTGGAAATTGTGAATTACTCGATAGGCACAAAGGATATCACATATTACAAGCGAAAAAAGTGGACAAATAAATATATAGATTTAAGGAGCCATACAAATGACAAGAAAAATTGAAGATTTAAAAAGACTTAACAATGAACGTGTTGATTACTCCAAAATTTCTGGAGAATTACCACTTCCAAATCTTGTAGAAATTCAAACAAAGTCTTACGAAGAGTTCAAACAAAAGGGATTAGAAGAAGTTTTTAGAGAAGCTTTTCCAATCACAAACTACGCTGATACATTATCTATCGATTTTGTTAGCGTTTCTTTTGGTGAACCAAAACACTCTTATTTAGAATGTAAAACACGTGACTTATCTTATGATGCACCAATTCATATCATTGTCCGTTTACACGATAAGACCACGGGTGAAATTAAAGAAGAAAAAGTCTACATGGGTGATTTGCCACTCATGACAAAATCCGGAACATTCATCGTTAACGGTGCTGAAAGAGTTATCGTTAGCCAATTAGTTCGTTCTCCAGGTGCATATTTATCCAAAGAACAAAAATCCGGCAAATTCATTTACGAAGCTGACCTTATTCCAGGACGTGGAACATGGTTACAATTCGAAAGTGATGTAAAAGACATTCTTTCTGTTCGTATCGACCGTCAAAGAAAATTAAACGCTGTCACACTTATTCGTGCTTTAGGTATCGAATCTGATGATGATATCTTATCTCTCTTTGGTGAAAACGAACAATTACAAACCACTCTTAGTAAAGATAGCGATTCCAATGGCAAGACCTCTAAAGCCGCTTTGATTGAAATCTTTAGAAAGATGAAACCAGGCGAACCAGTCACAGATGAAGGTATTTATACCTTCCTCAACCAAAAATTCTTTGATGGTAAACGTTATGACTTAGGTAGAGCAGGCCGTTATAAATACATTAAAAAATTAGGTATCTACAATCGTTTAGCTAATAGAATCTTAGCTGAAGACTTAATTGATGCGGATGGGGTTGTCCGTTTCAAAAAAGGTCACTTATTAAGCGTTGAAGACGTCGAAGCATTAAGAGACGAAGAATTCTTTGAAAATGGCGCGCACGTTCTTCAATTAAATATTAATAAATTATTAATTACAGACGATTTAAACGATGGCATCGTTAACCTTGTCAAAGTTTATAACAATGAAAAGAAAGAAAAAGTCTCCCATATTATTGGCACAGATTTACATTCTATCTGTTCACACGTCACAATCTCTGACATCCTAAGCGTCTTCTCATATTTCTTAAATGTTATGGACGGTTTTGGTGATACAGATGATATTGACCACTTAGGCAATCGTCGCATTCGTTCCGTTGGTGAACTTATTCAAAACCAATTCAGAGTTGGTCTTGCCAAATGGCAAAAACTGTCCAACAAAGAATGTCTACATCTGATTTAACAAACATCAAATGTAAGAGCTTAATCAACCCACGTCCATTAACAGGTGCAATTAGAGAATTCTTTGCTTCTTCTCAATTATCAGCCTTTATGGATCAAACAAACCCATTATCCGAATTAACAAATAAAAGACGTTTATCCGCGTTAGGTCCAGGTGGTTTAACACGTGATAGAGCATCCACAGAAGTTCGTGACGTTCACGTTTCTCATTATGGTAGAATCTGTCCAATTGAAACACCAGAAGGTCAAAACATCGGTCTTATTAACAACCTTGCATCCTATGCAAAAATTAATAAATTCGGTTTCATTGAAACTCCATATAGAAGAGTTGACAAAGAAAACTTACGCGTCTTAAGTAAACCAGAAGATTCCGTTTATTTATCCGCAGATGAAGAATGGGATTATGTTATCGGTGAAGCAAATATTAATTTAGGTCCAAATGGTGAAATCTTAGATGATCACATCATCGCAAGATACCAAGGTGAAAACATTATTGCTAGAAAAGAAGACATCGACTTTGTCGACGTTTCTCCAAAACAAATTGTTTCTATCGCTGCTGGATGTATTCCATTCTTAGAAAACGACGACTCAACTCGTGCTCTTATGGGTGCTAACATGCAACGTCAAGCCTTACCATTATTAAAACCACATGCACCACTTGTTGGTACAGGTTTAGAACATCAAATCGCTCGCGACTCCGGTTTAGCAGTTGTTGCAGAAGCAGATGGTGTTGTTACCTATACAGATTCTAGAACAATTAAAGTTTTAGAAACCGGTGCTGATACTCCAAAAACATATCATTTACAAAAATATGATAGAAGTAACCAAGGTACATGTATCAACCAAGTCTCTATTGTTAAAGTTGGAGACAAAGTCAAGGCTGGCCAAATCATCGCTGATGGTCCAGCAATGCAAAATGGTGATCTCGCATTAGGTCAAAACGTTACCATCGCCTTCATGACATGGAACGGTTATAACTACGAAGATGCTGTCATCATGAGCGAAAGACTTGTTAAAGATGATACATACACATCTATTCATATTGAAAAATATGAATTAGAATGTAGAACCATTCCAAAATTAGGTGATGAAATTATCACTGCGGATATCCCAAATGTTTCTAATGAAGCAAAAGCTCACTTAGATGAAAATGGTATTATTATCCCAGGTTCAGAAGTTAAAGAAGGCGATATCCTTGTTGGTAAAGTTACACCTAAAGGTGTTACAGAACCTACACCAGAAGAAAAATTATTGATGGCCATCTTTGGTGAAAAAACTAACGAAGGTAAAGATGCTTCTCTCCGTGTTCCTCACGGTGGTGCGGGTATCGTTATCGATGTTAAAGTTTTCAACCGCGAAGACCATGGTAGAGACGCAGGCGAATTCGCCAAAGGCGTCAACAAAATTGTCCGCGTTTATATCGCACAAAAGAGAAAAATCTCTGAAGGTGATAAGATGTCCGGACGTCACGGTAACAAAGGTGTTATCTCTCGTGTCTTACCAGAAGAAGATATGCCATTCTTACCAGATGGTACACCAGTTGACATTATGTTAAACCCATTAGGCGTTCCATCTCGTATGAACATCGGTCAAATTCTTGAAGTCCACTTAGGTATGGCCTTAAAGAAACTTGGCTATAAGATCGCAACTCCAGTCTTCGATGGTATTACAAACGAAGAAATTCTTGAAACTATGAGACAAGCCGGCATGGCAGAAGATGGTAAAACCATTCTCTACGATGGTAGAACCGGTGAAAGATTCGACGAAAGAATCACAGTCGGTGTCATGTACATGATTAAACTTGTCCACATGGTCGATGATAAATTACACGCCCGTGCTACAGGACCATATTCCTTAGTCACTCAACAACCACTTGGTGGTAAAGCCCAAAATGGTGGTCAAAGATTTGGTGAAATGGAAGTTTGGGCACTTGAAGCTTATGGTGCTGCACACATCTTACAAGAAATTATCACCATCAAATCCGATGACCGTGTCGGTAGAAGAAAAACATACGAAGCAATTATCAAAGGCAACGAATTACCAAAACCAGGCATGCCTGAAGCATTCCGTGTCCTTGTTAAAGAACTTCAATCTCTCGCAATGGATGTTAAGTTGCTTAACAACGAAGGCGAAGTTATCGATATGGACGCTCTCGCTAAAGAAACTGACAAAGAAGAAAGAAAGATTAATTCATCTATCCGTAATCTTGTCGGTAGTGGAGATGTTAGTGTCCAAGCAGATTTAGATGATACCGCGATTAGTGTTCGCGATATCGAAGAATTAATGGAATAAGGAGGTAAAAATAATGTTTGATGTTAAAAAATTAGCAGCTATTCAAGTTGGTTTAGCCTCCCCAGAAACAATTCGTTCCTGGTCCCATGGTGAAGTTTTAAAACCGGAAACCATTAACTATCGTAGTCAAAAACCTGAAATGCAAGGTTTATACTGTGAAAAAATCTTTGGTCCATCAAAAGATTATGAATGTCACTGTGGTAGATATAAGAAAATTAGATTTGCCGGTGTCGTTTGTGAAAAATGTGGAGTCGAAGTCACAGTTAAAGAAGTGCGTAGAGAAAGAATGGGTCACATTGAACTCGCTTCTCCATGTACACATATTTGGTACTTAAAAGGTATCCCAAGCCGTATCCATCTCCTTTTAGATGTTTCTCCAAAACATTTAGAAGAAGTGGTTTACTTCGCGGCCCATATCTGTTTAAAACCAGGTACATCTGGTCTTCAATACCGTCAAGTCATTAACGAAAAGAACGGTCGTGAAGTCTTTATCCCAGTTTTAAGAAACATTAGAGAAAATCCAAATAATTTTGGTTTAATCGAAGGAACTGAAGATTATTATCGTTTAGAAGAATTAATCGCTAGACTCGAAAATCGTAACGAAGTCTTTGACTTCCAATCCGTTTCTTACTTTGTCTCTAAATTTACAGGCGCTGAATTCTCTGAAGGCGCTGCTGCTATTAAACGCTTATTATCTGAAGTCGATTTAGATAAAGAAGCGGCAGAAATTTCTAAGAAAATTCGCGTTGCTACTGCTCAAAACAGAGTTAAATTAACAAAGAGACTTGAAGCTATCGAAGCATTCAAAAACTCCGATAACAAACCAGAATGGATGGTCTTAGATGTTATCCCTGTTATTCCACCAGATCTCCGTCCAATGCTCGCACTTGACGGTGGTCGTTTCGCAACAAGTGACTTAAACGATTTGTATCGTAGAGTTATTTCAAGAAATAACAGATTAAAGAAAATGCTCGACATGAATGCTCCACAAGTTATTCTCATGAACGAAAAGAGAATGCTTCAAGAAGCTGTTGACGCATTAATTGATAACGGCCGTAGAAGCAAACCTGTTCAAGGCACCTCGAATAGACCTCTTAAATCACTTTCAAGTGCATTAAAAGGTAAACAAGGTCGTTTCAGACAAAACTTATTAGGTAAACGTGTTGACTATTCCGCACGTTCCGTTATTGCTGTTGGACCAACTCTTAAAATGTAAGAATGTGGTCTTCCAAGAGAAATGGCGGTTCAATTATTACGTCCATTTATCGCTTCTAAACTCTTAAAAAGAGGTTTAGCAAACGCTCATAAACAAGCTGACAAAATTATTGACCGTTATGAAGACTGTGTCTTAGACATCGTTGAAGAAATCATCGGACAACATCCAGTTCTCCTCAACCGTGCTCCTACATTACATAGACTTGGTATTCAAGCATTCCGTCCAAAACTCGTTGATGGTAGAGCTATCCGCTTACACCCATTAGTTTGTACCGGATTTAACGCCGACTTCGACGGTGACCAAATGGCGGTTCACGTTCCACTTTCAAAAGCAGCACAAGAAGAAGCTCTTCATTTAATGCTCGCTTCAAATAACATCTTAGGTCCAAAAGATGGTAAACCAATCGTTACACCATCTCAAGATATGGTCTTAGGTAACTATTACTTAACACTTGAATCTACTAAAGCTGAATTTGAAGAAAAAGCACTTAAATTAAAAGCAGAAGGCGATTTAGAAGGTGCAGAACAATATGAATTATATGCGGCCAGTGAAGGTAAAGTCTTCCGTAGTGTTGACGATGTCTTACTTGCATATCAAACAAAACAAATTCACTTACACAATAGAATTGCTATTTTAGGTAAAGCATTACTTAAAACCAATTTCACAGATAAGATGAACAATTCTTACTTACTCACAACAGTTGGTAAAATTATCTTCAACCTTATCTTCCCAAGTGATTTCCCATACTTAAACCAAGTCAGCGCGAATACCGCTAACTTAGAAACAAACTTAGAAGAATATTTCGTTGAAAAAGGCTCAAATATTAAAGAAATCTTTAAAAACCGTGCAATTCTTGCACCATTTAAGAAAAAAGATTTATCTTTAATCATTAATGAAATCTTCCAACGTTATGATCGTTTAGGTACACCAAAAACGTCTTCCGTTCTCGATAAGATGAAAGACCAAGGCTTCCGCTACGCGACAGTCGCTGGCTTCACAGTCTCTATCGCTGACATTGAAGTTTTAGGTGGTAAAGCAGATATCTTAGAAGATGGTGATAAGAAAGTTGAATACATTACACAAATGTATAATGATGGCCTCTTAACAGAAGAAGAAAGACATGACCATGTCTGTAAAGTCTGGGCAGATGCTACAAAAACTGTCACTGAAAACCTCAAAAAAGATATCAAACTCAAACCTCGCAACCCAATCTTCATGATGTCCGACTCTGGTGCTCGTGGTAATATCTCCAATATTACTCAATTAATTGGTATGCGTGGTCTTATGGCTAACACATCTGGTGGTACAATCGAACTCCCAGTTAAATCATGTTTCCGTGAAGGTTTAACAGTTTCCGAATTCTTTATTGCAACCCACGGTGCTCGTAAGGGTGGTGCTGATACCGCTCTTAAAACAGCCGACTCAGGTTACCTTACAAGAAGACTTGTTGACGTCTCTCAAGATGTTATCGTTAGAGAAGAAGACTGTGGAACAGATCACGGCTTCGAAGTTAGCGAAATTAGAAATACCGCTAGAGACGAAGTTATCGTTAAATTATATGACCGCTTAGTTGGTAGATATACACTTAACGAAGTTATTCACCCAGAAACAGGTGAAGTTATCGTTGGTGCTAACGTCTTAATGGACGAAGCTATCGCTAAAGAAATCGTTGATGCAGGTATTAAAACTGTCACAATCCGTTCTTTATTCGGTTGTGAAACAAAAGACGGTGTTTGTGTCCACTGTTATGGCCGCAACCTCGCAACTGGTAAACAAGTTAAAGTTGGTGAAGCAGTTGGTATTATGGCTGCCCAATCAATTGGTGAACCAGGCACACAATTAACAATGAGAACATTCCATACCGGTGGTGTTGCTGGTAGCGATATTACTCAAGGTCTTCCACGTGTTCAAGAATTATTTGAAGCACGTACACCTAAAGGTGAAGCTGTCATTTCTGAAATTGATGGAACAGTTACATTCATCGAAGAAAAGAATGGTTCTTACACTGTTGTTGTTAAAAATGAACTCGAAGAAAGAACATATGTCACTCCATATGGTTCACGTTTAAGAGTTAAGAAAGGTTCCGAAGTTGTTCACGGTGGAAAAATCACCGAAGGTGCTATTTCACCTAAGAGACTTCTTGAAGTCGCTGATGTCACCGCGGTTCAAAACTATATTCTTAAAGAAGTTCAAAAAGTTTATAGAGACCAAGATATCGGTATTTCTGATAAACATATCGAAGTTATCGTCCGTCAAATGCTTAGAAAAGTCTTCGTGGTCGACGCTGGTGATACAAACTTATTAAGCGGCACACGTGTTAGCTTAAATGCCTTCACCGAAGAAAACGAAAGAGTCCTTAGAGAAGGTAAACACCCAGCAGTCTTCTCACCACTTATCTTAGGTATTACAAAAGCTGCTCTTGAAACAGATTCATTCCTCTCTGCTGCTTCCTTCCAAGAAACAACAAGAGTTCTTACAGACGCTGCTATCAAAGGCAAGATTGATAACTTACACGGCTTAAAGAAAATGTTATTACAGGTCACCTTATCCCAGCAGGACGTGGATTAATGACTGCTGAAGAACAAAAAGCACTCATTAAAGACTTCTCAGTCGTTGAAACAATGAAAGAAGTTGAATCTTCCTACATTGAAGAACACGATAGAGTTATGAAAGCTATCCACGAAAAAATCGAAAATTTACAAGGCGACATTGAATAATCAATAAGCGAAATTATGAGCACACGCTTTATTCGGCGTGTGCTTTTATTATGTTTACAAACAAACGATATTGTTATACTATTTATTTGAAATAAATAAGGGAGTTAAAACTATGAAATTATCACCTCTACAAATCGAAAGATATAAGTATCAACCAAAATTACCTGCAATGCTTAGAAACGGTATTAATGAAATTTCCGTTAAAGAAGGTAAAGAAACAACAAGTGTCGCGGATCAAGAAAAAATTAAAGCTCTTTTTCCAAACACATATGGTAAAAAAGAAATTGTCTTTGAAAAAGGCGTTAACACATCCGTAAATAAAAAACAAATCGTCGGTGTTATCCTCTCTGGTGGACAAGCTCCAGGTGGACATAACGTTATCTGTGGCTTGTATGACGCATTAAAAGCCACAAATAAAGAAAATGAATTATATGGCTTTAAAGGTGGCCCATCAGGATTAATCGAAGATGATTATGTTGTCTTTGATGATGAATTCATTAATGCATATAGAAACACAGGCGGTTTCGATATCATCGGTTCTGGCAGAACCAAATTAGAAAGCGAAGAACAATTCGCTGTTGTCGCTGAAGTATGCAAAAAACATGGCATTACAGCAGTTGTTATTATCGGCGGCGATGATTCTAACACAAACGCAGCAGTTTTAGCAGAATATTTCGCATCACACAATACAGGTGTTCAAGTTATCGGCTGTCCAAAAACCATCGATGGCGATTTAAAAAACGAAGATATCGAATGTTCCTTTGGTTTTGATACCGCAACAAAAACATATGCGGAATTAATTGGTAATATCGAAAGAGATGCCAATTCCGCTAAAAAATATTGGCACTTCATTAAAGTTATGGGTAGAAGTGCATCTCACGTTGCTCTTGAATGTGCGCTTAAAACTCAACCAAATATTTGCTTAGTTTCTGAAGAAGTTAAAGAAAGAAAAATGTCTTTATCTCAAATCGCTAACTATATCGCGGATTCAGTCGAATATAGAGCAAATCACGGAATGAATTTCGGTGTTGCAATTATCCCAGAAGGTGTTGTTGAATTTGTTCCAGAATTCTCAACATTAATTCATGAAATCAACGAATTATTAGCAGGTTCTAAAGCGGATGCATTTAATGCATTACCAAGCTGGGCGGATAAATATGCCTTTATCGAAAAAGGTTTAACAAGCGAATCTATGTCAGTTTTTGCTCTCCTCCCACAAGGCATCCAACAACAATTATTCTTAGAAAGAGACCCACATGGAAACGTTCAAGTCTCATTAATTGAATCAGAAAAATTATTCTCTGCTTTAGTTAAAGATGTTTTAGTCGAAAGAAAGAAAAACGGAACATACAAAGGCAAATTCTCCGCATTACATCACTTCTTCGGTTATGAAGGAAGATGTGCTTTCCCATCAAACTTTGATGCAGATTACTGCTACTCTTTAGGTTATAACGCCTTTATGTTAATTCAATATGGTTATAATGGTTACTTATCAAAAATCTCCAACCTTTCTAAACCAGCAGAAGAATGGGTTGCAGGTGGTATGCCAATAACAAAAATGATGAATATTGAAAGAAGACATGGTGAAGATAAACCAGTTATTAGAAAAGCTCTTGTTGAATTAGATGGTAAACCATTCAAATATTTTGAAGCTCATAGAGAAGAATGGTCAAAAGAAACCTGCTATCTTTATCCAGGCGCAATTCAATATTACGGACCAAGAGAAGTTTGTGATATCACAACTATCACTCTTTTATTAGAACAAGAATAATTTAAGATACCTAGTAATACTAGGTATTTTAATTTCGGAGGTAAAAATGAAACACTTTAAGTTATTAGCCTTAATCTTATCGTTGCTTTTAGTTAGCTGCTCAAAACCAAATAATAGCAGTGAAAGTTTAGATTCTTCTGAATCTATAACGGAATCAATTGAAAGCGAAGAATCTAACGAATCAATTCAAGATGAATCCGAAAGCGAATCTGAAAGTTTTGTTGAATCTGAAAGTGTAGAAGAATCCGAAAGCGAGTCAGAAAGTGTTTCTGAGTCAGAAAGCGAAGAAGAACCAACCTCTGAATATATACCTCCAGTTCCGGGTGGTTATGGTTTAGAAAACGACCCAATTAATACAGATCCAGTCGCAAAAAATTATTACAAAAATATATCTAAAACATCCAAAGGAACAACTTTATTAAACGAATTATATAATTTAATTCACCCAAATAAATGTACAACCGGATATAGCTCCGTTTGGAATTATTTAGAAAACTGTGACGCAAATCCAGATAATCCAAGCAGCGGACAAATTACAGCTTATTATCGTGGAACGCCTTCTTCAAGAAGTTCTATGAATAAAGAACACGTTTGGCCAAATAGTAGAGGCGGAAGTTGCGTTGAAGGCGACCCTCATATGACTAGACCTACTTTGAACGCAGACAACTCCTCAAGAGGAAATTCTTTCTATGTTGAAGGTATGGCTCATTCGCAAAATGGTTGGGACCCAAAAGCTGATGGCATGAATGAAATGTATCGCGGTGACTGTGCAAGAATTATTTTCTACTGTGCAGTTCAAGAAAAAGGACAATTAAGTTTATCTAATAACCCAAATGATTCCACTTCTAAAAGAACTATGGGTAAACTCACAGACTTAATTAAATGGAATTATGAATATCCAATTAACAAATTCGAAAGATTTAGAAACGAAGTTTTAAATGGCCAAAGAAGTGTTAATGGTTCAAATTACAAATTTAATAGAAATCCATTTATTGATGACAGAAATTTAGTTTGCAGAATTTGGGGAGACACGAATTCTGAAACACAAAGATTGTGTGCAATCTATTCCAAAACAACAGCCCCTACAAGACTAGAATTAAATTATAGCGAATATAAATTAGCTCAAGGCGGAACAGTTGCCTTAGCTATTAGTGAATTTGCGCCTGCAGATGCGGTCACCACAGTTAATTGGTCTTCATCTAATAGCACGGTTGCTACAGTCAACTCTAATGGATTAGTTAGTGCGAAAAGCGATGGCGAAGCCATTATTACCGCAACTTCAACAGTGGATCCAAATGTTAAAGCTACATGTAAAATAATTGTCAAAACAGAACCAGTTGAAATGACAAACATTAATGTTTCTCCTTCAACAATTTCTGTTCAAGAAGGAAAAACTGCTTCTATAACAGTCAATCCTGTTCCAACAAATTCTTATCCAAGACCAAGCTATTCTTATAGAAGTTTAGATACAAATGTTGCAACAGTTAGTAGTACAGGTGTTGTTACAGGTGTTTTAGAAGGCACAACTAAAATTGAAGTTAGTGCTTCTCAAAATTCAATTAATGTTTCTAAAACAATTGATGTTACCGTCACACCAAAACCAAATAGCGTTACTGTTACTCAAGATGAATTTACTGAATTAAACGATTCATTAGATGAATATATTTCCTATACAACCGGACAAGGTGGAGGAACACATGTTCCGCAAGTTATTGATGGAGTTATCCGTCTTTATCAAAACTCCTCCGGCGGTGGTTATATCACTATTAAAGGAAATAAAGCGACCATTCTTTCAGTGACCATTGGAACAGGTATGTCAACAACAATCGCATACACTCTTGATAATGGCCAAAGAGTTAATGCAGGAAACCTGTCCGCAGGATCGAAATTCACATTAGATAATTTATCTAATAAAAGTGTCACATTTACATGTTTAGGCGCTGATAAAACACACCGACTTTATGTAAATTATTTATCTGTCACTTATAAAATTGACTAAAATTTATAGGAGACATATAATAATAACAAGAAATCCTTACTATCTAGGGTTTTGAATTAAGTATTAGTTGGCTCTAATACTTTTTTCTTTTATTTGCGATGGCCTTCTCCACCTCTAATAACAGAAATTAAAACGATTAATAAAATAATTAAGGTAATAATATTTTCCATTATTATTCTCCCCTTTCTACCTAGGGAAGTAGGATTTCTCAAGAGACAAAAGTCTCCTATTATAAATAGGGCTAAAAATTGGAATTTTACCGAAAAAAATAAAAAAATTTTTAACAATTTGTTCAGTGTTAGTAAGTTCAGTGAATGGAAATTATCAGCGTATATAAAATTGACTAAAATTTATAGACGACATATAATAAGAGCAAGAAATCCTTACTGTCTAGGATTTTGAATTAAGTATTAGTGCTGTCTAATACTTTTTATTTTTGATGGCCGCCCCCATCTTTAATAATAAAAATAAAAATGATTAACAACGTGATTAAACAAATAATATCTTTCATTATTATTTTCCCCTTTCTACCTAGGGAAGTAGGATTCCTTGAGAAGACAAAAAAACCTTCTATTATTAATAGGGTTAAAAACCAAGATTTTACCGAAAATAGTATAAATATTTTTATTAATATCAATTTGATAATTAATACTTTTTTGTTGTTTGCTATTTGTGGTATAGTAATTACTAATTAATCATTTATATTCGTATCGAAATAAATGGTTGAGAAGGAGGACACAAAAAATGAAAAGAAAAGGTTTATTATTATCCCTTGCACTTATCGCTCTTTCTAGTTTGAGTTCCTGTGCTAATAAAGGATTATCTGGAGAACCCCTTCCTCTCACTGAATTTATGCAACCAGTTGAAAAAGGAAGTTACTTCAGACCAAATCGTGGAGAATGGTACTCAACATACCGTAATTTACGTTTAAAAGGCGGTATGGGATATCAAAATGAACAATATAGCGAAGTTACTCACATTCCAACTGATAAAGATGGCAACCCAGATTACGACAACGCCTATTCCTACTACGCAGTTACAGATGTTAGAGCGTTAGTAGTGCCAGTTGATTTTGTTGGCTACGAAGCTGAAGAATTACCAAAAGGCGCTGAAGGAACTAGAGAAGACTTAAGAAAAGCTGTCTTTGGCGAAGCAAGCGATACAAACTGGCATTCTTTAAAATCTTATTACAATAAAGTTTCTTACGGACAATGTAACATCACAGGTGAAGTCACTGATTGGTTCCACACAAACGTTTCTCCAGCAGAATTTAAAGCTGGTAAAAACTTTGGTCCAAACAAAGAATACACTGGTGTTGCTGGTCAAAGTGCTGTTAGAGGCTTAATTAGAGCAGTACAAGAAGTTTATTTCGGTAAAAATGGTCAATATGATCTCGATGACTTCGACGCTAATGATGACGGAGTAGTTGACGCATTATTATTAATCTATTCTTGCCCAGCCAAAGTTGACGGAAGCACAGAATTATATTGGGCTTTCTGTGGAGACTCTGACGCTGGTCAAGTTAACCGTTTCTTCTGGGCTTCCTATGACACATTCTGGGAAAGCAATTATAACGAAACAACAGGTGCGTATCGTAACTGGACAAGAGAAGAAATCGCAAATGGTACAGCTAAAATTGATTGCCATACATTAATTCACGAATTCGGACACGTTATCGGTGCCCCTGACTATTACGACTATGACTATCAAGGTAAAAACCCACTCGGTGGCGCTGACATGATGGATTATAACGTCGGCGACCATAACTCCCTTACAAAAGGTTGGTATGGTTGGACAATGCCATACATTGTTGAAAAGAATTGTTCTATTACAATTAACTCAACAACTGATACAGGTGACTTCATTATCGTCCCATTACCAGGAAAATGGTATGCAAGAAACGATAAAGAAAACAAATGGGATGGAACATTACTTGATCAATTCTTAATGTTAGAATTCCTTACACCTACAGGTGTTAACGAACAAGAAGCCGATCACGCTTATAGCAAAGGCTATCCAGTCTTCTATAGCGAACCAGCCATTCGTATTACTCACGTTGACGCAAGAATTGGTATGTTTGATTACGATAGTAATTTCAAAGGCTACACAATTCAAACAACTGCTACACAATCTGGTATGTATTTAAGAACTGCTGCCACAAATACAGGTGGATTAGCTGCTGATACAAAAGGTACATCTAGAGCCAGTGCTTATAAAGATGACAGATTAATCACATTAGTTTCTAGCCAAGAAGAAAGAAGAACATGGCAAGCCCGTGGCGCGGATAATGGTAGAAATATCGACTTATTCAAAACAGGCGATGTTCTTGAAAATTACAAATTCTTCGGTAGAAGTGGTGTTGCGGATGTCGAATTCCCATGGAAAATCACAATCGGTGAAATCGTCGGAACTGAACACGCGACAATCAAATTCTCAAGAGTCTAAGATTAAACAACATCTAATAAAGACCATCGAAAGGTGGTCTTTTCTTGTAATTAAGACATGCTTTATTTAAAATAAAAAACGTATCTATGAATAAAAAGTCATTAACTTTATTAATATCTTTTTTATGCTTAACTAGCTGTGGTCACGAAAACCTAGTGTTTTCTCCATATTTGTTTAATGATGAATTCACTAATCCTAAAGAAAATATAATTAACGAATTTTATCATCAAAATGATAGTTACGGAACTTTAGACTATATTGACAATGATGGAAGCACAAAAACAATTAACGAATTTAAAGATTTGTATAGTTCTAGTAATATCTCTCAAACTTTTAGAAACGCTCCATCACTAGGAGAAGTTAATGCTTTAATTATTCCTGTTAATTTTCTTGACAGCGATACATCAAAAAACAGCGAACAATTAGAGATTATTAAATCAGGATTTTTTGGAGATGAAAGTTGTAATGAATTTGAATCATTATCCTCTTATTATTACAAATCATCTTATGGTCAACTGAAAATCAAAGGCTATATATCTGATTTTTATAATTTTGAAATGAACACAAATGAATTAGTGGACAAACATTCAACATCCGTTGGTATTTCCCGTCGAGTTGCGATTAACGCTCTTAAATGGTTTTACGAAAACAATAAAGATTTTGATTTTTCTAAATACGATTTAGATTCAGATGGATATTTAGATGCTTTATATATTTTATATAATTTCCCATATAATGACGATTTATCAAAAGATTATGGAACTTTCTGGGCTTATGTTGATCACTCTTATCGTGGAGAAAGAGTAGATGAAACTATTTCAAATGATCAAGAATACGCGATTTCATCATATGCATGGTTATCTATAGATTTCTTTGGAGATAAGGTTAAACCTGAAAGTAGAACTGCAATTCATGAAAGTGGTCATATATTTGGGTTAAGCGATTACTATAACACATCGTCTTCTGGTATTTATCAACCAACAGGATTCGCAGATATGATGGATGCGAATATCGGAGATCACTCTGCTTATTCAAAGATGTTATTAAATTGGACAACTCCAATAGTTATTGATAACGAATGCGAGATTACAATTGAGCCATTTAATTCTAGTGGAGATGTTATTTTAATCCCATCAAAGAAAGGTTGGAATAACACCCCCTACGATGAATATTTATTGTTAGAATTTTACACTCCTAGTGGGCTTAACGAGCACGACGCGGGTGCGAAATATATTTATTATTTAAATGGAAATAAAGAAAAATTCGTTTATTTTTCAGTGCCGGGACTTAAGGTATATCATGTTGATTCTAGACTCGGATATTTCTCTTTTAAAAACACAAATAGTTTAATTTGCACATTTGATGACCCAAATTGTTTAGCAAAAATAAATGAATATAAAACTAATAACACTCGTCCTTATTGCATTGATTTTGCTTTTAATAATGACATCTTTAAAAATAAAGAAGAGCAAACCCCTGCTTTATTAAAACTACTTGAAAGCAGTGGTGAAAATTCATTTAAATATGGAAAAGCTTCATCAAATGATACCCTCTTTAAAAAAGGTGATAGTTTCGGATTAGACACCTTTACTACATTCTCCTTTGATAATGGTTCAACCCCGATGTTTGACTTTGAAATTATCGAATTAAATAACGACTTAATAAAAATAAAATTCCTTAAAAATTAGAGAAAAAAATGAAAAAGTTTGCAAGAAAATTAAAAATATGTTGCAAGCTTTTTTCTATTTATATAATATATAGGAGCGTGTGAAATGCCGCATGACCGAAAAGTGGTCCATTTTTTAAGAGAAAAATTGATACACCCGGTTGTGTGGGTAGTCACTACATCAAACGAAAGGAGAATTAATATGCCAACTATTAATCAATTAGTCCGTGAAGGCCGTAAGAGCGTCGTTACAAAATCAAAAACCCCTGCTCTTTCAAAGAGATGGAACTCCCTTAAGAAGAAAGAAACCGACCAAGCATCTGCTCAAAAAAGAGGTGTTTGCACCCGTGTCGGTACAATGACTCCTAAGAAACCAAACTCCGCTCTTCGTAAATATGCTCGTGTTCGTTTAAGCAATGGTTATGAAGTTACTGCCTATATCGGTGGTGAAGGCCATAACTTACAAGAACACTCAACCGTCCTCATTCGCGGTGGCCGTGTTAAAGACTTACCAGGTGTTCGTTACCACATCGTCAGAGGAACCCTCGACTGCGCAGGTATCGAAGCTCGCCGTCAAGGTAGAAGTTTATACGGTTCTAAAAAACCAAAATCAAGTAACTAATTAAAAGGAGGAAAAAATAATGCCACGTAAAGGTTGCGTCGCGAAACGCGATGTGTTACCAGATCCAATTTATAATTCAAAACTGGTAACAAGATTAATTAATAAAATTATGCTCGATGGCAAAAGAGGTACTGCACAACACATCCTCTATACCGCCTTTAATAAAATCGAAGCAAAAACTGGTAAACCTGCAATGGATGTCTTCGCTACTGCGATTAATAACATCATGCCAGAAGTCGAATTAAAAGTTCGTCGTATTGGTGCAGCTAACTACCAAGTACCAACAGAAGTTTCACCAGAAAGAAAAGTCACATTAGGACTTCGTTGGTTAGTTAACTACGCGAGACTCAGAAACGAAAAAACAATGGAAGATCGCTTAGCTGCGGAAATCATCGATGCTGCAAATGGCACAGGTGCTTCCGTTAAGAAAAGAGAAGATACACACAAAATGGCAGAAGCAAACAAAGCTTATGCACATTATCGTTGGTAATAAGGAGAGCTTATGGCACGCGAATTCGATTTAAAACATACACGTAATATCGGAATCATGGCCCACATCGATGCTGGTAAAACAACCACCACCGAAAGAATCCTTTATTACACAGGTAAAATCCATAAAATTGGTGAAACACACGAAGGTGCTGCCACCATGGACTGGATGGCCCAAGAACAAGAAAGAGGTATTACCATTACATCAGCTGCTACGACAGCTACATGGAAAGGTAATCGTATCAACATCATCGACACTCCAGGACACGTCGACTTTACAGTTGAAGTTGAACGTTCACTCCGTGTCTTAGATGGTGCTGTTACAGTTTTAGATGGTAAAAGTGGTGTTGAACCACAAACAGAAACCGTTTGGAGACAAGGTACAAAATACGGTGTCCCAAGAATCGTCTTTGTTAACAAACTTGACGCTATTGGTGCAGACTTTGAAATGAGTGTTCGCTCATTATATGACCGTTTAGGCGCTAATGCTGCCGCAGTTCAATATCCAATCGGTATCGAATCCACACTCCGTGGTTGTATCGACCTTATCGAACTCAAAGCATGGGTTTATGATCAAGGTGCGATGGATCCACACGAAGAACCAATTCCAGAAGAATACAAAGATAAAGTTGCCGAATTAAGAGGTAAATTACTCGAAGCTCTTGCTGCATTCGATGATGACTTCATGATGAAAGTCTTAGAAGGCGAAGAAATTTCTGCCGCTGAAATCAAATCAGTTATTCGTAAAGCCGTTTTAACAGGTGAATTCTTCCCAGTCTTCTGCGGTTCTGCTTACAAAAACAAAAACATTCAACCATTATTAGATGGTGTTATCGACTACTTACCAAGCCCACTCGATATCAAACCAGCAGTTGGTACAGATAAAGATGACAATGAAGTCGTTTGTACACCAGATGATAATGCTCCAGTTGCAAGTCTTGCATTCAAGATTGCTACTGACCCATTCATTGGTAGACTTGCTTATGTTCGTGTTTATAGAGGCACTCTTAAAGCAGGAACATATGTTTATAACTCCACAAAAGGACACAAAGAACGTATTGCTCGTCTCGTCTTAATGCATTCTAATCACCGTCAAGAAGTTGATGAACTCCACGCAGGTGATATTGGAGCAATTGTTGGCTTAAAAAATACGATCACTGGCGATACACTCTGTGATGAAAAGAATATAGTTGTTCTTGAAACAATGGAATTCCCAGAACCAGTTATTGAACAAGCGGTTGAACCAAAAACAAAAGCTGACCAAGAAAAAATGAGCGCAGCTTTAATTAAATTAGCTGAAGAAGATCCGACCTTCAAAGTTCGCACAAACGCTGAAACCGGACAAACATTAATTGCTGGTGTCGGTGAACTCCACTTAGATATCATCGTCGATAGATTAAGAAGAGAATTTAACGTTAACGTTAACGTTGGTGCTCCACAAGTCGAATATCGCGAAACTATCAAAGGAACAGCCGAATGTGAAGGTAAATATGTCCGTCAATCCGGTGGTCGTGGTCAATATGGTCACGTTTGGATTAAATTCGAACCAAACCCAGGCAAAGGATTTGAATTCGTCGACGCTATCGTTGGTGGTACAGTTCCAAGAGAATATATCAAACCAACTCAAGACGGCTTAATTGATTCCTTAAATAGAGGTATGGTCGCTGGCTTCCAAGTTATGGATATCAAAGCAACATTATTCGATGGTTCTTACCACGATGTTGACTCCTCTGAAGCCGCTTATAAAATCGCCGCTTCTATGGCATTAAAAGAAGCTGCGAAAAAATGTAATCCTGTTATTCTTGAACCAATCATGAAAGTTGAAGTTACGGTTCCTGAACAATATTATGGTGATGTTATTGGTGATATCTCCAGAAGACGTGGTAACGTCTTAGGCGACATCCAAAGAGCAAACGCCAAAACAATTGAAGCAGAAGTACCTTTAAGTGAAATGTTTGGCTATGTTACCGACCTTCGTTCTATGACTCAAGGCAGAGGTAACTACGCGATGGTCTTCCATCACTATGGTGAATGCCCACGCTTCATTCAAGAAGAGATTATCAAAAAATCGGGAATGTCAAACCGATAGTAATTAAATACCTTAGGTATTGATTATAAAAAAAATATGCTATATTATGAATTCGATGAATGATTAGAAAGGAGATTCTAAATTATGGCAAAAGAAAAATTTGACAGAAGTAAACAACACGTTAACATCGGTACAATTGGTCACGTTGACCATGGTAAAACCACATTAACTGCTGCTATCACATCTGTCTTAGCACAAGCTGGCGGCGCAGTCGCTCAAGCATACGATCAAATCGACTCTGCTCCAGAAGAAAAAGCACGTGGTATTACAATTAATACCGCACACATTGAGTACCAAACAGCTACTCGCCACTACGCACACGTTGACTGCCCAGGACACGCTGACTATGTCAAAAACATGATTACTGGTGCTGCTCAAATGGATGGTGCTATCTTAGTTGTCGCAGGCACAGACGGTGTCATGCCACAAACACGTGAACACATCTTACTTGCACGTCAAGTTGGTGTTCCATACATTGTTATCTTTATTAACAAAACAGACTTAGTCGATGATCCAGAATTATTAGACTTAGTTGAAATGGACGTCAGAGACCTTCTCAACTCTTATGGTTTCCCAGGTGATGATGTCCCAGTTATCCGTGGTTCTGCACGTAAAGCCTTAGATGGTGATCCAGAAGCACAAAAATCAATCCTCGAATTAATGGATGCAGTCGATTCTTACATTCCAGCTCCAGAAAGAGATGATCAAAAACCATTCTTATTAGCTATCGAAGACGTTATGACAATCTCTGGTCGTGGTACAGTCGTTACAGGCCGTGTTGAAAGAGGTACAGCAAAATTAGGTGATGAAGCTGAAATCGTTGGTATCAAACCAACTGTTAAAACAGTTATCACAGGTCTTGAATCCTTCCGTAAACAATTAGATTACGCTACAGCTGGTGATAACGTTGGTGTCCTCTTAAGAGGTATCAACCGTGATCAAGTCCAACGTGGTCAAGTCTTAGCAAAACCAGGTAGTGTTACTCCACACACCAAATTCACAGCTCAAGTTTACGTCTTAACAAAAGAAGAAGGTGGCCGTCACACAGCTTTCTTAAGCAACTACCGTCCACAATTCTACTTCCGTACAACAGACGTCACTGGTGTTATCACTCTTCCAGCAGGAACAGACATGGTTATGCCAGGCGATAACGTCAACCTCACAGTTGAATTAATTCACCCAATCGCTATCGAAAAAGGTACAAAATTCTCCATCCGTGAAGGTGGCCGTACAGTCGGTGCTGGTACAGTCGCAGACATCATTAAATAATTAATTAAATAATTATTATAGCCCATCAAACGATGGGCTTTTTCTATATTTTTTGCATTTTTTTACTTTTTTATTTACATACAAGTAATGATTTTTTATAATTATAAACATAATTAAGAGGGAGGATATAAAAATGAAAGCAAAAAAACTCTTAACATTATTACCTGTCTTAGCTCTTGCAGCATGTGGTGGTGCAAAATCATTAGATCAAGCACAAGCAACAGAAAGAGCTAATGCAATTTTAGCAGCTCAAGGTGAAATCACAGAAACACCAAGCACATATCAAGTTGTTGAACATGCCTTTTATCAAGATACACTTGTCGATGGCACAGTTGAAGAACAAGAATTCACAAATACAACAACAGTCGCTGAAAACTATGTTTCTTTCAGACAAGTTTACCACTATGCTGGTGGCGAAGAAACAATTGACCAAGACTTATCAGTTTGGTGCTACGTCAAAGATGCAAAATTAACACTTGCATTCTCAGTTGATGGCGAGGGCGAATATCTTCAAATGGATGTACCAGAAGGTGTAGAAGTCCCAGCAGAAGCATTAGATGCTAACGTTGCAGGCGTTATGGGTGAAGAATCCGTCGTTTCAGAATTTGATTTAAGTTTCTTCTTCAATTCAACAGTCTTAGAAGGCATTTCTAACTTATATGATGAAGAAGTTATCGAATATATGGGCTTCACAACATATGAAATTACAGCAAAATCCACAGGTGAAGGCAATCTTACATTAGCTGTTGATGCAACAATGAATGAAGAAATGGATTTAGGCGAATACGGCGGTGTCGTTACACTTACTGGAGAAATTAAAGAATCTTATTCTTGGAATAATAACTTATTCACAAAATACGTTTCTGAAATGACAACTACAGCAACAAACGCAGAAGGAACATCAACATCTATCGTTAACGATGATACAACTGTTAATTACTCTGTTAAAGCTGTTTACCCTGATCTTTCAAAATTCGAACAAGCAACTGCTTAATTATTAACTTATTTGATTAATCATTAGCCCATCATTATGATGGGCTTTTCTTATTCTTTATATAAAAATATTTAAGTGTTATAATTTTTAAGTATGGAGTTAGAAAACAAAAAATATCTTGATATCCAACCAATTAGTAAAGGAAAAAGAATTCTATTATATTTAGGAGATTTCTTTATTAATTTTATCGTTGCCTTTGTCTTTTTTGGAGTTGCTATTACTCCATTAGGTAAAGTTATGACAAATTACGAGACCAAGTCTCAATTGTTTGAAAAATATGAAAAAGAACGCATTGATATCTTATATGATAACGAATTAATCTTTTATAGTGATGAAGTATATAAATATGATCAAAATATTTATATGAAGTTTACATATGATTGTTTCCTATCTTATTACGTATTAACTTCACCTGTTGAATTTAAAATTTCTAACGATAGGTTTGGACAAAATGAATCTAATGAAGTAATTAAACATTATTATTCTTCTATTAGAAATAACGATGATAAATATTATGATTTATTTTCTAAATATAATGATAAGGTAGGTTATTTTATATTAGAACAAGAAACCTTTAAATTAAAGGACGAATACAGGATTCAGCTAATTGAATATTTCAACCCGATGGGCGAGATGAGCGAGGTTGGGCTCAATCTTTATGATGATCTCGCTAGCAAAGTTTTCTTTGCTTTATTTGGAGAAATATTGACTGAAATTTCTAATGAAAATGTTGATTTATGGTCTCATAAACGACAATATTCATATAATGAATATACTAAAATGGCGGAAGATATTAGATCTTATCACTTAACACTTTTAACTATCTGTGCATTTATTTCTTATTTATTAAGTAGTTTATTAGTTTATGTTATTTATCCTTTAGTAGTTAAATCAAAAAGAACACCTACTATGTCTATTTTTAGAATTGATAGGATAAACATTTATGATTTTAATAAACCAAAGAAGGTTAGTTTATTCATCTTGTTTATTTATGCTTTCACCTTCAATTTCCCATTTATTATGTTTTTACCAATGACACTTGTTAGCTTTGCTTATTTGTTCCAATTTTCCGCGCTTGTGAGTTTTTCATTGGTTTCACTTTTATTTAATATTTTCTCTTTGATAGTTTTATTATTTGATTCATTTTCAAGAACAATTAGTGATAAATTATCTAAAACAGTTTTGATTAGCGAAGCAGATTTATTAGAAATATATAAAGCGAAAGGATATATGGAATAATGGCGGAAGAAGTAATTGAAATTAAATACACTAGGGCTAAATTTCATAGACGTCTTTTTGCTAATTTAGTCGATATATTAATTTTTGCTTTGCTTTTTGTTGGCTGTTTTATAGGTTTTAGATCTTTAGTGGTTAATTCTTCGACATATAAAACAAATGAGGCTCAATTAGTTCAAATTAAAAGAGATTCTGGTATTTTTATTAACGACCCAACTGGAGCGCTTCGTGATGTTATTACTGTCTATAACAACGATGAAGCCTTAAGTATGGGACAAAAAAAGAGTAAAGCTATTAACGCAATTAACAGTTTTCATAATTATGTAAAAGAAGTATGTTCTAACGAAATTTATCAAATGATTATGACTGATTATGATGAATTTAGATTAGAAATTAAAGAAGGAAATAAATATTATTTCGTTTTGGAAAATGGAGAAATTAAAGAGACTGGAGATTTTCTAGAATCTAAATATTATCAAAATGTATACGCAAAATATGTCGATAAATATTGTCAGGCATATCTCATTAAATATATCCCTTCTTATTACGATTTGACCAAATACATGTCTAACATGTTGATCTTTGTAGAAATCGCTCCTAGTTATCTTATCGCAGGTATTTTGACATATTTAATACCACCTTTAATTTTTAGAAAAGGCAAAAAAACACTTGGAAAAGCTTTATATAAAATCGGTTTAGTAGATTCTCGGCTTTTAAACTGCACTTACCCTCGTTTTTTCGCGAGATTCGCTATATTTTATTTTGGAGAATTAATCTTATCTTTATTAAGTTTTGGATTGCCTTATATTGTGTCATTTTCAATAATGGTTTTTTCTAAGAAAAAACAAGGTTTCCCAGATTATATGTTAGGTTTACAAGAAATTGATACAAGTAAGACTAAAATTTATAACTCTATGGAAGAAATTCAATTAGATCAAATTACACCACATAGAAAACCCGTAGATTTTACAAGTGTAATCAAACGATAAAAAGTCTAACTTTATTTATAATAAATACTTTTCAATCACACTAAAAATTTATATAATATAGTCAACTATGAAACATACATGGAGGTCCTTAGAGTTATGAGAACTAAAACAATTCTAAGAAGCTTTTTGTCAGTCATACCATTAATTGGTATGGGTTTTCTTTTTAATTCGCACACACCATGTGTAAACGCACAAAGCGAAATTAAAAGAGCCCAATCCAATGATGATTTTTCCACACAACTTGAAGTAAGTGCAGATGAAGAACTATCTGTTTCGGTTTTATCATCTACTGTAACTCCTACAAGCCATACCTTCCAAGTTTCTTTTAAAACAGGTGGTACCGGTTATCAATCCAGAACAAAGAGTTTTACAGTCGCAAGTAATGATGGAGAATTCTATACGTACATTAATTCGATTAACGAAATGGACGTTGACGATAGAGAAGCACTCGTTCAAAAGATTGAAAACGGCGAAGAAACCGCACCTGAATTCACAGGTTATATTACTAGAATCGAAAAAGGTACAACTGATGGCAACATCATTATTCCTAAAGTTTTCACAAGAAACGGATTATTTAATTGCAATATTGAAGCGCTTGATGTCGCTTCAGCAATCTCAAATTGGGACAATATTTCTTCCATAACAATTCCAAATACCGTCAAAACAGTAAGCTCACTTACTTTTGAAGGCGCACCAAGTGGAGTTGTTTTTAATATTCAAAGCCCAGATTTAGTCCCAGATGGATGGGATGATGATTGGCTACCACAAGGGGCAATCTTAAACACAAATTATGATTATGATGATTTGATTAGTAAAAGAGATTCGACAGCAACCCAATCAGGAAACCCAGTTTCATTCGGTGATCCAAGCAAAAACTATATAATTGGTTACTATCCAACAAACGGCGAAGGTGCAAAACCACTTATTATGGAATATGAATTAGTGGAACAACCAGGCGTTAAATATTATCAAGAATTCACAAAAACTTCTACAAACGCAAATTATGACTCTGTTGGAGAACAAATTATTGGTAGAACAAATTCTATCAGCGTGAATATTAATTTAGAAGAAGGACAAACTGTTAATACAGAATCTCTTGTTATTTATAACATCTATCCAGCTGTTAAAGATAGCAATAACAATTATGTTCCTGACGTAACAAATTCCACTGGTTTTTATGTTAATCCAGTTTTGATGTTCAAAAAACAATACAACATCAATCAATTTATCTCATATGAATTTAAAGAAGTCTCCAGTTTTGCTGGATATATTGGCGTTGCAATGAATATAGATTTAGTTTCACCAACAATTTATTCTTCTTTAAACCCAACATATTACAAAAACAATTTAGCGAATATCGAAAAAGGCGTTACGCAAATTCGTTACCGTCTTACCGCTCTTAATTCATGTAGTTTTAAAGTAACTTATCAAACAGATTCTGGACTTGTTAGTGACATCGTTCCTATCTCAACTCCAGTTTCCTATCATAAATTAGAAAAACAAACAGGCAACAATGTTGTTTTCTTAGTTAAAACATCTGCCCTTGGAGAACAATTTGATGTAAAAAATCTTGTCTCGTTTGAAATGGTGAATTTCTTCATTACAGTTGACCTTTTCCTACCGGAAAATAACGCGATTATCGCAAGAAGTAATGTCACAACAAGATTTGGTACCGTCCTTATCTTGCCTCCAAACTCTTCAGGTATTAATTTATTTGATATTGATTTAACTCTTATCATTTTCGCAATTTCCTATATTGTTGTTTATTGCGGAATTGCTATAGGTTTATATTTCTATTTGAAAAACAAATTTAAAAACGACGAATTTAGACGTATTAAAACGAAAAAATATATCCAAAAAGCTGGTTTAGGCTTAGCGGGTTTAGGCATTGTTTTATACGCTGTTCTCTTTGTTATCTTAAGACTTACAGCTTTTGCTAATTCAGTCGTTGTCTTTAATCCAATTGATCCATTCATTATTGGATTTGGCATTGCTGCTATATTAGCGATTGGTTATTTCATTAGAAGCTTAATTATCACTATTAAAGCTGAAAAACAAAGACGTACAACCATTAAACTACAACTTGATAAAGATGTAGATGATGATGGAACTCATTAATTTCTTGTAAAAGGAGTACACATTTATGGAAATTAGAATTAAAGATTTAACAAAAATTTTCCCAGGAGATCCTAAAAGAAACATCCGTGACACAATCGCGGTCAAGGATATGGAATTCGTTGTCCCAGATGGACAATTGGTTGGCTTATTAGGACCATCCGGTTGTGGTAAATCTACCACACTTTACATGATTTCAGGTCTTCAAACCCCAACTTCTGGTGAAGTTTGGTTCGGTGATCAAGAAGTTACCAACTTAGCCCCTGAAAAAAGAGGTATTGGTTTAGTTTTCCAAAACTACGCTCTTTACCCACACATGACCGTTTATAAGAACATTGAATTCCCACTTACAAATTTAAAAGTTGAAGTCCCATTAGTCACTTTCTATAAATTTGATTTTGTTTTAACTTACTCTTTATTAGATAACGATGTTGTTGATGGAATCGTTAAGAGTTTAACTTCATTATTAAAGAAAATCGGTCTTGTTAAAAAACAATTCAGTTTATCTCACACAGTTGGTGAAAACAAAGTTCTTACAATTGACTTATCTCTTATTGATGTTGCTCAAAACGTTAAAGATATGTTTACTGAAAACGTTAATAAGATCGTTCCATTTGAAGTTCAATTAGTCGGTGAAACTTTAACAAGTGATCCGCTTTATGATAACTCAGTCAGAGCGACAGTTAACCTTGTTCACGAAAGTCAAACAATTGAAGTTACCTATAGAGGTCGCTTAGGTAAAAACTTCGATATGTCTACATTAGACGCGACTATTAACTTAATCAAAAATACAGTTAAAGGATTCGCAAAACCAGGTGAAGCGGTTATTAGCTTAACTCAACATGGTTACGAAGTAACAGCAAGAATTTTCGCTCTTAAACACACACTTTTAAACGATGTTAAAGAAGCTTTGGATAAATGCTTAAATGTCTTATCTTCTAACGTTGTTGTTACAGATATTCAAAATAAACATTTAACAAGCACAGTTAAGTCTTATTTGAAATCTTGCAAAGTCAAGATGTCAGACTTAAAGATATATTTCGATAAAGTTAACACAAAAGTTTACTTCAAGTTGTTAAAAGTTTCTAAAGAAGAAGCTGAATCAGTCATCAACGGCTTAGTTGAAATTTTACAATTAACCGATGTTCAAATTGACCAAGTTCAAGCTATTGCTCATAGATATTTAACAAAAGAAGAAAGAAAAGATATCGTTTACGATACCGCTAGACTTGTTCAAGTTGAAGAATATTTACATCGTAAACTAGCCCAAATGTCAGGTGGTCAACAACAACGTGTCGCGATTGCTAGTGCCCTTGTTAAAAAACCAAAAGTTCTCCTTCTTGACGAACCATTATCAAACTTAGACGCTCGTTTAAGACTTCAAACACGTGAAGAAATTAGAAGAATCCAAAAAGAAACAGGTATTACCACAGTCTTCGTTACTCACGACCAAGAAGAAGCAATGTCTATCTCAGATAAAATCGTTGTTATGAAATTAGGTGAAATGCAACAAATCGATGCACCTCAAAACGTTTATAACAACCCAGCAAACTTATTCGTTGCTCAATTCTTAGGAACTCCACCAATCAATGTCTTTAAAGGTAGAGTTGAAGGCAAAAAAGCCTTTATTGGCGATGATTTAGTTTATGAAGCAGAAGAAGAAATCTCAAAAGAAGAAAAACCAGTTTGGATCGCTATTAGACCAGAAGGTTTTGCTCCTGCTAAAAAGACTGATACATGTGTCTTACATGCGACAAGCGATATGATTCAAGTATTAGGTAGAGATATTTCTATCGTTGCAAAAAACGAACACTGCACAAAGCCAACATTCAAAGCCATCATTTCTCAAGAAGATATGACAAATGATGTTAATTTGGCCTTAAGAGTCAAAAAGAATAAGTTATTCTTATTCGACTTTGAAACAGAAGAAAGAATTCAAATCAAATAATAGGAGGGGTTATGTGGAATAAAATTTTACAATTTTTACACATCAGAAAACCTCAACCTGCTTTAGCAGAAGGAGCATTGCTTGTCGATGAACGTCCTGATTATGATGAAGGATACGACAAAGATAATGACGTAATTATTAGATTATGCGCTCCTAAAAAGAAAAACGCTAAACCATATCAGGTTACAGGTATTGAAGATGTTACAAGTAAAAATAACTGGAAAGCATGGATTTACCTTGCCCCTGTTATTATCCTTATTACTATTTTCTCTTTATATCCATTAGTTAATACAATCATTATCGCTTTTGCTAAAAACTACAAATACGCGACTGGTGAATTTGATGGATTTACATTAGAAAACTTTGGTATCATTTTCGGACTTATTAAGAGTTCGAGTGGTGGATTAGAATCCAACTTTACAAAATATGCGATTCCTAACACATTGTTCTTAACATTTGTTACAGTTCCATGTTCAATTTTTATCGCACTTATTATTTCTGTTGCTCTTAATTCTATTAAATGGTTCCAAAAATTCTTACAAACAGTATTCTTCCTTCCATACGTTACTAACGCTGTGGCGGTTGGTCTTGTTTTCTCTGTTATCTTTGATAAAGCAGGTATTATTAACTTCCTCTTTAATACAAATATAACTTGGATTTATGGTGCAGAAAGATGGACTGCGATGGTTCCTTTATGCGCTTATATCATTTGGTCAAGTATCCCATTCAAAATCTTGGTTTTCCTTTCTGGATTACAAGGTATTGATAAACAATACTATCAAGCAGCGGCGATTGATGCTTGTAGTAAGACTAAAGTCTTAACAAAAATTACAATCCCACTTTTATCCCCACAAATTCTTTATATTATGATTACAAGTTTTATTGGGGCATTTAAAGAATACACATCAGTTGTTTCTATTTTCGGTGGTCCAGGTACCTTAGGTGCTCAATCAACAACACCAAATATGGAAACTATCGTTTACTATGTATACGATAACTTGGCCTCAAACACATCTTGGGCTGGTGCTGCTGCGGTCTTCTTATTCGCGATCATTCTTGCCTTTACAGGAATTCAATTTGCTGTAAGTAAGAAGAGAGTTCACTATTAGGAGGTAGTTATGAGCCAATATATTAATTTTAAAAATGTTCAAGTAAATCCTAATATTGTTCTTTCTATTGATGAAGCAGGACAAACTGTTGACTCAATTAAAAGAGGACAACGTATTGTCTCTATCATCACAACAATATTAACTTATGTCTTTATTTTAGCTTTAGCGTTAACAGTGTTATTCCCATTTTATTGGATGATTATCACCTCTTTAAAACAAAAAGCTGAAATTGAAGCTACTTCACAAACATTCTTCCCAAATATTGTTATGTGGTCCAACTACACATATGTTTTCCAAGTCTTTGATTTTGGCAACTACATGTGGAACACAATTGTTGTTGCAATTTTCTCAACAGCTGGAACACTTTTAACAACTGTCTTTGCAGCTTTTGCTTTTGCAAGACTTAACTTTAAAGGAAGAGACACCTTATTTATGGTCTTCTTAATGACCATGATGATTCCAGGTGAAATGATGGTTATTTCTAACTATATTACAGTTGCAGCCTTTGGCTGGATTAAAGATCAATCATTGCTTGAAGCGTACGCTGCTATGATTGTTCCATTCTGGGTTAGTGTTTTCCACATTTATTTATTAAGACAAAACTTCAAACAAATTCCAAACGAATTATATTTAGCTGCAAAAGTCGATGGAAAATCTGACTGGAGCTATTTATGGAAAGTTATGGTTCCACTTGCTGCACCTACACTTATTTCTATTACTATTCTTAAGTTTATGGGTACATGGAACTCATACGTTTGGCCAAACTTAGTTACACAAAAAGATGAATACCGCTTAATCTCTAATGGATTACGTGGTAGTGCCTTTACCGATGTCGACACAGGACAAGTCGAATATGGTTATCAAATGGCAGCATCATTCTGTGTTACTGTCCCACTCTTCTTATTATTCGTCTTCTTCAGAAAATACATTATGAAGGGCGTTGGAAGAGCCGGTATTAAAGGTTAATTTAGGTTTAAAATGCTTAAGCATTTAAAATAAACAAATCGGAGGTAAATATGATTAACAAAAAACTCATTCTCTCACTCCTTCCAATTCTCGCTATCGGAGCATTAGCGAGTTGTGCAGGAAAACCAGGTCCTGAATCTGACGTTGATTCAGTTCCAGAAAGTCAACCAGATAGTGAATCGGGCGAAACTCAAAAAACAAATATCTCAATCTGGACAACACTTTCTTATCAAACTCAACTTGAAAATATGATTGCATCTTTTGAAGAAGCTAATCCAAATATTCATGTTGAAAACGTCAAAGTTTCTGGCTCTTATGATGATTTAAAATCACAAACAATCCAAGGTTTCCCAACCGATAACTATCCTGATATCGTTTTAGCCTATCCAGATCACGTTGCTGATTATCTTGACTATAACAAAGCCGCAAACATGGAAAGCTACATGAATAACGAAACATATGGTTGGACAGAAGATGAAATTGATGATATCGTCCCATCATTCTTATCCGAAGGTTCTGATTACAGTGTCCCAGGAGTCTACTCTTTACCATTCTGTAAATCTACAGAAGCTATGTTCTATAACGCTTCCGTTTTAGTTGGTTTAAACTTATCTACAGTTGATCCAACAATCAATAACGGCAATGCTTTAACAGAAGATTATTTAAATAACTTAACATGGGATGAATTATTCGATAAATTATGCCCAGCAATCCTTGAATATAATGAAGGATTAGATGAAAAAGCAAAAATTCTTAACCAAACAGAAGATGGTAACTGGGCCGTTATTGGTTATGACTCAGACGATAACTTATTCATCACATTAGCAGAACAATATGGTTTTGCTTACACAGAAATTGATGAAACAACTGGTAAAGGTAAAGCGTTATGGAATACACCAGAAATGAAAGCTTTATTAAAGAAATTCAATGACGCAAAAGCAAAACATTATTTCATGACAAAAGGCACATTAGGCGGATACGTTAACTATGAATTCGTCGAAGGTTCATGCTTATTCTCAATTGGTTCAACAGGTGGCGTTAAATACCAAAATCCAGAATCAAACCCATTTAACGTTAATGTTGCAAGAATCCCACAAGCAAACCACAGCAATATTAAACTTATCAACCAAGGTCCATCACTTGCCTTCTTAAAACACCCAGGTACTGATGGAAAAACAGATAAAGCAAGATTAGAAGCTGCTTGGAAATTCTATAAACACACAGCAGAAACAGCCAATGTTACAGCATGGGCAACTGCTACAGGTTATATGCCAACAAGATATTCTTCATATGAATCTGAAGCATACCTTGAATATTCAAATACAGAAGACAAAGACCCATTCTCACTTGAGCTCTTAACAGCTAAAAATGCTACATACTGCTCAACAGTTTTAAATAATTTATTCGCATCTCCAGTCTTCAAAGGATCTTCTGAATGCCGTTCACAAGTCGGTGGCTTATTAACTGCTCTCTTACTCTTAGATCCAGCACAATACGATGCACAAGTCGATGGATTATTTGAAACATCCGTTAACCAAGCATCCTTAAAAATGTAATTATTTACCTTATTAATATTAGTTAAAAGGAGGATTTGTCATATGAAAAAAGCTAAGTTTTTAACTTTATCATTATGCACAGTCTTAGGAATCGGATTTTTAACTAGTTGCGCAAAAAATCCAGGTGGGGATACCCCAAATGGTAAAATCGAAGTTACTTTCTGGCACACCTTTGGACAAGGTGTGCAAGAACAACTCGATGTTAAAATCAACGATTTCGAAAGAATTATTTTAGAAGAAGAAGGTGTCGAAGTTAATGTTACACCTGCTTATCAAGGAAGTTATGATGACATATCTTCCAAAATTTCAAAAGGTTTCGCAGTTGGTAATATTCCAACACTTGCGATTGCCTATCCAGATCATGTTGCCGACTATTTATATAATGAAGGCAAAGATTATGGTAAATATGTCGTCAATTTTGAAAATTATTTTGATCACGCTGACTATGGCTATGGAAAAAATCCATATCTTAATGATGGTCAAGATGAAAACGACATCATTCAAGCATTCTTAGATGAAGGCAGACAATTTGTTAGAGAAGGAACATACTGTTTCCCATTTATGAAATCAAGTGAAGTTATGTTCTACAATGTCGAACAAATTAATCAACTATTACCTTTACATGATGCAAGTTTAAATTCAGAAAGCGCGATTACTGAATTCTTAAATAACATGTCTTGGGATGAATTTTTAGCAGTTTGTCAAACCGCTGTTGATAACAAAGATAAACTTGTTAATACAATGGCTACCCCTGCGTATTATGACTCAGATTCTAACTTATTCATCTCTAAAATGTTCCAAAATGAAATTCCATATAGCTCAATTAATAGCGAAACACAAAAAGGTCAAATTGACTTTGAAAGTGGAGAAGCTAACACAAGAGCTAAAGCAATGGTCCAATCATTTAAAACAGCTTATGACAATGGTTTATTAACTACAAAAGGCTGTGAAGGAACTTATGGTTCTAACGCATTTATCGCTGAAGAAACATTATTCTCCATCGGCTCAAGTGGTGGTTCAGGTTATAACTTCCCAGATTCTTGTAGTTTCACTGTCGGTGTCTGCCGTGTTCCTGAATCAAACAATAATCCATTATACGTTTCTCAAGGTCCATCCTTATGTATGCTTAGAAACACATCATTATCTTCTGAAGTTAATGAGAAAAATTTAGAATATGCATGGAAATTTGTTAAATGGTTAACAAATACCAGAAACAATATCGAATTATGTGTTAGAGGATCTGAAGGTTATGTACCTGTTAGAGAATCTTCATATGAAACAGAAATTTATTTCGATTTCTTAGAAAACGGTGAAAATTACGCAAAAGTCGCAAACATCGTTGTTGATGAAATTGATGGTCACTACCTTAGTACAGCGGTCTTTAAAGGATCTGCTACATTAAGAGACCAAGTCGGTGGTATTATTTCCGCAGTTTTACTCGGAAGTTCTACAATTGACGAAGCTTTTGCAGATGCAATTAACAACACTAAACTACAAATCGTTTAATTAATAGGAGGTTTCAACCATGAAATCCTTTAAAAAGTTATTATTACTACCATTAATCGCTTTAAGCACTCTTGCTTCATGCGCTAATCCAGGTCCTGATTCCGGTAATTCCGGACCTCAATGGATTGACTATGTTCATAACGGTTCAATTAAACTTGAATATGATTATGTAAATAGAGATTTCTATAAGGACGGCATTGGTCAAGTTTCTTTGAAAACTGCGATTGATGGAGACACCGCTCACTTTGCACCTAATGTCACAACAACTTCTAGAGAAAACATCAAAGCTCGTTTCTTTGGTGTGGATACTCCAGAAAGTACAGGTAAGGTTCAACCTTATGGTCGTCCAGCCTCTAATTTTACTAAAGAAAAATTATTAAACGCGGACGAAAACGGTACTATTGTTGTTTCTAGTGCTCAAGACGGTTATGGACTCCCAAATCCTGATTCAACAGGCGAAAGATATGTTTCTTTGATTTGGATTCACGAAACAAAGAAAAACGCTCCATTTGATGAATTAGTTCTTTTAAATCTTTGGATTGTTCAAGAAGGTTTAAGCTGGGTTAAAAACGTTGGTGATATGCCTCAATATGTTGATACATTCTACGCGGCGGAAGACCAAGCTGAAGTCTTTAAGAAAAATTTATGGTCCGGAGAAGATGATCCTTCATACAATTATGGTGATTACGAGGATGTTTCCTTGTTGGATATCAAAAAAGAATTAGAAAAAACTCTCCAAGATCCTAATTACGTTAACCCATACGACAATATGAAAATTAGAGTTGTTGGAACAGTTGCGGGTTACGCAAACCATATTCTTTATATCCAAAATTTCTATAGCCAAGAAGAAGGCGCAAGAAGTCCTGATGGTGAATATGCGGGTATTAATATCTTTACAGGTATGAGTTCTATCCCATCAAAATACCGTAAAGCTAATACTTATATTCAAATTTGTGGTTTAGCACAAAACAGTGAAACCTTTGGTTTCCAAATTACAGATACAGAAGGTCATTTCCCAAGCGTTGAATCAACAGCAACTGAAAATGACTGCAAAATCTTAATCAAGCCAGAAGATAATGTTGATGAATTCGCATTACATACATTTGAATACACCGCGAAAGAATTATCTACAATCGCAAGTAATAAGAGCACAGAAAACTTATTCTGTTCAACTGTTGTCACAGACACAGTTACTTGTAGCGATGTATATATCAATAACTCAGGCGATGAATTCACTTTATCTTTTGAAGGATGCTCTTGGGAAGTATATTTAACATTTGCTTACAAAGGTGACCCAGAATATCCAAACTATGTTTGGAAAGAAAAAGCCGATTTTATCGGTAAAAAATTCACTGTTAAAGGTATTTATACATACCATCAATACATTGGATACAACAATCAAAGACAAATCGATTTCCAAATCGTTGTCGGAATGAATGATCTAGTCTATATCCCATAGTTAAAGGAGGAAAATATGTTTTGTCATTATTGCGCAAATAAAGTTGATGTAAAAAAATTAGAAGCAACTAAACCTACTTTAACTAACTTTAAAGATGTTGCAACCAGCGATACAAAAGTAGTTTATGTTTGTCCTCGCTGTGGGCATATAATGCATGAAGGTTTGAACGAAGAAGAAATTAAGTCTTTAAGTAGAGCTGCTCATGCTGAATATTTAAGAGGTGGAAACGCATTTTCAACCGGAATGTCTATGATATTATTTGGAACAATTTTACTTATCATTGCGTTTTTATTCTTCTTATTATCTTTCAAGGCTGACGCTGGCGGAAAATTAGTCACATCGTGTGCTGAATTCATCGTTTGCGTTGCCCTTGGTATAATTTCGGTTATTCTTTTAGGGTTCGGAATTACATTGGTCGTAAGGGGTATATTGACCAAACGTAAATGCCATCTCTTATTAAAAGACATAAATAACCAAACTTTTGTCCAATAGGACACGATTGATGTAATAAAGGAGGGAAACATGAAAAAGAAAATTTTATTACCAATCATTTTCTTAGCTTTAGGCGCTCTTGTCGGCTGTGGCGGAAAAGGTGGTTCTGAATCAACACCAGATTCCACAACATCCGAAAGTGAAGCAGAATACACTTTAGCTATCACTAACAAAGCAGCATTACAAGCAGAATGGCACGTTAGAGAAGCCAACCGTGCTCTTGAATTAGCCATTGAACCTGAAGTTAATATTCCACAACTCATCGCTGATGAAGAAATTTTAATCACATCTTCAGATCCAACAGTTGTCTCAGCATTTGGTTTATACTTATCCGCAGTCGGTGAAGGTACAGCCACTATCACAGTTTCTTTTGAAGGACTTACTGATACAGTTGAACTTGAAGTCTTAGGCGAAAAAGGAGAACCAGAAGTCGTTACAGGTTTAACTCTCGCTGAAGTTTTCGAAGACGGAAGAGATGACGAAGCAGTTTTATACGAACTCGATAATTTAGTTATTACAAATTGGCAATCTGGTAAATCAGATCCAACAAAATATGGTAACTTCATGGTTTCTGATGACGAAGGTACAACAGAAATCTTAGTTTACGGTGCGACCGCTGATACAGATCCATTCGCATGGACTGGTGATGGATATTCATTCACTAACCCACAAAACTTCTTAACAAATGATGTTACAAAAAATATTGGTCTTGGTTACACACTCTCTATGAGAGTTGCCAAACTCCACTATAACGATACACCAGAATTAGAAGGTATCGTTCTTGCAGCAGAAGCCCCAGCTGCAGTTCCAGCAGAATCTATTTCTTTAGATTTAACAGCTGCATATGTCCGTGTTAATAGCACACTCACATTAAAAGCAACACAACTTCCTGCCGGTGCAGCAGATCCAGTCACATGGATTTCCTCCGATACAACAGTTGCAACAGTCGCTGATGGCGTTGTTACAGGTGTTAAAGCAGGTACAGCTACAATCACAGCAAAAGTCTCTGATTCAATCACAGCAACATCCACAATCACAGTTGAAGATCTTGAAACAGAACCAACAGTTGTCTTAAATCCAGTTGTTGGCACATCTTATAAACTCGGTATTAAACACTTAGGTTTATATGCAAAACAAGGTACAGATTGGTACTACGCTACAGGTGCTATGAGTGGTTACTATGCTGATACATCAGCTATTCATACAGCAGGTGCTGACTTCACAATTGAAGAAGCAACAGGCGGATACCACCTTGCATGCACAGTTGGCACAGAAAAAACATATGTTAACTTAGTTTCCGATGGTACATATACAAATATTAAATATGAAACAGCGGCAAGTTCTGTTTACACAGTTAACGCAGCTGGCGAATTAGTTACAAAAATTGGTGAAGAAGATTACGTTATTGGTACATCCTCTTCCAGCACATACAACACATTAAGCCCAAGAAAAGCTTCCCAAAGCTCATATGTTGCTACATTATTAGATGTTTCCGCTCTTGGTTCCCAAGAACCAGAAACAACACCAGAACCAGCTGCTATCACAGTTACAAAAATTACTGAAGCTTTAACTGCTGCAGAAATGACACAATCTTACAAGATTTCTGGCGTTACAGTCGCATCTTGGAGATATAATGACGCAACAGATGGCACAAAATATGGTAATTTCAACATCACAGATGGTGAAACAACAATCTTAGTTTATGGTGCTACAGCTAGCGCTGAAGGTTTTGATTGGGACGAAGTTACAGGTGTTTATACCAAATTCAACAACCCACAAGACTTCTTAACAAACGATTTAACAAAAACAATTGTTATCGGTTCTAAACTCGATCTTACATTCATCGTTACTTCCTACAATGGTACAAAACAACTTAACGCTATCGTTACAGCTGTTGATAACTCATCTGTCGGTGGTAGTGAAGAACCAGAAGAACCAGTTGGACCAGTCGAAGTTACAATTGCTGAAGCTTTAGCAGCAGCAGACAATACAGAAGTTATTGTTCGTGGTATTGTTAAAAGCATCGGTACAGCATGGAGTGAAGACTACGGAAATATTAGTGTAACAATCATTGATGAAAATTTAGATGAATTATACATTTTTAGAATGAACACAAAAGTTGCTGTCGGTGATGATATTACTGTCACAGGCAAAATGACAACATATGTTCCTCAAGGACAAACAGTCGGAACAAGACAAATCGCTCAAGGTTCCACAGCTGTCATCCATAGTTCTGGTAACGAAATTCCAGCACCTGTTGCAGGCGAAAATGAAGTCATCTTTGATTTGACCACACAAGGTTATACAAACGGTGCAGAATTTACAACCCTTTCTTCTGAAGGAACACCAGTTATTACATTAGCTGGCGCAAAAGGAAGCAATAGCAACACACCTAAATTCTATACCACAGGTAATGCTGTCCGTTTCTATGGCGGTAACACATTAACAGTTTCTATCGAATCTGGCTACAATCTTGTTGGCATTGAACTTAAATTCGCTTCAGGCGAAGGTACAAACGCTATTACAGCTAACGTTGGTACATTCACAACTGACACATGGGCTGGCGAAGAAGCTGAAGTCGTCTTATCAGTCGGCGGAACTTCTGGACACAGAAGAGTTGCATCTGTCACAGTCACATTTGCAGCAATCGCTTAATCAACACGATTAGTATATACAGGGTCCTTCGGGGCCCTGTTTTTCTATCTTGAATAATAAATGAGGTTGCTATAAAATAATTAGGCAGTTGGTCCGTTAGCTCAGCTGGTAGAGCAATTGACTCTTAATCAATGGGTCAAAGGTTCGAATCCTTTACGGATCACCAAATACAAACAATCCGAACCAAAAAATTGGTTCGGTTTTTTGTTATTTAAGAATCAACTATAATAAAAAAAGGGTAAACCCTTTTAAAATTAATTATGTATTGTTTTATAAATAGAAATATGTAAAAGGACTCATTAATCTAATCCCTAGTTTTAATAAAGGAACGCCTATAAAAGATAAAACAAAGGTTAATGATAAGAAAATACCCACCATTAGAAAAAGAAATCCTAATTCAATTCCAATAAATAGCCAAAACGCTAATAAGAGAATACGTTTTAAAATCACCATATATTTAAATCTTAAAACTAAAAAGACAACAAAACAACACAATCGTTATTAATTAGTTATTTTAACTAATTTAGGCCTAATTTTTGTTAGTTGTCTAAAAAGTCTATTTCTTATAAAATAAGAATAAGAAGGTGATATATATGAAAAAACCTAGTGTTACTACGATTAAAAAATATTTAGCTGCGATTTTAAAGATCAAAGCAAAATATGTTACTAGTGAAAGACTTTCAAAAGTTTTAGGCGTTTATCCTGAAACAATTAATGAAACTCTTTCTTATTTTGATCCTATGATTTGTATGGATTATTCATATAACTTAATGGATTTAGTGGAGACACTTAAAGAATTCGTTGAAAACGATGACAATAAGCAAGATCCAATTGATAGAAGCGAAGCTGTTTATAAATCTGATTTAGCTCCTTATGAATCGATTATGGATTTTTTATATCAAAAATACACAATCGCCGGCGGATTAATTGATAAAAACGCAAGATTAAGTGATGCAGATTTAAGAATCTTGAAGAAATTAGTTCTTGAAGAAATCGCGAAAAGAAAGAAGAAATAAATATGAAAAAAGTTAGAAAAGCTGTAATCCCAGCCGCGGGTTTAGGAACAAGATTTCTCCCTGCAACAAAAGGATTACCAAAAGAAATGCTTCCTATAATTGATAAACCAACGCTTTTATATCAAGTTGAAGAAGCGGTTAACGCAGGATGCGAAGAAGTCATTTTAATTATTTCTAAAGCGAAAGAAGATATTAAAAAATTTTTTGTTAGAGAAGAATCTTATGAAGAATATTTAAGAAGCAAAGGTCAAAATGAATTTGCGGATGAAATTAAACGTATCGCTACTTTGTGTAAAATTACCTACGTTTACCAAAACGAAATGAAAGGTTTGGGACACGCGATATTGTGCACAAAAGATGCCATTGGAGATGAACCTTTTTTAGTTATTTTAGGAGATGACCTAGTTATTAATAAAAACGGGCCAACTGCTTCCGAACAATTAATTGAAGCCTATAATAAAACGGGTAAATCTATTTTAGGTGTTCAAAAAGTTAGTTTAGAAGCCACTAAAAAATATGGAATCGTCGATCCAATCAGTGAAGATGGAAGACTAATTAAAATGAAAGGTATGGTTGAAAAACCAGCAAGCAATCCACCTAGTTTATACGCCGCTTTAGGTAGATATGTTATTACAAGTGATATATTTGATTTACTCGAAACAACAAAACCTGGAAAAGGTGGAGAAATCCAATTAACAGACGCTTTAAAGCGTTTAGACTCTATTTATGCTTATGATTTCATTGGAACAAGATATGATATTGGAGATAAATTCGGTTATGTTACCGCGATTATCGATCTTGCCTTAGATAGAGATGATTTAAGAGAAAAAACTTTAAGTTTTATTAAAAATAAAATCAATTAATTAAATATAGAAAGCGAGGGGTAAAAAATGAGCAAAAAGAAACATATAATTTTTTCCTCAATATTAACTTTGGGTATTTCCGCGACATTACTTTTTAGTGCGACCACTAATAATGTTAGAGAAGTTTTGGCGTTGGAAGGAACTTATTACAGTTCAATCACCGCCTCTAACGGAAAACAATTATTAGGTCAGTTACATGATCTAATAACAAAAACGCATACTACTTATACATCCTATGCTGACTGCAAAAATTCTAGTAAAGTCGAATTAACAGATGCCTACTATAACGGAGGCGTCGCAGAAGATGGTTATATCACAGATTTCTATAGCGGTGTAAAACTTGTTTCAGCTTGGGATGGTGGCGATACTTGGAATAGAGAACACGTTTGGTGTCAAAGTAACACAAGAAGTAATCCAAGCGACGATAGCACAAAATTATGGGGCGAAAGTGGTGGAGGCAGTGACCTTCATCACATTAGACCAACAGACCCAACCGCGAATAGCACAAGAAACAATAATAGATATGGCGAAGTTACTAGCGGTAAAGCATGTTATGGTAATAACGGAGCTTTAAATGGCTATTACGAAACTGATTGCTTTGAACCTTTAGACAATAAAAAAGGTGACTGTGCAAGAATCTTATTCTATTTGTACACCCACTATAATAGTTATTCGAATTCAATCTTTTCAGGAAACGCGACCACTAATGGAAGCGGATCGTCTTCATATTTTGGTTCATTACGTTTTATTCAAAACGTTAATGCTTCTAGCGAAGATGAAGCTATTGAATTATTACTTAATTGGAACACATTGGATCCAGTTGACAATCTTGAAATAAATAGAAATGAAGCCGTTTATGGAATGCAAGGCAATAGAAATCCATATATCGATCATCCAGAATATGCAAACGCGATTTGGGGTGATGGAACAATTAACACTAATGTTGAAGTTACAAGCGTCACTTTAAATAAAACAACTTTAAACTTAACAGTGGGTGAAAGCGAAACTCTTACACACACAATTGTTCCAAATAATGCGACTGTTAAAACCGTTACATGGACCTCCTCTAATCCAGAAGTTGCAACAGTTAATAATGGAGCAGTTATTGCAAAAAGTGCTGGAACAACCACGATTACAGTTTCTTCAAATAATGGAAAAACAGCAACTTGCTTAGTTACAGTTTCTGCTGTCGAAATTGAAGGAGAAGGTCAATACACATTAGTAACTGATAAAACCCAATTAGCAGTTGGAAGTAGTGTTGTTATCACTGCAAAAGATAGCGAAGTTGCCTTATCCACGACACAAAACACCAATAACAGAGGGCAAGCTACAATTACTAAAAATGGTAATTATTTAGAATTAGCAAGTGGTGTTCAAGTGTTTACACTTGAAAATGGCTCAACAGCAGGAACATACGCTCTTAACACAGGAGATGGTTATATCTACGCTGCTAGTAGTACTTCTAACCATTTAAGAACTCAAGCAATTTTAGACGCTAACTCAAGCTGGAAAATTGATGTTAGTAGTGACGGAACATCAAACTTAGTTGCTCAAGGAACGAACACAAGAAACGTTTTACAATATAATTCTTCTAGTTCGTTGTTCTCATGCTATTCTTCAGCAAGTCAAAAAGCTGTTAGCTTATATATTCTTTCTAACGGAGAAGATGTAACTCCTACGGAATTAGAATCATTAACCTTATCTAAAACAGACCATACATTAGATATTGGCGAATCATTTACTTTAGTAGAAACCCCATATCCAACAAATGCTTCATATACATTAACTTGGACAAGTTCAAACGAAACAGTTGCAACAGTTGAAAATGGTCTTGTTAGTGCTAAAAACGCAGGAACAACAACTATTACTGCGACCGCAGAAAATGGAGTCTCTGCTTCTTGTAATGTCACAGTTAACGCAAAAGAAGAACAACCATCTTCTAAATTCGAAAAAGTTAATGAAGTTACAGACGGAGAATATTTAATTGTTTATGAAGATGGTGGTGTCGCATTTGATGGAGGACTTGCTTCATTAGATGCTGTTAGCAATTATATTTCAGTCACAATCTCAGATTCTAAAATTGAAGCAAATGAAGACACAAAAGCCGCTACATTTACAATCGATACAGTTGGTGGAACAAGTGGAACAATTACGTCTAAATCTGGAAATCACATCGGACAAACAAGTGATGCAAACGGACTTAAATCATCTACAACCACAACATACACAAACACATTCTCTTTTGATGATGATGGCAATTTTAACGCAGTTAGTGGTGGTGCTTATCTTAGATATAATGCTTCATCTGGCAAAACAAGATTTAGATATTATAAATCTGGTACTTACGCTGCTCAAAAAGCTATTCAACTTTATAAATTAGTTGAAACATCTTCTGATAGCGACGTAACAGCAGTTGAAAACTTTATTAATAATTTCATGCATCCAGAAATTGAAACAAGTGATAAAGGAACAGGTGAATGTGCATCTTATTATCAAGCGGCGAAAGAAGCATTCTTAAGTTTAACCAAAGATCAAAGATTACTTTTAGCGAAAGATTACACTGAATATTTCACAAGATTGCAAGCTTGGGCTATCGCCAATGGAGAAACCATTGAATTAGATGGAGATGATTACATTATCTCCTCAATTAGAAACAACATTACTTTATTTAGCGAAGCGACAGATAATACAATGCTTATCTTTATAATAATAGCTGTTTCTGCTTGTATAATTGTTATCTTAACAATTCATATTAGAAAAAGAAAAACAAGATAATAAATCATAAAAATCTATAAAACGCATGCGAAAAAACGTATGCGTTTTTTATATAGAGAGGTAAAAAACTCTATTTTTCTTGTAAAAAAGAGTAAGTATATTTATACTTATATATGGTATTTAGGAGGTATTATTTATGGCAGTAAAGAAAACGATGCTTTCAGTCGACGGCAATACCGCTGCTGCAATTGGCTCGTATAACTTTATCGAAGTCGCAGGCATATACCCAATTACTCCATCTTCACCAATGGCTGAAGTAGTTGACGTCTACGCTTCACAAAACAAGAAAAACTATTTTGATTCAGTAGTTAAAGTAGTTGAAATGCAATCAGAAGCTGGTGCATCTGGTACAGTTCACGGTGTCCTTCAAGCAGGCGCATTAAGTGCAACATATACAGCTTCACAAGGTTTACTCTTAATGATTCCAAACATTTACAAATGGGTTGGCGAATTATTACCAGCAGTTCTTCACGTTTCTGCTCGTTCCCTCGCAACACGTAGCTTGTCAATCTTTGGCGATCACCAAGACATTTACGCAATTAGACAAACCGGTATCACAATGTTATGTTCACATTCTGTTCAAGAAATTGCTGACTTAACACCTGTTGCTCACCTTTTAGCAATTGATTCCGAAGCTCCAGTTTGCCATTTCTTTGATGGATTTAGAACATCACACGAAATTCAAAACGTCGAATTTATCGATGATGCAGAATGGAAAAAACTCGTTCCATTTGATAAAGTTGAAAAATTTAGAGCCAGAGCTTTAAACCCACATACACACGCTGTTACACGCGGTGGTGCTGAAAACGATGATATCTACTTCCAAGGTAGAGAAGCACAAAACGCTCACTTCAACAACATTATCGAATATGCAGATAAATATTTTGCAGAAGTCACACGTTTAAGTGGTAGAGAATATGCTCCATTCACATATTACGGTGCAAAAGATGCGACAAGAGTCATTATCGCAATGGGTTCTGTCACAGAAACAATCAGAGAAGTTATCGATGAATTAAAAGATGAAAAAATCGGTTTAGTTAAAGTTCACTTATACCGTCCATTCTCTGCAAAACACTTATTAAAAGTTTTACCAGAAACAGTTGAAAGAATTGCTGTTTTAGATAGAACAAAAGAAATGGGTGCGGTTGGCGAACCATTATACTTAGATGTTGTTGGTGTCATTCAACAAGCTGGTCTTGACGTTGAAGTCTATGGTGGCCGTTATGGTTTATCCTCAAAAGATACTCAACCAAAAGATATGAAAGCAGTTTACGACTTCTTAGCAAGTGAAAAACCATGGCATAACTTCACAGTTGGTATTAACGATGATGTTACACATCTCTCAATCCCAGTTGACGATAGTTTCCATGTTAAAGCATCTTATACATCATGCTTATTCTATGGTTTAGGCTCTGATGGTACAGTTTCCGCGAACAAATCTTCCATTAAGATTATTGGTGACGCAACTGGACAATATGCTCAAGCATATTTCGCCTATGACTCCAGAAAAGCAGGTGGTGTCACACGTTCACACTTAAGATTTGGTAAAGAACCAATTCATTCTACATACTATGTACAAAACGCAGACTTTATTTCTTGCTCATTAGATACTTATTTATTCAAGTTCGATATGATTAAGAACTTAAAGAAAGGCGGAACATTCCTTCTTAATACAGACATGAGTGATGAAGAACTCGTTAACGCTCTTCCAAACCGTGTCAAATATCAACTCGCAACAAAAGAAGCTAAATTCTATGTTATCGACGCTAACAAAATTGCCGCATCAATCGGTATGGGTCGTCACACAAACACAACATTACAAGCTTCATTCTTCTATTTAAACCAAGGTATTATGCCATATGAAGAAGCACAAAGCTGGATGAAGAAGTATGCTGAAAAGAGCTACGCCAAAAAAGGTCCAGAAGTTGTCGAAATGAACTATAAAGCCATCGACGCCGGTGCTGAAGGTTTAAGAGAAATTAAAGTTGATCCAGAATGGGTCAAACTCTCCCCAGTCAAAGAAACACACTTAACAGGTGATGATTACTTTGATAGCTATGTTGCTATCATGGGTGCTCTTGAAGGTGATAATCTCCCAGTTTCCAAATTCACAGAATACGAACTTCTTGATGGAACAATGAGAAACGATATCACATTCAAAGAAAAACGTTCTATCGCAGATAGAGTTCCATTATGGCACGCAGAAAACTGTATCCAATGTAACCAATGTGCATTTGTTTGTCCACACGCAACAATTCGCCCATTCTTACTTGATGAAGCGGAAGTTGAAAAAGCTCCTGCAATCGTTAAAGGCGATCTCAAAGACGCTATTGGACCAACAGTTAAAGGACTTAAATACCGCATTCAAGTCTCTCCACAAAACTGTGTTGGTTGTGGATTATGTGTCTCTGAATGTATGGCAAATAAGACCGCAATTAGATTAGGAAACGGCAAACTCGCTCTTGAAATGGTTGAAGCAAAATCTCAATTCCCACAAGAAGAAGGTGCTGAATACTTATACAAACACGTCACATATAAAGGTGATAAATTCTCCACAGATACTGTTAAAGGCGTTAGCTTCTTAATGCCATATATGGAAATCTCTGGCGCATGCGCTGGCTGTGGTGAAACTCCATATTATCGTTTAATTTCCCAATTATTCGGTAAAGATATGTTAGTCGCAAACGCAACTGGATGTTCTTCAATTTACTCCGGTTCCACACCACTCACACCATTCTGCAACGATAAAGATGGTCAAGGTATTGCATGGGCTAACTCATTATTTGAAGATAATGCTGAATTCGGATTCGGTATGAGAGTTGCCGTTGATACAAAATTACGTGCAATTATCGACATTTTAGAAGCTGCTAAAGCATCTGAAACAGTTGAAGAAGAATTAAAAGCAGTTATCGATGAATATTTCGAAAACATTAAAAACCGTCAAGCAGTTCGCTCAATCGTTAGAAGATTAGTTGAACTTGTTAAAGCAAGTAAAGACGAAGCTGTTAAAGCAGTCCTTACATATGAAAGAGATTTACAAGATAAATCAGTCTGGATCGTCGGTGGTGACGGCTGGGCATACGATATCGGTTACGGCGGCTTAGATCACGTTATCGCAAACGACGAAGATGTTAACATCATGGTCTTAGATACAGAAGTCTACTCCAATACCGGTGGTCAATCTTCCAAATCTTCTCAAGCAGGTTCTATCGCTAAATTTACCGCTAGCGGTAAACGCACAAGCAAAAAGAACTTAGCATTAATCGCAATGAGCTATGGTAATGTCTATGTTGCACAAGTCTCCTTAGGTGCAAACCCAATGGCGGCTATCAAAGCATTTAAAGAAGCTGAATCATACAATGGTCCATCTTTAGTTATCTGCTATGCACCATGTGCTAACCACGGCATCAAAGGCGGTCTTGCTAACTCCTTAAGACAAGAAAGACTTGCTGTTGAATGTGGTTACTTCCCAACATTCCGTTATGATCCAAGAAAAGTCGAAAACGGCGAAGCTGGATTAACTCTTGACTGCAAAGAACCAGATTATTCCAAATTCCGTGACTTCATCATGACAGAAACAAGATACGCTCAACTCCCACGCGTCAATCCAAAAGATGCTGAAAGATTATTAACTAAAGCAGAAAACGACGCTAAAGCACGCTTTGAACGTATTAAAAAATTCGGTTTATAATTAACCTAAAATAAGGTAGGGGATTCGTCCCCTACTTTTTTTGTTCTTTTTAAAAAATAATTCTTTTCGCTTGTGAAAAGGCGTCCTAATCTTTATAATGTTGGTAGGTTAAGGAGAACAAGATATGTCAAAGAAAGATAAAATGCTTGAAGCATTCCGCGAATTATTAGAAGAATACAAAAATATCCAATCTGCCGTCGAATCACTCCCACGTGGTTATATTTCTAAAAAAGTAATTTCTGGTCACGTTTACCATTATCGTCAATGGAGAGAAGGTAGCCATGTTTTAAGTGATTATGTTCCAGAAGTTTTACTTAATAGAGTTAGACAAAAAATCGTTATTCGTAAAGAAACTGAAGAATTATTAAAAATCGTTAAAAAGGATATTAAAAAATTAGAAAAACAACTTCTTAAAACAAAAGAAGTTAGTGAAGAAGAACTTGCTTCTATTAAAGCAGAATACAATTTCTAATTTAAAAAATAATCGATATTAAAGAGTGTTGAATACACTCTTTTTTATTGCTATTATCTAGTTATGAAAAAGTTAATTGTTTTAAGCGGTGTTCCTGGAAGTGGAAAATCATATTTCTCAGAACTTGTTAAAAAATCTACTTCAGGTCATGTCTATATTGTTAGCAGCGATAACCTCAGAAAACAAATCGCAGGTCATCAACAAAATTTAGATTTTGATTCACTTATGTGGAAAATGTTTTATGAGCTTCCAAAAGTTTATTCTTTAGACGAAAATGCGATTGTTATTTTAGATTCCACAAACACTCTTAGCAAATATCGTGTTGATCCAAATCTAGAACTTAAAAAATATTTTGATCAAATCGATTTAGTGGTTTTTAAAATCAATAAAGATGTCTTAGAAAAACAAAATTTAGATAGAGAATTCCCTGTTCCAATTGAGGCATTGACTAATTATTATCAAAATTTTGAAATGCCAAACGAAAAAGATAAATCCTTCTTTGATAATATTTATATTATAGATTCAAACGATTTCCACAAAATCGTTTATAAAATCGTTTCAAACGAGTAAAAAAATAACGGAATTCCCGTTATTTTTCATATTCATGGAGATAAACTCTTGAAGGTCCATCTTCACACATAGTTTCACAGTAATAAGTAAATCCATATTTTTCATATAAAGACGTGTGATTTGTAACAAGATAGACTTTATCTATTTTATGCTTATGAAGATGTTCAATCATTGTCTTTAATAGAAGAGGACATAAACCTTTTCTTCTATGATTTTCTTTCACAAAAACCGCGCAGATATTTGGGAATAAATCAATTCTAGAATGGAAGTCATTTTTTATAACTCCTAATCCTCCAACGATTTCATCCTTAAAAGTCACCACTAACCAAAAAGGATAACCTAAAGAAGAAGTCTTCATTTCTTCCATGCTTTCATAATAGGCATCATAAGGTATTTGCCAAGCATTAGAAAAAAACTTACAAGCTTCATCAATTAAGTTAGGATTTTCTTTAAGAGATATGATTTTATATTCATTATTCATTTTTTAAAAAATGGTTGGAACGACGAGATTTGAACTCGCGACCCCTACCACCCCAAGGTAGTGCGCTACCAAGCTGCGCTACGTCCCAATGTAATTAAATTATAGATTTTTTATATTAAAATCTACAACTATTTTATTAAATATGTAAACTTTAATCTTCATTTTTGCTAAAATGAATTAACTATGGAACAAACTAAGAAAATTATTATTAAAGGAGCAAGAGAAAACAACCTTAAAAATGTATCTTTAGAAATCCCTAAAGAATCATTAGTGGTTTTCACTGGCGTTTCTGGAAGTGGAAAAACAACTCTAGCCTTTGACACAATCTTTGCAGAAGGTCAAAGAAGATACATGGAATCATTATCTAGCTACGCTAGACAATTTTTGGGCAACTTTGAAAAACCTGATGTTGATTCCATTGAAGGTTTATCTCCTTCAATTTCAATTGATCAAAAAACTACATCTCATAACCCTCGTTCTACAGTAGGAACAGTCACTGAGATTTATGATTATTTACGTTTGTTATACGCTAGAATAGGCGTACCATATTGTCCAACACATAACGAACCTATTATTTCTTTTTCAGTCACTCAAATGACAAATATAGTTATGTCATATGAAGAAGGAACTAAGATTCAATTATTATCTCCGGTTGTTCATCATGAAAAAGGAACGCAAAAAGATATTGTTGAAAAAATAAGAATAAGTGGTTTCCAACGTTTAAGAGTCGATGGAGAATTTATAAGCATTGATGACTTTAAAGAATTAGAAAAAAACAAACGTCACGATATTGATATAGTTGTTGATAGAATTATTGTTAAACCAGAAATTAGAAGCAGAGTTTATGAATCAATTGAAACTGCTTTAGATTGGTCTCATGGATTATTAGTTATTTACACCCCTAATGGAGAAAAAGTTCTTTCTGATCGACATACATGTCCTTATTGTGGATTTTCTGTTCCAAAATTAGAACCTAGACTATTTTCTTTTAATTCTCCTTTAGGATGTTGTCCTGATTGCAAAGGCTTGGGTGTTAAAAAAGAAGCAGATTTAGACCTATTAGTGCCTAATAAAGAATTAAGTATCGCTCAAGGGGCGATTGATTATTATCATCATATGGTGGGTTCTTTAAATCTCGAATGGCAAGAATTCCAACTATTATGTAAGCTATATAAAATTCCAATGGATGTTCCATTTAAAGAATTAAATCAATCTCAAGTTGATATCTTACTTAATGGTTCCCCTGATGTACATAAATATCAATTAAAATCATCGTCTGGAAACGTCAATAATCGTTTTGGATATATAGAAGGAATTAAAGTTAAAATCGAAAGACTTTATAGTGAAACTAATTCCGATTGGATGAGAGAATATTATGTTAAGTTTTTAAAAGACCATACATGTACGACATGTGGTGGTTCAAGACTTAACGACACTGCTCTTGCGGTTAAAATTGATAATAAAAGCATCTATGATGCGACTAATTTGCAATTAAAAGATTTAAGAGAGTGGGTCAATTCTTTAAAAGACAAATTAAGTGAAAGCGAGTTACAAATCGCTAAACTTGTTTTACAAGAAATATCTAATAGAACTAATTTCTTGTGTGATGTAGGCTTAGAATATTTAACCTTATCACGTATGGCGCTTACCTTGTCTGGAGGAGAAGCGCAACGTATCCGTTTGGCAACTCAAATTGGTTCTAGACTCTCTGGTGTTTTATATGTTTTAGATGAACCTTCGATTGGTTTGCATCAAAGAGACAACAAAAAATTAATTCAAACAATGAAATCTATGAGAGATTTAGGCAATACTTTAATCGTTGTAGAACATGATGAAGAAACAATAAGAGAAGCTGATCATGTCGTAGATATCGGTCCAGGTGCGGGTGTTCACGGAGGAAAAGTTATCGTTTCAGGAAGTGTAGATGATTTAGTGAATAACAAACAAAGCATTACTGGATTATATTTAAGCAAAGAAAAATATATCCCTATTCCTAAAACTCGTAGAAAAGGAAATGGTAAATTCATTTCCATTAAAGGAGCAGAAGCGAATAACCTTAAAAAAGTAAATGTTGACATTCCTTTAGGAAAATTTGTGTGTGTTACAGGTGTTTCTGGAAGTGGAAAATCCACTCTTATCAATCACACATTAGATAATCATTTACAAATTCTAATTTCTAAAAAAGAAGGGCTTTTCCCGGGAAAGATTAAATCTATTTCAGGTATTGAAAATATTGATAAAGTTATTAATGTTTCACAAGAACCAATTGGAAGAACTCCAAGAAGTAATCCTGCAACATATGTTAAACTTTTCGATGACATACGCGCGTTGTTCGCGGAGACAATTGAAGCAAAATCTAGAGGATTTGATAAATCAAGATTCTCCTTTAATGTAGTTGGGGGTAGATGTGAACACTGCCAAGGGGCAGGTGTAACAAGAATTCCAATGAATTTCTTGCCTGATGTTTATATCAAATGTGAACAATGCGATGGAAAACGTTATAACGAAGAAACTCTTCAAGTTACATATAAGGGCAAAAACATCTATGATGTTCTTGAAATGACTGTTGAAGATGCGATGGAATTTTTCTCTAATCGCCCATCATTGCATAAAAGACTTAAAACTTTATATGATGTTGGTCTAGGATATATTAAATTAGGTCAACCAGCGACCACATTATCTGGAGGTGAAGCTCAAAGAATCAAATTAGCCTATGAGCTTCAAAGAAAGCCAACAGGAAAAACATTATATATTCTTGATGAACCTACAACTGGTTTACATATGGACGATGTCAAAAAATTAATTAAAGTGTTACAAAAATTTGTTGATCACGGAGACACGGTCTTAGTTATCGAACACAATTTAGACGTTATTAAGGTCGCTGACCATATTATTGATTTAGGACCTGAAGGCGGAGATGGCGGAGGAACAATTGTCGCAACCGGAACGCCAGAAGAAGTAAGTAAAATCAAAAATTCTTATACAGGAATATATTTAAAACAAACCCTTGATGAAGGGATATATGAATAGGAGGGACTTATGGGACTTCAAGTTATGTTTTATATCTTTATAATCGCCTCAATTATAGCCTTTGGCTATGGAATCTATCGAGCGGTTAAATTAGTTAAAAACCCATTAAATGAAATTGATTATGATAAGGAAATGAAAAACTTCCTTATTATAGGGGGTATTTTCGTAGTAAGTTTTACTCTTGCTATGTTAGGAGCCTATGGCTTTATTAAAGAAAGCCCAAAAGCTTATGAATATGTGTTAGGACTTTCAGGAGCCTTTTTCTTCTCCTTGTTTGTCTATGTATTTTTCATTAGTTTTATTGTCCATTATTATCGTAAAGGCTTGCCTATTAAATTAGATAAAATACTATTTATCTCAATGTTAGTGTCTATCCCTTTTATGATGATTTTCTTTTTCATTTTCACTGATGGATATGCGGCATATTGGACATATCCTCTTGTCAATGGAATTAATTTTGATAGTGGATTTGTCTCCCCGGATTCAAGTGTTTCTCCAAACATTGCTTGGTATGCATTATGTATTTTAGGTGGAGCTTTATTTGTTTATTTCTTATGTGACCATAAAATGTATATTCAATACGGAAAACACGGCTTATTTGAATCGACATTCTTAGTCGCTTTCCCTGCGGGTATATTAGGCGCGAGACTTTTCTAAGTTATTGGTAACTGGAATTTAGAATTCGCGAATCAACCATTCTGGCATGTTTTTGCTTTCTGGGAAGGTGGATTAACTATTTTAGGTGGAGCGATAAGTGGTATTGTTATCGGCGTTCTTTGGTTTATCTGGAGAAATAGAGGCTATTCCATTTGGGTTGCGATTGATGTAGTTGTTCCTACTATCTTACTTGCTCAAGCTATTGGCAGATGGGGTAATTTCTTTAACTGTGAAGTTCATGGTGTCGCGGTTAGCACATCAATGTTTAGTTGGCTCCCTACTGTTATTGTTAATAATTTACATTATTCTTCTGTTGCTCCTAGTTTAGGACCTGATCAAGTTTATGTCCCACTTTTCTTAATTGAAGGCGCCTTAAATGTCGCGGGATATTTCTTAATTGCAGAACTTTTCGGAAGAAAGCTTAGAAAATATACAGAATTAGGCGACTTAGGGCTTGCTTATATTATTGTTTATGGTCTTAATAGAGCGCTTCTTGAACCATTAAGATATTCTGGATATAAAATGGGCGATAATGGATATTGGAGCTGGATTTGGTCCTGCTGTTTTATCGCGATTGGTTTACTTTTAATTGTTATTAATCACCTTGTTAGATGGTTTATTAGAAAAAGAAAAGGACAAATCGTCCCTAAAGAAAACTGGAAAAAGAATTCAATTATTGTCACACTTTCAATTGCTTTAGTAGCGGTAATATTTGTTACAAGCGGTATCATTTTAATGGCGAATAGCTACATTCCAACCTCCCTTACATTCACTCCATTCTTAGGTGGAACAATTCTTTTGGTAAGTGGAATTGGAACACTTTTCCTCACCGCTATCCCGCTTCTTTATTATTTTGAAGCAAGATAGGAGATGCTTTGAATAAATTTGACATTATCTTATTTGATATGGATGGGACGATCGCTGATACGGATAGGATGATCGTAGAAACTTTTTATCAACTCTATGATTTATATAGAGATGGAAGAAGAACTCCTTTAAAAGAAATGTATTATTTCTCTGGTCCTCCACTTAGAGAAACTTTAATAAAAGAATTTCCTCATATGGATGTGAATTTTATGTATCAGGAATATCAAAGAATCTCTAAAGAGTTATATGATGAATTGGTCAAACCTATGGATGGTTGTTTAGAAGTTTTAATTAAACTTAAACAATTAGGAATTAAATTAGGTATTGTCACAAATAAAGTTAGAAAATCCGCTTTAAAGACATTAGATATCATTAAAATGAATGATTTATTTGATGTTTTAGTGGGATTAGATGATGTTAGTGAAGGCAAACCTTCTAAAGAAGGAATAGAAAAAGCCCTATCAATTTATGAAAATATTAATAAAGATAGAGTTTTATATGTCGGAGATAATGTTATCGATGATGTCAGCGCAAAAAACGCGAATGTAAAGTCGGCGATTATCTATTTTGGAAATAGAGAGATACCTAAGACTTTAAATCCTGATATCAAATTATTTAGTTTTATAGATTTAGTTAAGGAGGCTATTTATGAATAGAGAATATGATGTGATAATTATTGGCTGTGGCCCTGCTGGTATCGGCGCAGGTATCGAACTTAAAAAAGCGGGTATAAGCTTTGCGATTATTGAAAAAGCGATGCCAGGCGGAAAAGTTAATATTGCTCCTCGCGTTGATAATTATCCAGGATTTACAAAAATACCCGGACCAGATTTAGCAATGGAATTTTATTCCAGAGTTAAAGATAATAATTTAACTCTTATTTTTGACACAGCTAACTCCTTAGAAAAATATGAAGATGGTTTCATTTTAAAATGTAATCAAGAAACCTATTTTGCAAGAGCGGTGTTAATCGCAAGTGGCACGACTGAAAGAAAATTAGGTTTAGAAAAAGAAGACGAATTCTTAGGAAAAGGTATTTCTTATTGTGCGATTTGTGATGGACATTTCTTTAGAGGTGTTGATGTCGTAGTAGTTGGAGGCGGTAATAGCGCCTTAAAAGAGGCTATCCATTTAGCGAAAATCGCTAAAAAGGTATATGTCGTTCACAGAAGAAACGAATTTAGAGGTAGTGATAAAACGCTTTTAGAATTAAAAGAGTTTTCTAATGTTGAAATCATCACCCCATATGTCCCAGTTAAGATTATTGGAGAAGAAAAAGTCGAAGGTTTATTAATTAAACACCGCGAAACTAATGAAGAACTTACTTTAGAAGTTCAAGGTTTCTTCCCATTAGTAGGTCAAGACCCAAACACTCAATATATCAATATTGACGGAGTTAAAGACGAATGGGGCACAATTCCATTTGATAAGACTATGGCTTCTAGAGTTGAAGGTGTATTTGCTGCTGGAGATGTTCTTCCACGCGCGGTCAAACAAATCTATTTAAGCGAACACGATGGAAAAGTAGCAGCCAAATCAATTATTGCTTATTTAAATAAATAAATATGGAAAATACGATCACGTTTACTCAACAAGTAAAAGAAGAAATTGCTTCTAATTCATACGAATCTAAGGACCGTCTTAGAGCTCTTTTAGCAGCCTTTATTAAGATTAATGGGACCTTAACTTTTAGGAATAAGCAATCTGTTCTTTTAATGTCGACAGAAAACGCGAAAATCGCTAAATTCATATATTCGAATTTAAAAGAAATATATCAAGCCGATTCATCTTTTGATTATATTCAAAAGAAATCGCTTAAAAAGAAAAGAATTTATAAAATTAGTGTCAATACGATGTCGGATGAAATTATTAATGATTTAGATATCTCCTTTTTAGAAGGTAAAATATCTAAAAATATCGTTAGAAATGATGACACAATCGCTGGTTATTTAGCGGGAGCTTTTCTTGCTAGTGGTTCAATCAACTCTCCAAAAAGTAGCAATTATCATTTAGAAATATCTTTAGATTCAGAAAATTATGCGAAATGGATGATCCATTTATTTAAAAGATATAAGAATATTGATATAGTTCCAAAAATTGCTCCTAGAAGAAACAAATATATTTTATATTTTAAAAAAAGCGATCGAATCGCGGAATTTTTAGCCCTTGTTGGCGCAATTAATTCTTGCATGGATTTTGAAAATATTCGTGTTGATAGAGATTTTATGAACTCTGCGAATAGACTTTCTAATTTCGATACAGCGAACATGAAGAAGTCTTTTGAGACCGCGAATAGACAAAAAGAAGAAATTAAATTTATTGATTCTAAATTAGGTATAGATAACATCACTAATAAAAAGATGAGAATTTTATGCTCTCTTCGTTTAGAAAACGAAACAGCTTCTATGAAAGAATTAGCGGAGCTACTTTCTTTAGAAATAAACGAACCTGTTTCTAAATCGAATATCAATCATCTTTTTAGAGCGATTCACGAACTTTATTTGAGGTTGTCAAATGAAAATTGAACTTCAACTCGGGATGAGAATTAAATATTTAAGAAAAAGAAAAGGGATGACTCAAGAAGAACTATCTCTTATTTGTGGAGTTACCCGTAAATATATGTCTGACTTAGAAGTTGGAAGAAGGAACCCTACTCTTAAAACATTAGAAAAAATTGCTAATGGGTTAGAGATAGATATTTCAGAATTAACTAAAGGTCTTCGTTCCTTTTAAAATTTTTATTAAAAATGTTAAATAAAATAGTCATCTCCAAAATCTCTGGAATTAAAGGTTTTTCTATAGAAAGTTATTTCCAAAGTTAGCGATAATTGGAGATGACTTTTTTAATTCATA
>JAFVUY010000067.1 GCA_017502465.1 Bacilli bacterium | reverse complement strand
TTTGTTGTAGATAAGGCGTTAATTACGCTTCTTGGACCTAATCCTTTAACTTTTATCAAAGATAAAAATATGCTTTTTTCATCTAAAGTAGAAAAACCAACAAGATAATTTTCATCTTCTCTAACAACGTTATATGTATAAACTAGTCTTTCTTGACCAATCTCATAATCTCCAGGATGGGAGACAAGAATTTGATACGCAACATCTCTAACATCGATAATAATATTGTTATCAACGATAGAAACAATTTTCCCTTTTAAAAAATAAATCATTTTCTTTCTCCTTTATTTATAAATTAAAACAAATAAAATAATTAAAATTAATACTGCAAGAGCGGTTAATAAAGATAGGAGTAAAGTGATTTCAAACTTTCCTTGTTTCATATTATTCGAAATATTCAAATTCAAAATCGCATAATTGGACTAAATCACCGTCTTTAGCCCCCATTCTTGCTAATTCGTCATCAACACCAATTTTTCTTAAGTGTGTGATGAGTTTCATCATACCTTCATCGGTTGAAATGTTGGTCATCTTATAATATTTTTCAATTTTGTCGCCAGTAATAACAAATAAATGTGATTCAGGACGCTTGATATAGAATTCTGGTTCTTCATCTTCCAAAGTGTAAACTTTATGGTCAAGAATTTCTTCTTCGCTGTCATAAAGAGGGAAGAATGGGAGAGTTTTTAACAATTCAACACATTTATAGATTAATAAATCTATTCCGTCATCTGTTAATGCAGAAATAGGAATAATTTCTTCATTAACCTTGCTTTTAAATTCGCTAAGTCTTTCTTCAGCGCCTTCTTCATCCATTTTAGAAGCAACCAAAATTTGTTTTCTGTCGCTTAAACCAAAACCATATTGTTTTAATTCATTATTAATATCTAAATAATCTTGATAAGGATCTCTTCCAGAAAATCCCATATCGATAACATGAACAATTAAACGGCAACGTTCAATATGACGTAAGAAAGTCAAACCAAGTCCTTTACCTAAATGCGCGCCTTTGATCAAACCAGGAAGGTCCGCCATAACAAAGGATTCTCCTCCTTTGGAAGAAACGACGCCTAAATTTGGTATTAATGTTGTGAATGGATAATCGGCAATCTCTGGTCTAGCGGCGCTTACAACACTTAAAAGTGTTGATTTACCAACACTTGGAAAACCAACAAGACCGACGTCCGCTAATAATTTTAATTCTAAAATAATTCTTTTTGTTTCGCCAGGCTCACCATTTTCGGCAATTCTTGGAACTCTGTTAGTGGAACTTTTAAAACAAGCGTTTCCTTTTCCGCCTCTTCCACCTTTAACAACTTTGACTATTTTTCCATCTTCGTTTAAATCACCAATAAATTTATGGTCTTTTTCTTCGTAAATGACGGTGCCAACAGGAACATCAACGTAAACATCTTCAGCGTATTTTCCATATTTTAATTTAGTTCCGCCTTTTTCTCCGTCTTTGCCGATAATAGTAATTCCGTGTCTGAAGTTAAATAAGGTGTTAATACAAGAGTTAGCTCTGAAGTAAATAGAAGCTCCTCTACCTCCATTTCCACCGCTAGGTCCGCCTTTATCGACGTATTTTTCACGTCTAAAAGCAATGGCGCCATCGCCACCTTTTCCACTTCTAACTTCGATAACAGCACGATCTATAAACATAATTATTTTCTAATAACCTCATCAATAATAACAGCTGGTCTAGCTAAGGTTTCAATTGTGTTCTTTGCAACGTATTGACTTAGTATCGCTATTACAAATAGGATTAAAAATCCTACAGTTAACAAAACATTAATAATAAGCCAGAACCATAAGTTAAGTTCGCCAATATTTAGAACATTGGTTAATTTCAAAACAAAGAATGTGGCTTGACTAATCCAAGATAAACCACAAATAACAGCAAGGAATATACAAATGCCAATACTCCATTCTAAAGGTCTAACAGTCAAACTAATTGTGGAAGAAATCGCAAGCGAAAACATCGATTTAGGATTGTATTTCGACACACCTTTAGCTCTTTTTGGTCTCGAAAATAAAACTTCGCAAACTTTAAATCCGACATATGGAACTTGGATTCTAAAAACTCTATTTTTTTCTCCAAATTCTAAAATTTCATCAAGGGGTCTTCTATCAATCAATCTAAAGTTTGCAACATTTTGTGGAACTTTAACTTTATTAGAAATTTTGTCACTCCAATCGTAAAACATTCCCGCAGTTTTTCTTTTTAAGAAAGAATCTTCTTTTCTTGAAACACGACGCGCGTTTACAACTTGGTAACCTTCCTCCCATTTTTTAATTAATTCAGGGATAACTTCTGGCGGATCTTGCAAATCTGCATCCATAGGAATAACGGCATCCCCTTTTGCAGTTTTGAGTCCGGCAAATAAAGCAGGTTCATGACCAAAATTACGAGATAAATTTACTATAACAATTTTATTGTTCTTTTCTTGTTCTTCTAAAAGTATATTTAAAGTATTGTCTTTGCTTCCATCATTAACAGCGACTATTTCATAGTCGTAATTTGGGATATTAGCAAAAACTTCAGAAATAGCTTTGATAAACAAAGGAGCCATTTCTTCTTCATTAAACATTGGAACAACAATAGATATTAGTTTCACAAAATTTACCTCATTTTTATTATATATTAAATAAAATAAAAAGACCACATAAATGTGTGGTCTTGTTTCTTATTTGGTTAACTCTTAGTCAGCAACAACAATAACGCGTGTTTTGTCTTTTCCTAAACGTTCATAGCGAACGATACCGGAAGCTGTTGCGAAGATTGTGTCATCGCTACCACGTTTTGTGTTAAGTCCAGGATAAATTCTGGTTCCTCTTTGACGATAAATGATTGAACCTGCGTGGCACCATTGTCCATCAGCGACTTTAGCGCCTAAACGACGACCAGCAGAATCACGACCGTTTTTTGTAGAACCAACACCCTTTTTAGAAGCAAAGAGTTGAAGATTTAATTTAAACATCATAATGACGATACCCTTTCTTATAAATTTTTGATTTGGATGAATTGCTTATAAGATTCTTCGATAGTTTTAAGTCCTGTAATCAAAGTTTCTAACACAATTTCATCATGCTCGGAAATATCACCTATCTTGACTACATTAACATGTCCTTCTTTAAGAACAATTTTGAAATTGTTTGGTTCGTTTATATTGTTTAAACAACCAGTAACTAGAGCGCTAACTCCAGAACATACGAGATCATGTCCATATGGACCACTTCCTGCATGTCCTTTAATTTCAAGTGAAGAGAATGAATTTCCTTCGAGTTTGATTAATACCTTAATCATGATTAAGCGTTGATAGATTCAATAACTAAGCATGTGTATGGTTGACGATGACCGATTGTTTTACGTTCATTTGTCTTTGCTTTGTATTTGAATACTCTAATTTTCTTAGATAAACCTTGTTTGACAACTTTTGCTGTGACTGTAGCACCTGCAACATATGGAGTACCAAATTTTGCTTTTTTGTCTGCAACCAATAAAACTTTGTCAAATGTAATTGTGGATTCAACTTCGCCTTCTAATTTTTCGACGTAAATTTTTGCGCCGACTTCAACGCGAATTTGTTTTCCACCAGTTTCGATAATAGCGTACATAATGTCCCTCCTTCTTATTAAATTCACTAAGGACTCGCTATGAAGGTAATCAATCAATTTTAGTGACCTTTTCTATGCGGTTGTAGCTAGTGAGGCGACAACGTAAGAAATATAACAAATGTTATAAAAGATGTCAACGCTTTTTTAAGGAAAGGGCAATTCATGTTTTAACAATGAATAGTTTTGTTTTTTGAAAATGAAAAATATTTGTCGTTTGAAATAATTAAATGGTCAACCAACGTGAATCCGTATTTTGAACATTCTCCAATAAGCTGTTCGGTGAAAATGGCGTCAGGTCGAGAGGGCTCAACTTCCCCACTTGGATGATTATGGAAAATATAGAAATATGTTCCTCCTACTAAAAGTAGTTCTTTGAAAATTTCCCTTATCGAAGCAGCCATTCCAGTTTTCGTGCCCTTATAAACAATTCTCTCGCAAAGAAGTTTTTTATGTCTATTCAAAATCAAAATTCCAAGAATTTCTTGATCATATTGTTGAAGGGATATTCTGTACTTATTAAAAATTGTTGTTTCATCAATAACTTCAACTTCGTCTTGAATCAAATTGTTAATTCTTTTAAATAATTCAAACACCGCTTCTATTTTCAGTGCTGATGCTTTTGAAAGCCCTTTGACTTTAAGAAAATCTTGATATGGTAGTTTAATCAGATTGGCTAAGCCGTTATTTTTATTAACCAATTCATACGCAATATCTAAAGCGCTAACCCCTTTGCTTCCACTACCTATAATTAACGCTAATAATTCGACATTACTTAAAATATCAAAACCATATCTCATTGCTTTTTCCCGAGGTCTTTCTGTTATAGGTAAATCCTTAATCCCCATTTTATGACCAAGAGAATTTCCAACCACCAGGAATTGTTACTCCACCCTTATTGGATAGAAATAAACGATAAATTACAACCGCAAGGATAGCAGCCAAAACCACTGTCATAATTGCAGCGACAGTGATACCTTCACCAACGATGTGGTTTTTCAATTGTTGTGTTGTTAATAATTCCATCTCACATTACCTCCCTATTATAAATAGCGAGGAAATACGAAATTTTACCGAAATTTTTTAAAATATTTTTTCTATTAAAAAAGATTCGCAAAGCGAATCCTTCTTATTGTTTATTTAAGATTTTCAAGTTTTTCTCTTAAGGTTGCTAAGTTGATTTTGTGTTGCTCTAATTTTTCTTTTTCAATTGCGACTTTTTGTTCAGGTGCTTTATTGACGAAGTTTGGATTAGATAACATCTTTTCACATCTTGCAATTTCTGATAAAACATTTTCAATTTCTTTGTTGATTTTAGCGATAATTTCTTCGGTGCTAACGTTACTAGAAATCACTATTTCAGCAATGTCGTAAACGTATAATTGTCCTTTTTTCTCAATTTCCTTTTCTACAAAAATAATTTCTTTAGCGAAGGTGAATCTTCTTAAATAAGTTTCAAATCCTTGGAAAATATCTTGTTTGAGCTTAATCGAGAAATCAAGTTGTGCGTTAGGAGCTAATTTGTTTTCAATCTTGTAGTTTCTAACATCTCTAATAATCGCAAACAATAAATCGACTTGGTTTGAAATAGTTTCGTCAACTAATGAACAATCATATGTAGGATATTTTTCTAACATGATTGATTCTAAATGTTGAGGTAAACTTAAATAAATTTCTTCCGCTATAAATGGTGTGTATGGGTAAATCAATAAAATGATATTTTTTAAGCAGAATAATAATGTTTGATATGTTGCTTGTTTAACATTTTCATCATCAGAATTTAATGAAACTTTAGACATTTCTAAATACGAAGAGCAGAAATCGTCATAGACGAAATTATATAAATAGTTAGACGCAGCGTTAAAATCGTATTTATCCATATTAATTGTGACGTTTTTAATGGTTTCTTCTAAACGATTAATAACCCATTTATCAAGAGCGCCTAATTTAATATTTTTAAGTGCTTTTTCTTCAAAACCTTCAGGAAGAACACTTAATACATAACGGGCGGAATTCCATATTTTATTTAAATAATTCGCGCTAGAAGCGACTTTTTCATCGCTGTATCTCATGTCTTGTCCTGGTGTTGATGATGTTGTTAAGAAATATCTAAGAGCATCAGCTCCATAGGTTTCAATGACCTTAATTGGATCTACACCATTTCCAAGGGATTTAGACATTTTTCTACCTAATTCATCGCGGACTAAACCGTGAATTAAAACATCCTTAAATGGGGCTTTACCGTTGCATTGAATAGATTGGAAAATCATACGAGAAACCCAGAAGAAAATAATGTCATAAGCTGTTACTAAACATGAATTTGGGAAGTATCTTTCTAAATCTTCTGTCTTGTTTGGCCAACCCATTGTTGAGAAAGGCCAAAGAGCACTTGAGAACCAAGTGTCTAAAACATCCTCGTCTTGTGTGTAATTTTCAATATCTTCTGGTGGGTTAACTCCAACATAGACTTCTCCTGTTTCGTTGTGGTAATATGCAGGCACTCTATGACCCCACCATAATTGACGGGAAATACACCAGTCATCGATATTTTCCATCCATTGAGCAAATGTCTTTTCAAAACGTTCAGGGACAAAATTAACTTTATCGTCTGTCTTTTGATTATCAAGGGAAGCTTGCGCTAATGGTTTCATTTTTACAAACCATTGCTTACTTAACATTGGTTCGACAACTGTATTACTTCTTTCGGAGTGTCCAACTGGGTGAACAATTTCTTCAATTTTTACAAAATTACCGGCTTTTTTAATGTCTTCAATCAAAGCTTCTCTACAAACAAAGCGGTCCATACCTTCATATTTTCCACAAAGTTCATTCATAGTGGCGTCTTTGTTCATAATAATTGGTTTAGCAAGTTTATATTTTTCGCCAATAATAAAGTCATTTGGATCGTGAGCAGGCGTACATTTCATCGCGCCTGTGCCAAAATCGATTTCAACATATTCGTCGCCAATAATTGGAATTTCTTCGTTATTCGCAGGATTTATAACATTTTTGCCAATATATTTCTTATATCTATCATCATTTGGATTAACGACAACGCAGACGTCTCCAAACATTGTTTCTGGTCTAGTTGTCGCAACAATTAAATATTCATCAGTTCCAACGATAGGATATTTAAAATAATACATATAGCCTTTATCATCTTGGTGAATTACTTCAATATTACTCAACGCAGTTTTTTGAACTGGGTCCCAGTTAATAATTTTTTCGCCTTGATAAATCAAACCTTTATTATATAAAGATGTGAAAACAGTTCTAACTGCATAATTAAGTCCTTCATCTAAAGTGAAACGTTCGCGTGTATAATCAAGTGCTAAACCCATTTTAGCCCATTGATCATGAATGGAATTTGCGTATTCATCCTTCCATCCCCAAGCTTCTTTTAAAAATTCTTCACGGGTAATTTTAGTTACATCAACGCCTTCTTTTCTAAGTCTTTCCATAACTTTTGCTTGAGTCGCGATACCAGCGTGATCCATACCTGGAAGCCAAAGGACATCAAAACCTTGCATCTTTTTATAACGCGCGATAATGTCTTGAACAGTTGTGTTCCAAGCGTGTCCTAAATGTAATTTACCAGTTACATTTGGAGGAGGAATAACCATTGAAAAAGCTTGTTTTGAAACATCTCCAGCGGTAAAATATCCGCTTTTTTTCCATTTTTCATATTTTCCTGATTCAACAACTTGAGGGTTGTAACGTTTATCTAACATATTAGATCCTCCTAAAAAATAAAAAACGCCCCACATAAGGACGCTGCCGCGCGGTACCACCTTAATTCGTCAGATGACGCACTTAATTATTGTCTTGTTAAGTAAGACTAACTTGTCCTCCATAGCGACTTCATAGGTTTCTAGGCCAAGCTTCCACCATCCTCGGCTCTCTATACTAGAAGGGGTCTACTACTCCTCTATTTCATCGGACATTCACATTATAAATTATTAATTAATAATGTAAAGTTAAATATGTTTTTCTATTTCCCCTTTTAACTTAGATAATGAATTTTTATCTAAAATAGAAGTTAGAAATGCTTTTTC
>JAFVUY010000066.1 GCA_017502465.1 Bacilli bacterium | reverse complement strand
TGAAAATAATGCTATAAAAATTGATGATATCGGTTCGTTCCCAATAGAAGACTTTTTTAAAATACCGTTTTCTCATCATATGCTTGTTGTTGAAAAAGTTAAAGAAATAGAAGCACGTTATTATTACATTAATCGTACTGCGGAAGAACATCTTTCCGTTGAGCAATTGAAAAAGATAATCAATGAAAATGATTTTGAAAACAGAGCGTCAATGCCTAATAATTTTCCGATGACAATTTCAAATTCTTCTTTGGCAAGAAAAGCTGTTATGATGTTTAAAGATGAATATCTTCTTGATTTTATCAATGTTGAGGAAATAGGTGAACGTGATAAAAATGATATTGATGAAAGGGTTGTTGAAAAGCAGATTATAGAAAATGTCAAGAAGTTTATAATGACATTTGGTAAGGACTTTGCCTTTCTTGGAAATCAATATCATCTTGAAGTTTACGGTGAGAATTTCTTTCCAGATTTGTTGTTCTTCAATAGAAGTCTGAATGCTTTGGTTGTCTTCGAATTAAAGACTGGTGATTTTAAATCAATATATCTTGCACAACTGATGACTTATCTCAGAATTTTAGATGATAAAGTCCGTAAGCCTCATGAGAATCCTTCAATTGGAATCGTGCTTTGTAGAAACGCCAATAAGGATTTCGTGAAATATGTCATTCAGGATTATGACAAACCGATGGGAGTAGCAACTTTTAATACTTCATCGGAGATGCCTGAAGAATTGAGAAAAGCATTGCCAGATGTCGATGATTTGATAAAGTTGTTGTGATATCGTTTATCTTAATAGACAAAAAAAAGTCGTAAGGAATTACGGCTCTTTCTCTTTATTTAGACGCATCAACATTTGTTTGTTTAAAGGTAATGTTGCCAAAATACTTTGTGTTGAGCAAAAAAAAGACAGGTAATGGGCAAACAAAATAGCCTAATTTACCTGTTTGTCTAATTTTAAATAAATGTATATCTATTATTTACCCCCCCCATATTTTTTAAAAAAATATTTAAAAATACTTGTATATTTGAAATGTAATTACAATATTTGCAAGATAGAATAGAGAAATAAATAAAATAGCAGATGTGGTGAAATGGGTTCTGCCCACAGATGTTTGGTAATTAATAATAAATAGAACCTACCTAAAAGTCAAATCATGAAAAAGTATCTTTTATTAATTGCATTTGTTTGCACATTATTGATAGGATGTAAACCAGATCCTGAGTTACCAACTGTAGATACATTTCAGGTACAAGAAATTACAGGAACGACAGCACATTGTTTAGGTTATGTTACCGATAATGGTAATGCTACAATCATTGCAAAAGGTTTTTGCTGGAGCACAACCAAGAATCCATCGTTAGAAAATGGTTTTACAATAAAAGCTGATAGTAGAAGAAGTGAACCTGCATATCTCTCTTTTACAGCAACTATCACTGGTTTGAATCCTAACACGACATATTATGTAAGAGCTTACGCAACAAATGAAAAAGGAACAGCCTACGGTGAAGAGCTCTCATTTACCACCTTAGAAGAAATAATAATTGAACTCCCTGAAGTGAGAACCGTTTCGGTGACAGAGATCACGCACAATAGTGCTGTCGTTACAGGAGAAGTCGTC
>JAFVUY010000065.1 GCA_017502465.1 Bacilli bacterium | reverse complement strand
TTTGAGTTCCCCGTTTTTTGAAAGGATTTGATGAAGAAAGCGATAAAATCGCTATAAAAGCCATTAAAACCTATAAATATTGACTAATTTCGGTTATTTTTCATACCAAGAAGTGATGTTTAAAAATATCGAAGGTACGAAACATGAACAAGACCAATTTACTAGTCTCACATTTGATTGAAAAAATGGAAAATTTGATAAGCAAAATTGTTGGAAAATCCAAAGGGAGACAATTCAAATTTTATCTTGATATGGTATATGGAATCCTTAAAAGTAGAAGCATTGTTCTTAATGAAATCGCTCATTCTCTAAACGAAGAAACTTCTCTTAAAAAAGTGAATGAGAGACTATATAAGAATTTAATGAGAATTCCTGATATTAATGAACGTCACAACATGATTAAAGTTGGGCTTTCTTATATGAGGGATAAAGAAAAAGTGTTTCTTATTGATGATACTGATGTAATGAAACCATACGGTAAAGCTTTTGAAGGAATGGCTAAGGTAAGAGATGCTTCTTATCCAGGGGAGTCCACTAAATATGATCATGGGTATAAAGTCACTACAATTACTGGTCTATCTTCCAAAAAGAAACAGCCTATTCCATTTTATGACCATGTCCATTCACCTCATGAATTAGATTATTTATCCGTTAATAACATCACTAATATTGGTATCAGAAGAATATCTGAACACTTAAAACCATATGAAGGAATGTTTGTTGGAGACCGAGGATACGATGACATTAAGTTTATGAAGATGATTCATGAATTAAATCAATACTTTCTAGTCAGAATGCATAATAATCGCTGGTTAATCTTCAAAAATGGCAAAATTAAGGCATTCGACAAAGCTAAAACAGTAAAAGGGAAAGTGATTGTTCCTATCACTATATACGCTAAAGAGAGGTTTATAAAAGCTACTTCATTCAAATGCAAATTAAGAGATTATAAATATGATGTTTGGGTAGTTATCTCATATATGGATAATAATCCAGATCCACTTATCTTAATTACTAACAAACCATTAACCACTAAAGATGATATCACCCAGATGGTCTACCGCTATTCATCTAGATGGAGAATAGAAGAATATTTTAGATTCAAGAAAAGCGAATTAGGATTTGAAAACTTTAGAGTCAAAACATTGAATTCAATAAACAACCTAACATTCGCGCTAGATATTGCAATAATGTTGCTCGCTATTATCATTGATGAAGACGCTAAATATTTATATCAAGAGATACAAAACTATAGCAAAATCATTAAAGATAAGGTTTCAATAGAATTCTATAGAATTCTTTCAGGAATTCACTCCTTATTAGGTACGAACAAAAACGGGGTAAAAAATTATAAGCCAATTAGAGACACTAAACCAAAGCAATTATCTTTATTCAAAATCAAAGATTTTGTCTAAATAAAAAACCACAAAAATACGATTCTGAAAAGTAGAAAAAATGAGGCAAAATTTACCTCAAAATTTTTGCAAAAAGGGGGAACTCAAA
>JAFVUY010000064.1 GCA_017502465.1 Bacilli bacterium | reverse complement strand
ACCCCCTGCAATTCACACATAATTTTGATCGTTGCCTCCAATCCTATTACATTAGCAACGATCTTCATATCTTCGTTTGGAAGATTGTCCATATTAATATATTTAGTCCATGGGTATTCCAAATAAAGCTCCTTAAGTCCGGTATGGTCTCATCAGTTAACGCATTACGTTAAGACGGTCAGCTTGCAACGATAGCCGACCGTTTCGACCTTTTTATGCACATTCAGGCATCATAGAAGACATAACATCTTCCATTGAATCCAAAACTTTAATCAATATTGATTTCTGTGCGTGTAACATCTTGCATTGATCTTCAAGTTTATAGGTATTTTCGCCATATTTATTGTCGTGATGAGCATTGGCAAAGGCAATATCAGCTTCATTACAGGATTCTTCCAAATCGTTAATTTGATTTTTTACAATGCCCATAATAACTTCAATTGGGTTCACAGATGCTTTTGGTTCATCTGTTTCACCTGCAAGATTTGCCTTCATCATTTCAGGCATTTGGGCTTCCATGCCCATTTCCATTTTGTTTTCCATCATTTCTGATTTTTCCATTGTTGTGTTCATAGTTTTACTCCTTTTCTTTTTTATCTACTACTTAAAAGCCTTTTAAATGGCTTTTAAACACATCTGTAATTTAATCTTTTCTAAAACTCCAATAATTTGAGATGCTCTTGCTTTAGTTAAAAAGCGCAAGTCATCAACGTGAAATTGCTTTTTAATAAATTGGCGAAGAGTTGCTGATTTATCTTCAGCTTTTGAGATGCACGCCCATACAACTTCCAATTTGCGTAGCTGTGATGGTGTTGCCATCTTCTCGTCTCTGCCTGCAAATTCGTCATATTTTTTATAGTTATTTTTTTGAATATACTTTGCATCATTCTGTAAAATATCAATAAAAATCTCTGCTTCTGCTTGCGTAAGGTCTTTTGAACTGCAAACATCAAAACTTAAAAGCATTTGACGATAAGTATCATCATCAAGTCCTAATACGTTTTTAAGGGTATGAATTTTTTTAATCTGATAAGTTGTACTCATAATAACCCTGCCTTTGAAGTTCTCTGCCACGTGCAATACCCAATTGAACCCCGATAATAAAAATCAAAAGTCCGATTAAAAAGATGTATAGTGCTTTTTCAAATTTTGAGTATTCGTTCACGTTTCGATCCTTACATTATTATTTGGCTTATACTTGCCTGAACCACATCTTCGTTTACTTCCATATTGTTTAATTCGGCAATACGAATGGCTCTGACTAAAAGTTTAGTCAGAACTCTCGTATTACCTGCGCAATAAGAAGAGAGAGCGGGATATACGCTATCTTGATTTGGAAGAAGTTTAGAGATTATTTTGACTTTATCTTCATCTGTTAAAGGATTAAGCTCTGTTTTTATTCCAACTCTTGAATAAAGTTGTGCGTACTCTTTTTTATCGCCCTTGAGGTTCTTCATAAGTCTTGGCATACCGACCAACAAAATGCCAACTTCAGCTTTGTCATAAATCCTGCGCAAAAGTTCTAATGAGGTATATGGTAAATGTTCAGCCTCATCAACTATAATTAATCTGCCGGAGGATTTTAATTTATCAATAATGTCTAACATCATTGAATGGACTGTTCCATGCCCGTCAAATCCGAGTTTTTTATGAATTTCAGAGAATAATACTTTCGGTCTGTAACCTAAATCAGCCTCAATAAGTACAACTCCTGCGTTTTCATATTTATATCTTTTAACTGCAAAGGTCTTTCCAATGCCGGCCTCACCATAACAAACGCCAATTTCATTTTCAACGTGGCAGGTTTTTGCTATATCAAAAACATCATCTGCGACAGTTGTTTTTACGAAATCAAGTGAAACTCTGCCTTCACGAAGTTCTTCTATTTCTAAAAAACGAGCAACTGCATCATTTATCTTTTTAATATTACCTTCGTATTTATTATTCATCCAAAGGTGAAGAGTTGCTGTTGATACATCTACAGCCTTTGCTACAGATGAAATCGTGCGCTTTTTAGTTTTGATAAAATCTTTTAATCTGTTTTGTAAATCCATAATGCCCCCTTACATTGCACACCTTTCCAATGCACGTCTTTTTTGGCTCTCTGTAAGATAGAGCGTCTTTTTCGGTTTCGGTTGTGCCACATATTTAAACTGCAAGTTTTTATTAGATTTCTTTTCTTGGTTTACAACTTGATCCATTTTTGTATTAGTAATCTGTGACACAGTTGGTGTGCTGTTAAATTCTGTTTTTTCTAATCCGTTCTTCAAATTAGCGACTATTTCCTCGTTTGACGGATTATATTTGCATTTAATATATGATTTAAGAATTTTCTTTTCTTTATTCTTGCGCTCAATTGCATCTTTGTATTGTGCTTTTTCAACATTTGTATGAGCTAAGAATGAAACTGCGTGATAAACATTACCTTTGCCAAGATATTCTTCAGTTTGAGCATCAAATACCCAAGCTTCTTGGTATGCGTTTATATCTCTTCTAATAAAGACTTTGCGACCTTTTTCACAAATCATCCACTCACCCCAATAAGTTAATTGAAGTTGGGAATCATAAATACCGTTCCGGCCGATCGTCATTGTTTTAGATGTACGCATACAGAACAGTTTTAAGGCATCTTTACTAATAACTTTTTTATTCGTAAATTCTTGCGCCCACAGTTCGTCAGGACATTTACCCTGCAAGACTTTGCCTTTTGATGGTTTCTTATTTAAAAAGTTCTCAATAAAATCATCAAATAATGCTTTAAAATCCTCAAACTGCATAATTTTATCAGCTTTAATTTCATCTTTTAATTTTTCAGGTCTTTCAGTAATCTTTCCACCCCTATACCCGACAAAACCTTTTGAAAGGAACGACTTAACTTTTAAGAAGTCCCTTTCTACAGGCTTTGTTTGGGCATTATATGGGAGGGCAAAATGCACATTTATACCTATATTTTTTAGGAGTGAATTCTCTTTCATACTGTTATGTTCAACTTTAATTGAACTTGTCCTTCCACCTGCAAAATCTTTGCAACGATAGTCTTTACCGTTATCAAGATAAATATCATCAGGAAGTCCGAAGTGTTGGACACCATAATAAAATGCCTGAAATATATGGTCAGAGTTTGGTGCATCTGCGTGTAAAAACCAACCGAGCCATTTTGAAGTTTTAACATCTCTGAATACAGTTACCCAAGGGAAACAAACCGAACCGTTGAAATTAACTGCAACATCTATCTGTGCGTGATCAGAAACCCAACAACTGCCAGCTCTTAAGTTTGAATAATCTCTTGAAATATATGATGCATATTTTTTATTCCAAGCCGCATTCCCAAATCGAGCCATATAAATTGCTTGTTCAGGAATTCTTGATTTTAATAACCTTTCAAATGTTTTATATGAAGGGAATTTTAGGATATCAACATTATCTTTATCTTTTGCATATCCTAAAGTTGCTTGCCAACAAAAAAAAGCAGATGGCGCACCTTCTCTTAAATATAAACTTTTATAATATTCATAATAATCATCAGGGATAATTCTGTGCTTATTACCCTGTCCCTTTTTTGACAATAAACCTGCAACACCTGACTCTTCGTATTTTTGTTTTGCATAATATAATGAGGTGTAGCAAACTTTTTTATCAGGATGCGCAATATTCCAATTTTTAAGGAATTCAATTATTTTATTATGCGATAACCCGTCAGTTAAAGTAAACAATTCAAGATATTTATCTGCTTGTTTTCTTTGCCATTCTTGAGCATTTGAATATTCTTCCGAATTAAACTGCAAAAAATTATTATCTTTTTCAAAATACTTATTATATTTATTTAAATAATTTTCAGGAAGAGATGTAATATCAATTTCGTAGTGTTTATATTTCCCGGATTTTTTAAATCGGTTAATATATTTATTGTTGGCACAAGACCGTCTTAACGTCTCCACATTAAAACCCAAAATCTCAGCCAATTTATTTATATCTACCCAATTGGAATTCTGCATCTTTCTCCTAATTGCAATAAACTTTTTCTTTAAGTTGGTGCATAATCCATTCATCAAAATCAGGATTATACTGTTCACCTGCAATTAGTCTGCTTACTTGTGCTTGGGAAATGTGCAAATCATTAGCAATTGATTTTTGTTTTATATCTAAAGACATAATAATGAATTTTGTTAAAATAGTTTTTTGTTTTACCACGTGATTCATTAAAATCAATTCCTCAACTTGGCACTATTTTACGATTTTATAATACCAATTTTTT
>JAFVUY010000063.1 GCA_017502465.1 Bacilli bacterium | reverse complement strand
TGATGTGACCCCCAAAAGTTGGACGGTTAACATTATTAAGAGGCAACTTTAGATTGGTATAAAGCTCGGTATTTTACCGGGCTTTTCCCATTTAGCCTCAACTTAATTCTATCGTTATTATAATATCTTATATACTTTACAAGTTCCTTCTTGAACTGCTCAATACTGTTCCATTCTTGAACGTATAGCAATTCAGACTTCATTAGACCAAAGAAGTTTTCCATCATAGCATTATCAAGACAGTTCCCTTTGCGAGACATGCTTTGTACTATGTATTTATCTTTAAGCATTTTTTGATACCTTACATGTTGGTAATGCCAACCTTGGTCTGAGTGTAAAACAAGACCTTGTGGAACTCTAACCTTACAAAAAGCCTTTTTTAGCATATCTAAAGCCATTTTCAAGTCTGGACTATTTGAGACTGTGTATGAGATTATTTCTCCATTAAACATATCTAATATAGGAGATAAATAGATCTTTTTATCCTTTATTTTAACCTCAGTAACATCTGTTGTCCATTTCTGATTTGGTGCAGTTGCAACAAAGTTTCTATCTATTACGTTAGGAGCGACCTTACCAACTTCACCCTTATATGACCTGTATTTTGCTCTCTTGCGTTTTGCATATAATCCCATTTCAACCATCAACTTTTGTACTGTTTTATGGTTAATAATAATACCTTCAAAACGTAATTGTAGTGTTACACGACGATAACCATAACGCCCTTTATGAGTATTATAAATTTTTCGTATTAACCTCCTTTCTACCGCATAACAATCTGCATCATTTAGATGTTTTGTATGGTAGTAATAGGTTGCTCGTGCCATCCCTGTTTTCTTGAGAAGAATCTCAAGATTATGCTTCTGCCTTAGCTCTTGGATGGCTTCCGCCCAATCCCTCGTAGACGGGCGTCTCTTTCTTCTACTAAGGCTTTCACTTTTTTTAGCAGAGCATTTTCAGCTTTTAGACATTCATTTTCATATCTAAGCAGCTCTAGCTCTGTCATCTCCTCTGGTTTCTTTTTTCTTGGTCTTCCCATATCGTTTTTTGGTGGTCTTCCTCTTGGTTTAATCTCTGCCAGTGCCTCATAACCTTTAGCTCTTGCGAATCTAAGCCATACACTGATTTGACTAGCAGAAACATTGTACTTTAATGAAGTATCCACCAAAGTTAAATGATTTTCTTCGATATCTCGTACTACTTTAACTTTAAATTTATAATCTGCTTTAATATTCGCCTTTTTAATTAATGCAGAAGGACCTTCTGCTTGATATCTTGCCCATAAGTAACCGAGCAATTTTTCATTAATTCCATAATGTTTACTTATGTATTTAATAGAATATCCTTTTTCTAACATATGCATATACTTTAGTCGTTCTGCATATTTATGTTTCTTTTGTTTTTTTGACATAAAAACCCCCGAAAGTTTTTTGTCTAACTTTCGGGGGTCATATCACAAATGGATTGCAGTTTTTTATTCTCGCCTCAGCAATACTTTACTTAACC
>JAFVUY010000062.1 GCA_017502465.1 Bacilli bacterium | reverse complement strand
GGATATAAAGCATAGCTTTGGAAGACCATTGCGATATCTCTATCTTTTGGTGTTTTGTCGTTACTTAATTCATGATCGATATAAAGTTCACCTTTTGTGATATCTTCTAAACCTGCGATCATTCTAAGTGTTGTGGATTTACCACATCCAGATGGACCAACAAAAACGATGAATTCATGCTTTTTGATGTCTAAATTAAAATCAAAAACAGCTTGTACGTTGTTGTCATAAATTTTGTCAATATGACGTAAAGAAACATAAGCGTCATCTGCGCCTACATTGTTAAGAATTTTTTCATCTGCCATAATCGAGCCTCCATGGTTGAAAAAAATAAATTGATTTAATATGTTTAGTGGCTAAAAAAAATTATTAGTTGAACCAAAATAATTATTCTTGCACACCTAACGTAATAAAGTATAAATCAAAGATTTTAATAATGCAAAGGGTGTTTTGTTTTGCTGACGTCTTAATTAAACTAATTTCAATAAAAATAAATTTATTTTATAAATTTTAATAAAAATTACCTTATATTGTTTCCAAAATATTACGAATAATATTTTTATTTTTTTAATGCACAATCAATTAAACACATATAAAATGTAAGGCATGAAAATTAAAAATGTATTTACTCTAGTTCTATTGACAACATTACTAGCATCTTGTACCCCTGTCACCTCATCATCAAGTTCATTAAGCAACTCATCTAGTAGCGAACCTAGCAGCGAAGTGCCTAGTAGTTCGGATATTTCAAGTGAGTCTAGTAGCGAAGCATCTAGCAGTTTAGATAATTCCTCTAGTGAACCATCAAGCGAACCATCATCGAGTTCCACTCCTAGTAGCGAAGATGATCTTCCACCTATTAGTTATGTTCAAGTGTTCTGTCCAACTGAATTCATTAACATTTATGCTTGGCAAAACACCAATACCGGTGTCAAAGAACTTCTTGGACCATGGCCTGGAACACGTTTAAAAGAATATGATGACGAATGGAAAACATATGATTTCCAAGGAGAAACCGCGTTAAACTTAATTTTTAATAAAGGAAATGGTCAAGAGCAAACTGGCGACTTAAGCGTCAGTGAACCTGGATATTATTGGTATTATAATAACGATTTACATCCTAATAAACCTGGTGAAGGCGGAGGTAATGTTCCACCTAGCAGTGCCGAACCAGTTCAATGTGATTCTTGGAAAGATTTCACATATTGGGATTCACTTCCAGCAAGTTATTGGACAACAATAAACAAATATAACGGAGATAGAAAAGATTTTAGAAACGAATCTATCTATTTCACTATTACCACTAGATTTTATGATGGAGATAGTTCAAATAACGTCAAATGTTGGGATGGTAGAAATAACGCTGCATCCGATCCAGCTTGGAGAGGCGACTTTAAAGGTTTAATCGATAAGATGGACTACATTAAAGCTTTAGGCTTTACTGCGATATGGATTACACCTGTTGTCCGTAATACATCAGGTTATGATTATCATGGCTATCACGCGATGAATTTAGACGAAGTTGATGAAAGATATTTATCAACCGATGTCGATTTCCAAGACGTCATTAACGAAGCACATAAACGCGATATGAAAATCGTTTTAGACGTCGTATTTAATCACACAGGCAATTTTGGTGAAGAAAACATCTTCCCAATGTTCTATAAAGATGGCGACTTAAGTAGTTCTTCCTGCTTAAAGATGCATCCAGATTCACCACTTCCATCTTCCTATTTCTCAATGAATGGAGATAGACAATATGAGGAAAGAATTGCTGCGATGAAAAACACCCGTAATAATGGCAGCGATCCAAATTATATTTACCATCATTATGGAAACTTCTCTTGGGAGTCTTTTGGCGAACAAGTAGCGCAAATCGCGGGCGATTGTGTCGATTTAAACACTGAAAACCCAATTGTCGCGGAATATATCACTAGATGTTATGGTGACTTTATCCGTATGGGTGTCGATGCATTTAGAATCGATACAATGAAACATATTTCCCGTCTAACTCTTAACAATTATATTTTCCCTGCTTTATATGAAATTGCTAGAAGATGCGGAAACGAAAACTTCTATATGTTTGGTGAAGTTTGTACCCGTGTTAGAGAAGTTTGGAACAGAAACATTCCAGCATTAAGCGCTCCGTTCTATACATGGAAAGAAGAAAAACAATATCCATGGGGCGATGTCAATACAAACTTAGATAGTATCGAAAAAGCATATAACGATAACAACTCTGTTCAAAATGAAAGAACGAGCACAAACGCTCACTTAAATAGTGGATTAAAATATCATGCTCCTGATTATTCACAAAGTTCTGGTGTTGGTGTAATTGACTTCCCAATGCATTGGAACTTTAGATATGCTAGAGATGCATTTAATCTTGCTAAATCAACAGACCAATACTATAACGATGCAACATACAATGTTATGTATGTCGATAGTCATGACTATGGTCCAGATACAATATCTACAATCAGATATAACGAAGGCACTCTAGCGTGGGCCGAAAACTTTAACTTGATGTTCACATTTAGAGGAATTCCATGTGTCTATTATGGAAGTGAAATCGAATTCCAAAAAGGTAAAATTATCGATCAAGGT
>JAFVUY010000061.1 GCA_017502465.1 Bacilli bacterium | reverse complement strand
TAACAAAATTGAAGAAAAAGCTATAAACGAGAACAACCAAAAGGAACTTCTGAAATCTTATCTCTATCGTTTCAAGATTTTTGAATTAAGCGAAGAAGAAGCTGTAGAAGCCTCAATAAATTTCGCGACGGAGAATATCACAAATCTCCAAGAACCTGAAAGAGCGATATTTAATCTAGCAATAGCTTCTCTTTATGAATATGCTCAACTGCTAAATGCTAATAACCAACAGCCAATAGCCAATAACCAAAGCCCTGACATGAAGTTCTGGGATAAAGCGACTTTCGAGCAAGTTATTAATAAATATTATGAAAACGCTTTGTCTGATGTCAAGTCGTTACAAGATAATTCTGCTGAATCATATAAGGATATTTTAGCGATAAATGACGAAACAGCAGAGTTCGACTTCAATATAGAACCTACGCTCTATGATTATGTGATTCATAAAATAATTCTCTCTAATCATGGCGATTCAAATTTCAATATTCCAGATTTATACCAACATCTCATTGATTTTGATAAGAGAAACAATTATACCGACGCTGTCATTTATAATGAAATTCAAAAATTAAAATATGAATATAAAAACACCGATGATTTTGAAACTTATTTCAATTCCTTAGAAAAAATTAAGAATGAGAACATCAATAATCCATTGGTGACTTCAGTGATGTCGTTGCAGGCGGAAGCTATTTTAAGTCAACAGACGACAGCCAATAGTCAAAGTTCAAAAGCCAAAGTTCTTTCAATCTGCGATGAAGCTATAAAATTATTTCCTGACAGTAAAGGCGCGAAACAATGTGAATCAATTCGTTCTGAGATTTTAGAAAAGGAACTGACTTTGTCGATGCAGAATGTGGTGCTTCCGAATAAAGATATTACAGCAAAATTAACCTATAGAAATCTGACAAATCCTCACTATAGAATATATAAGGTGTCTCCAAAAGAATGGGAAAATATCAGTAAAACTTACTACGACAAAAAGGATTTTGCAAAAGAAATTTTCAAGCATGAACTTATAGTTGAAAATCATATAGAAATTATAGACGAAAAAGATTATCAGGAACATGAGATTTCTATTTCTTTGCCGAAATTAGATTGCGGAACTTATTTTATCTTGTTTTCCAAAGATGATAATTTCATTATGAATAATAGAGATTATCCGGCGATTCATTCATTTCAGGTAAGCAATCTGAGTTTTGTTACGACAAAAGAGAATGACGATTCCGTGATATATATCCTTGACAGAGACAGCGGTAAGCCTGTTAAAGATGTGAATGTTAATATTTATCAACAAAATTATGATTACAACAAAAAGAAATATGTTAAGAAAGATTTACATAATTTCATAAGCGATAAAAATGGTTGCGTGAGATTACCCAATAATTTCAGCAATTCGTACCATATCGAACTCTCTAAGGAGAACGACATATTGCTTTCAGACTCATATTACATTGATCTCGATAATGATACAGAATTAAGAGAAAGAACGTATTTTTTCACCGACAGAGCGATTTATCGTCCGGGGCAGACTGTCTATTTCAAAGGTATAATTCTTAATGAAAATTCACAAACAAAGGAATTACTCGTAGGAAAAGAAACGACAGTTGTTTTTAAAGATTCTAATTGGCAAGAGGTTGCGTCGCAGACTTTTACCACAAATGAATTCGGTTCTTTAGATGGAAGTTTCGTTATTCCGAATAATGTTTCAAATGGTTATTTTCAGATTAAAAACGAAAGCGGAAGTCTTGGTTTTAAAGTGGAAGAATATAAACGTCCGACTTTTGAAATTACTTTTGAAAATCCTGATAAGTCATTTAAACTCAACGAAGAAGTTGAATTGTCGGGTTC
>JAFVUY010000060.1 GCA_017502465.1 Bacilli bacterium | reverse complement strand
TGGTGACCTGTATGGGATTCGAACCCATGAATGCCACCGTGAAAGGGTGGTGAGTTAAGCCGCTTCTCCAACAGGCCATTGTTTGGCGCCTACCGTAGGACTCGAACCTACGACCGATCGGTTAACAGCCGATAGCTCTACCGACTGAGCTAGGTAGGCAATTGCGAACTAAAACGCAAGAATGATATTATCATAGCTTTTTGAATATCGCAACAAAAAACTACAACTTTTCTTCAATTGCTTTTAAAACATCGCCTAAAGTTTTTAACTTTGCGATTTCTTCGCCTTCAAATTCCACTCCTACCGCTTCTTCGATTTCAAGCATAATTTCAACTAAATCTAAGGAATCTAAACCTAAAGCGGTTAATGGATCATGTTCATTTAATTTTGTGATATCCACTCTTGAGGAGAGGATTTTTATAACTGTTTCTTTTACGTTCATGGTAAATACCTCGCTGTTTAGAAGTATTATCCATTATTTTCAATAACTTATCAAACATTTTGATTTTTTATTATATAAAATGCGGCCGCTTTTCGACCGCATTTTATAATAAATTAGCCTTGTGTGGCTTCGCTTACTACTTCTGATACTTCGTTTTGAACTGAAGTAGTAAGATTAGAAAACACTGTTCCTAATGTGACACTTACTGTCGCAAAAATCATTAAGACAAGTAAGATACCTAAAAGTTGACCTTTGATTTCAGACATAGTCTACCTCCTTTCTATCCGTAAAACCCAATGACTGCATATCTTTTAATACTTATTCTCATAACTTGGTTAGAAATAATTAATGGATTATATTCGCTTGTAATAATGTAATCCACTACATCTCCATACATCGGCGAGCAATTAGATAGGCATTCAAACTCCACATTGTATCTTTGCTCAATATTATTTATTAGTTCGTCATCTATCGTACCCTTTTGACTAATCGCATAAGATATGTTTACGCTTTTCGCGTCTAGATTAGATAGGGTTAGCTGTAGACACATAAGATCTACACCTAGTAGGAAAAACATAGAGACGAAAATTAAGGAAAGGATCGTGCCGATTTTAGATGACATTAATTAAATCTCCTATAATTGAGAAAATGCCAAATGTGAGAATAATTGTAATTGCAGCAGCCCCAATAAGCGGGAAGGTGTTCAAACTCTCTAAAGATTTAACTTTCTTATCAAAAGCGTTTTCTTCATTGTTCTTCGCGAATTCATTAAACAATAAAGAGAATTGAGAAACACTGTGAACGTTTTCTCCTTCGTCAATCATTTGATAAATTGAGATCATCACGTTTTCAATAATCGTGTTGTTAAATAATCTCGCAAAATCCACAAAAGGTTGAACACTTTTATCTTCATCAATGTTTTTTAAGAGGTTTCCAATTGCCTCTTTCATCCAATTTGAGCAATATGGGAGAAGTGACTCAAATGATGAATATACATTGAAATTATTGGTAATAAAGATTTTGAAGTAAGAGATAATTGAGATAAACTCATTCTCTCTTTCTTTTAATAAACTTTGTTTATACGATGAATATCTTGAAATATATAAATAATTTATAACCACTACCGCGATTAGAAAGATGATATTAATCGCAACCATCTTATTAAAGATGAATAAGAGGGAGCTTATTAGGATGGATGCGATTAATATAACAACGATTTTTGTCATTTCTTTTTTATAATCAAGATTTAAAAATATACATAGGTTTTTAAAGTTCTTCATTTGAATAACCTCTAATTTCTAGTTTCGTAATTCTTTTAACTAAAATATCAACTGATATAGTTATAAAGATAAATATAATCGCGATTGCAATTTGGAATATAAGTTGAGAAATAATCGATACATAAAATTGACCTAAAACAAATCTAAGAGCGACCAATATAACAATCGCGAAGATCCATAAAACAGAGAATTCTATGACTTTCTTTTTTGAAATATTAACTAAACGATTTATATAATCTTCAATCCCTCGACTTTGTTCGATAATAAGAGAACTCATATTAAGAACGTTCCCACCTTGTTCTTCATATAAAGAAACAACATTAACAAACAAATCATATATATGAAAGGAATAATATTTCTTAAGATAGGTAAGGATTTCTAAGCCCGTTACATCTTCTAAACCATCTAATTCATTTTTATAATCCTCATCCATGTTTTCGCTTACATTAGTTAAAGCAGCCCCAACTGTATTTCTGATACTCAATGAGATTAAAAATGAATTGATGAATTTGTAGCAGCTATGATATCTTTTAGTTTTTCTAATAAATCTATCAATTCTTTTTCTTGTTATTATCAAAAGATAAAATCCTGAAACAACACCTACAATTAAAGAAATAATAATGTTAGATGTAGAAAAATAAGTTAAAAAAGTAAATATAACAGGAATGATTAGAAAGATAATCGCTATCATGAGCTTTCTCCTTCTAAAAAAATTTTTTTGAAGACTGTGTCTTCTACATCTACTAGACGATCCTTTAATTCAAATTTTAAAGAATAATATTTCTTATTTTTTCCATCATTAAGATAGATTGTATTACTATCTCCATTTGGAGATATTTCCATTATTTCTTTTGTATATCGAATAACTTTTCCTTTTTTAATTTTTCTATCTAGATAAACACAAATTGGAAAATGATGACATATATCATAATAGACATCTTTATAATCCATTTTCTTATCGTTCATCATTACCATTCTAGACATACGATTAGGAATAGATTTTGCGTCATAACTATGGATTGTTGTAATAATTGGGTGTCCAGTCATCGCAGAATTTAATATCTCAATCATTTCAGATCCTCTAGATTCTGCGACTATAATCCAATCAGGATTGTTTCTTAATGCGTTTTTAACTAGGTTTTGTATGTTGCTCGAACCGTTTTTATCATCGCTTTGCCAGATGTTTAAATCTAAATGAGAGAACGCTCCTATAGAATCTAGCTCTAAAACGTTATCGATGATAATAACTCTAGTTTTGCTATCTAAAGAAGAGATGAGGTATTTTTGAAATTCTGTTTTACCAGTGCCAGTTACTCCTCCTATAACAATAGAAATTTTGTTATCAATCAAAACTTTAAAAAGTGAAACAAGGTTATCACTTAAAAATTCACTGTTAGGGACTATTTTAATTTCATTAGAGGCAACACGTATTGAAAAGGTAAATACTTTTTCATTATTCATTCTTGCGATGGAATTGAAAGTCGCATTTAATCTATATTTACCTAAAGATATATCTAAATACGGGCTAGAATATGAGAACTGTTGTTCAGTTATATTCGCTAGATGTCTAAGAAAAGCTTTCGCATCATCATTAGATATCTTAATATCTGACTTTTGTCTTCCAAGTTGGTTATGGAAATAATATATATCTTTCCCGTTATATGAAATGTCTGTTATATCATCCATTTCTAATAATGGTTTTAAAAACGATTCTTCAATGAATAATAACGCGCGCTTATCCACGATATTCACCTTCAATCTTATAAAACATCGTTCTTTGATAGGTGTAGGTAAGAAAAATTGTTGCCTCTATATCAATTTTTACGTTTCTACATTTTTCAATAACACAGAAGGTTTCCATATCATCAAAGAAGTAATAATAATTAATCGATAGTTGTTTAACATAAGGTTTTAACCCTTCTTGATAATAAGCATTTAGCTTATCTTCTAATTTAGTTTGATTGAAATATATATAGCCGATCTTTTCATCCAATATATAGGTTGATGCTTCAAATATCTCTTTCGGAGTATTAATAACCAGACGATTAATCGCATTAATTGAATTAGAGAGATTAAAAAATGTAAATGACATCATCCCAATAATTAAGGCTAAAAATATATTAATCATGACTCTACACCTCCTGTAATACAGAAATCACTGTTATAGCAGTCTCCTATTAAATTGTTAGTAGGATAATAATCTATATCCATAATAAAGGTGGATTTAACTATTCCAATCTCTTCAATAATAATTTGAAAAGTTGTTTCTTGAACTTTATCTAATTTTGCAAAAGGGAAATAGATACGATAACAAGGTTTATAACCCTTATACCTTGTTTTTGATACTTCTAAAGTGTCTGGATTTACATATAGGGAAACAAAATCAAAAAACACCTTATTTTCATCATGTCTTAATCTAATAGGAGCGTATACATATCCATAACTTCTTTCTAAGTCAGGAAAGAAACCATAATAATCATAAAATTTTAGATAACACTTTGTGTATGTCAAAACTTCGTATGCATCAAATTCAAAAAATATGTTTCTTATGTCTATATAAACTCCAGAAGATTCATTCGCATGAAACTGTGTATTAGTAAAATCATATTCTTCTATAGGAGCTTTCATTTTTCCTAATGTAAAAATCGAATAAATTGGATTAACTACTACTAGTTCATCTATATAGGCTTGATCATATGTATGGTCTTTACTTGTAAAAAAGACATCTCTTTCTTCATAATCAAGCGTTACATCAAAATTTAAATTAATAACCTCGAAAGAGAAGGTACATCCAAACCTTTCATTAATAACACTTGTAGGACAAAATTCATAAGTATATGTATACTGTTTTCCGTTTTGTAAATCGTGTATATCTGTTTGATAATTCACAATATATACACTTGAGAATTCTGTGTGATATTTTATTCTAATTCTTTCTCTTGCCTCTAATATATGGTTTCCATAATAGGTATATGTGAGTTTTAAAGTATATCTATCACTCCCATCACCTTTATAGAATGGGCCATATATATCATCAGTATAGACCACTATGTCTCCATCATTCGCATTAACAAAAGATGTGTTAGTTAATGCAAGCAAGACAAATGATGGGATTAATAATAATTTTTTAAAGTTCATTGTAGATCCTCAAAAAGTTTTTCATAGCTTTTACTTTAAGAGCGATGAAATGTCTTCTTTCATAATACGGAATCCACCAATTAGCTTCGTTTGGATAAAAAAATTCATTATATAAAACTTCTTTTTCTAAATTGTTTAATTTGATAAATGTTTGATTAACTTTATCGATATATAAATAATATGGATTAAAGTAATCTATTTCTCCTGATGACAAAGAATTTGTTTTAGATAATATCATTCTTCTTGATATGAAGTATGAAGAGGCAATTTCACTAATTGCTTCTATCATATCTTTATAATATTTGCTGTTTTCAATTTTCATAATTCGACCTCCTATTATAAATAGGGCGGAAAGTTCAAATTTTACCGAAAATTTTTTAACTTTTTTTCGAAAAAAAAGATCGCAAGTAAACTTGCGACCTAATTTATAAATAATCTAGATTGATGAATTATTTATTTAATGCTTCGTTACATGCAACAGCACATGCGACAGTTGCACCGACCATTGGGTTATTACCCATACCGATGAATCCCATCATTTCAACGTGTGCTGGAACTGATGAGGAGCCTGCGAATTGAGCATCGCCGTGCATACGACCCATAGAGTCTGTTAAACCATAGGATGCTGGACCTGCTGCCATGTTATCTGGGTGGAGTGTACGACCTGTACCACCACCGGAAGCAACTGAGAAGTATTCAACACCATGTTCATATGTCCATTTGTGATAAATACCTGCGACTAAGTGTTGGAATCTTGTTGGGTTTGTGGAGTTACCTGTAATAGAAACACCAACATTTTCCATTTTCATAATTGCAACACCTTCACTTGCGTCGTTAGCGCCATAACATCTAATTTCGCCACGTGGGCCATCAGAGAATCTCTTTGTGGAGACAACTTTGACTGTGTCTGTATAGAAATCGTATTCGGTTTGAACATATGTGAAACCATTAATACGGGAAATGATGTATGCAGCATCTTTTCCTAAACCGTTAAGGATAACGTTAAGTGTTGTTTTACGTGCTTTGTTTGCATTCAATGCAATTTTAATTGCGCCTTCAGCAGCTGCGAAGGATTCGTGACCTGCTAAGAAGCAGAAACATTTTGTATTATCGTTAAGTAACATTGCGCCTAAGTTACCGTGACCAATACCGACATTACGGTTTGCAGCAACAGAACCTGGAACACAGAAAGCTTGTAAACCTTCACCAATACATTTTGCAGCTTCTTCAGCGGAACCTACTTTTCTTTTGAGTGCGATCGCACATCCAAGTGTGTATGCCCAGCCTGCGTCTTCAAAAGCGATTGGTTGAGTTTCTTTAACGATTTGATATGGATCTACGCCATGGGCGAGACAGAATTCACGTGTTTCTTCAATTGAAGTAAAGCCATTGGCTTTTAAGCATTCGTTAATGCCTTTTTCACGTCTTTCATAGTTTTCAAATAAGGCCATGAATTACTCCTTTCTTGGGTCGATGGTTCTAACCGCATCTTGGAAACGACCATATGTACCAATAGAGCTTTCGTAAGCAACTTTTGGATCTGTACCGCTTCTGATTGCAGCCATCATCTTACCTAAATTACAGAATTGATAACCGATAACTTCATCGTCTTTGTCTAAGCCGATTTTTAAAACGTAGCCATCAGTCATTTCTAAATAACGAACACCTTTTGCTTTTGTCGCAAACATTGTGCCGACTTGTCCTCTTAAGAATTTACCTAAATCTTCTAAGGAAGAACCAACTGGAAGACCATTTTCAGAGAAAGCTGTTTGTGAACGACCATAAACTAATTGTTTAAAGATTTCTCTCATCGCAACGTTAATCGCATCACAGACTAAGTCTGTATTAAGTGCTTCAAGAATTGTTTTGCCTTGAAGAATTTCAGCTGCCATAGCAGCAGAGTGGGTCATACCGGAGCAGCCAAGTGTTTCAACTAAAGCTTCTTCGATAATACCGTTTTTCACATTTAATGTGAGTTTACATGCGCCTTGTTGAGGTGCACACCAACCAATACCGTGAGATAAGCCAGAGACATCTTTTACTTCTTTAACTTGTACCCATTGACCTTCTTCAGGAATTGGAGCAGGACCATGATCGCAACCTTTATGGACTGTGCACATGGTTTCTACGTCTTTTGTGTAAGCAATTTTACCCATAAAAATCTCCTTTATACGAGTAAAATATCTCATAAATGAGAATATTTTTCAATAAATAAGTCATTTAAAATCTTTTTTTATGCAAACTTTCCTTCTATAATCAATTACATGATAGTTTTAGCAGGACCAAGTGCATCAGGTAAAACAGAAGTTGCTAAATATTTAGCTTCTCATTTTAATCTAACAAAAATTATCACCACTACTACTAGACCTATGAGAAAAGGTGAAGTTGATGGTAGAGACTATTTCTTTGTCACAATTGAAAAGTTTAATGAAATGGTGGAAAACGATGAATTTGTTGAATATACCGTTTATAACGGTAATATGTATGGTTCTACAAAAGATCAAATCGACAATAACAAATGTGTTGTTATCGACCCAATTGGTTTAAAAGCATACGTTGCATTAAACGACCCAAACATTGTCACATTCTATTTAAAAGCTAGCGAAAAGATTAGATATAAGAGAATGATTGAAAGAGGAGATTCTATTGAAAACGCAAAACAAAGAATCTTAAATGACAAAGTTGCATTTAATAAAAAGCATATGTGTGATGTCGACTTTAAAATCAATAGTGAAAACACCACTATTGAAGAAGTCTCAAATGAGATATATCAAAAATATTTAGAAAAAATTAATCGTTAAATAAATATTTAGAATAATAATCAAAATAAATTGGATTAATTCTCGCGGTATATAAGATACCGTTTTCTTTTATTTCTTCTTTTAGAACGTATGAACATTTTCTAAATTTAGCAACCTCTTCAAAAGGAATTAAAAAATCATATGTATTCCATTTAATAGTGAGGTTATTCATGATGAAATCAATGATTTCTAAATATGAATATTCATCATCAACGAATGAGGTGAATATTTCATTTTTCTTTGGCAAATAATCCGCTCCATCAAAACATAAATCATGTTTATTTAAAAAGACAATTTTATTAACATTATCCGCGCCTAGTTGCTTCAATATATCATCTGTGGTTTCAATGTTTTCTTTATAAAAAGGAGAAGATATATCAACAACCTCAATTAATAAATCAGCTTCTTTAATTTCTTCAAGCGTCGAACGAAACGCTGATATCAAAAAATGAGGCAAATCTTTTAAGAAACCAACTGTGTCAGTTAAAAGGAAAGAAGGATAATTGTAGAAATCAATTAACCTTGTTGAAGTTTCTAAAGTCGCAAATAATCTATCCTCCACGTAAACTTCTTTTGCTTGTTTAGATTTTGAATGTTTAAGCAATAAATTAATCAAAGTAGATTTGCCCGCGTTTGTGTATCCAACAATCGCAATAGTAGGGATTTGATTTGATTTTCGTAAATTTCGTCCGGTTTTTCGTGCGATTTTAATTTCTTGCAATTCTTTTCTTTTTTGATGAATTCGATTTTTAATTCTTCTTTTTTCTAATTCTTTTTCTTTTTCTCCACTTCCCTTATTTTTACCAGATCCAGAAGTGACTTGAGAATAATTGGCATCGGTATGAACCAATTGGGCGGCTTGATATTGTAGGGTAGCTATTTCTACTTGTAATTTTGCCTCTTTGCTCGTTGCTCTGCTTTTAAAAATTCTTAAAATTAAATTAGTCTTATCAATGACAGGAATATTAAAAATTTCTTCTAATTTGCTCACCTGTGTTCCACTTAAATTAACATCTAACACTAATGAGGTAATATTTATATCTCTTTCATGTAATTCTTTTATCATTGATTGAATTTCATTAATTCTATCTTCATTAAAATATGTTCCGTGTCTAATGACATTTATCTTAAAACCAATGAATTCTCTATCCCATAATAAAGAATCAAGTAGTCCAGACATTTCTAAAAGACGATAATTCATATCGTCCTTATCAATAAATGGAATAAACACTAATACTTTATTTTCCATGATTAATTTTATTTAGTTCTAGAATAATGTTCTTATCGTATTTGT
>JAFVUY010000006.1 GCA_017502465.1 Bacilli bacterium | reverse complement strand
TCACTAAGCAACTCTCTCAACTCTTCAGTTTTTCTAAAAATAGAAGCCTGCTCATTAGCAGCAACTCTCAAATAAGTAACAACCTTAATTTTCTTTTCTTTCATAATTTCACCTCAAAAAATCTTCAATTTTATATACAACCGTCAAGTTGCATTCGTTTGCCCCGACTTTACCAATTTGAATTCTTGAAACAACTGCTCGTATCAACGATAATTTATCCATTGGTACAGTCTTCAATTTATGTAAAAATTTTTTAAACTTCAAGTCATAGACTTTTAGCTTTGCTGCAATATTGTTCGCATCAGATAACCTACTTTCTAACTCTGTAATTTTATCTCGCAATTTTTTTAGTTCTTTTTGATATACAAACTCAGCTAATTTTCCTTCAAAATATTTTTCTATAACCTTGGAATATTCTATATTTGTTTTTTCAATTTCCGCTTCTATTTTAGGCACCAAATATTCTTTCCCGTTAAACAGCTTTCGTTTATAGAACTCATAGAACCTTTCTTGATCAAATCGACATCGTTCAACAAAAGTTACTGCATCTTGATACAACATATCTTCAAGTTGCCAAGCACGAATAGAATATTGTTGTAGATTGTTTATTCTTAAGAAATAAAACGAATATAACTTATTCTCTTTATTGCTTGCAAATAATAAATGTCGGCCCGTATCATTATCAATCAACAATTTTCCTATGTGGTCTAAACGCTTTTTTAATTTTGAGCGACTTTCAATAATTGCTTGAACTCGCCAATATAAGTCTTCGTCTATAATTGCAAGATGAGTGTTTTTTAATAGTATACGTTCTTCTTTTACATGTCTTGTCCAATTAATTGAATGTCCACAATATTCATAATCTTTGACAATTTCCCAAACTTTTTCTGCGGTCCAAAGCCTTGATGGATTTTTATTTAATGGCTTCAACCCTAATACTTCGGTAGCATAATAGGAACGAGTTGGTATATTTTCCGTATTAAATATTTCTGCTACTTTACAACAAGAATATTTATACTCGTCAATTAAAGTAAATGCTTGTAGAACGATAGATGAAGCGTAATCATCTATAATTTCCTTACCATCCAAATCAAAGTTATAACCAAATTTAGGATAATAATTTAAGTGTCTTGTTTTTGCATAATGACGACGAGCATCGCTACACTTCTTCTTAAAATCTTTTAATACGTATTCATTGATGAAATACTTGAAAACAGCTGTAAGCTCATCACTATCTTTCGGGTTATTACTATCATAATTATCATCAACACTGATTAAACGTATGCCTTTTGATGGCAGTATGTTATCCACAAAATCACCCACCGCATACATTACACGACCTATACGTGAAAAATCTTTTACCAGCAATACTTGAAATGATTTTGCATCAATCTCCTGCTTTAATTCTATAAATCCTGGACGATTCATTGTTCCGCCGGAATACCCGTCGTCGTATAGGATTTTATAAATATCAAACCCTTTTTCTTTTGCATAATCCGTCAACATTTTAATCTGATTTTCAATACTTCTAGACTCTGATTTGCCATCGATTTTATCTTCATCCTCTCTAGACAATCTAGCATAGATTATTGCTTTAATTTTCTTCATATGTCATAAACCCCTTAATAATCTCATCACAACTGTAATATTGAATTTTAATATCAATTTCTCTATTTTTCATAGAGTCATTTATGTAACTAGTTCTTAAAATTATCTTCCTAATAAGTTTTTGTATTATATAAGGCTGAATGATATTTGTTTCATCATATTCCTTAAAAAGTTTTACCAGTTCAATCGCTTTCAATTGATTTGCAGGTTTACCTTTTTCTTCATTATCTTTTCTCGTCAACACACCAATTTCATTTTCAAGAGCCTCTTTTTCTCTTTTGTATTTTGACATCATTGTATTGAAAGTTGATAACGGTAGGCTGCCTAAAACTTTCTGCTCGAAGAGTTTTTCTATAAAGACATCTATCTCTTCACAACGAGCCTTTAATCTATCAAGCTCTTTCTCAACGTCGGTTACAAGAACACGACCTTTTGAGTCAAACTGTGATGCAAACTCAAGAAATTTCTCCTCGTTTTTTAAGATAATTTCTTTCAACGCCATCAATTCCTTAACAACTATTGTCTCAAGCATTCGTTTTGATATTGAATTAGAATGTTCACAATCAGTCTTATTGCAGTAATATCGATAATCAAATATACCTTTCTTATGATTGTTTCTTTTTTCTATACGCATTGTTCTACCGCAATCAGCACAACAAATAACGCCTTTAAACGCATTCTCGCTTAAATCAATAGAACTTCCACGAGATGATTTAAGTATTTTCTGTGCTAAATCCCACGTTTCTCTATCAATTAATGCTGGATATCGATTTTCAAACACATAACAATCTTTGTTTTTATAGCGTTTCTTTTTCTTAAAGTTTATTGAGCTTGTCTGCGCCGTTTTATAAACTCCAAGGTATTCTTCTCTAATAATGATATCTCTAACCATCCCTGCCGACCAAGTATAATGTTTTTCCTCGGGCATAGACAAAACCTTTGCTTTATTATAATTAAACTTAACTGCATTATAATAACGAGGAGTCTTGATTTTATTTTCAGTTAAATATCTAGCGACCTTCCCTCCTGAACCTAATTCAACAAACTTTCGGTAAATCATTTGAACTATTGGTCCTGTTTCCGCGTCCGGAACTCTTTCATATGATTCGGTATAATTAAAACCAAATATAGGAAAAACAGTGTTTCTTGGTTCACCGTTACGTGCCTTCATATTAAGGACCGAACGAATTTTCCTTGATGTATCTCTTGCATACATCTCATTTAATACGTTTTTAATAGCAACCATATCGGCGCCATCAAGTTTATCACTATCATAGCCATCATTAACCGCTATATAACGAACATTATGTTCTGGGAAATAATTTTCAATGTATTCACCCATTTGAACATAACTTCTACCTAAACGAGATAAGTCTTTCGTAAGAACGATATCTAATCGACCAAGTTCCACGTCGGAAATGAGTCTTTCAAAGCCTGGTCTATTAAAATCAGTCCCTGAATAACCGTCATCAACATATTCATCAACGACGTGCCAACCGTGTCTAAGCGCATAATCAGTCAACATCTCACGCTGCGTTTGAATGGACTGACTTTCTTCTCTTCCATCATCACGAGATAATCTCAAATATATCCCAACACGATAAATTCTAGCCAAGCTTTTCACCTCCTTTTCCTTTATTTTTTTAATATGACTTACTTCGTTTTTTCGCGTTTTTCCATTTCGTCTAATAACATTGTAACCGTCTGTTCTAAGATTGAAGTCCCGCCAACGGGAAACTCTCGACGAACCTTAAATATGTAGTCTCCATACTTATATTGCCTAGGCAACGATGTTACAGTTTTTAGCTTTTCATCTTTTTTCTTGTCTTCCATTTGCTATCGCATATAAAAGACAGCTAAACCATTTTAGTCGTTTATTCGACATCTTTCCACTATTATAGTTTAATTTTTCGCTTTTGTCAAACTATTTTAGTTTAGTTTTTGAAAATTTTTTTAACTATTATAGTTGAATTTGAATTGACAAATTTAAATAAATACTTTATAATTTTGGTAATTACTATAATTGAGGTGAAAAATGATATCTACCTCCCAAAATACAAACTTAAAAGAGAATATCTTAAACAACATTCATACGTGGTTTTACAGCCAAACCACTTATAGCCAAATGTCTCTCGGAAAGAAACTTGGCGTTTCTCAAACAACAGTAGCACGTTGGTTAGAACGTAAATGTCTCCCTGATATTTCTTTATGGCCTGCAATCTGCGAAATTATGGATATTACTATCCCTCAATTTCTTAAACTTGACAGTTCATCTTCCATGTCAAATAAAGAATCTCAATTATTAAATGCATATCAAAACGATTTATCCTTCAAATCGTTCATTGACAAATATTTGTCCGATGAAACATTTAAGCAAACAATAAATTCTTTAGCCGCCTATACAAAATAGATGCGCACCTCCTTTTTAGATTTTTCCTATACATTAATATATAGAATTAGATTTGAATTTAGAATAAAAGCCGTTCGTTTTGAACGGCTTTTACTTATGTTTATTAAATTTTAAACTTCTTTATATTCTCAACAATTTTTCCCATTAAATACTGTTTTAAGTCATCATCTTTTTCCCAGTATATGTATGAAAAACTATTAATTAAACCTTCATATAATTTAAGTATATCACCCATAGCGGTTATATCGCCATTTACAGCTTTTATCAAAACCTTTCTAAAATCACTATTGTTCATTCTCATAATCAAGAGCCTCCCTTAATCTTTTTAATGCAAGTGACCTTATTTTCCAAACCTGTTCTAAAGAAATATTTAGTTCTCTTGAAATTTCTCTCGTCGTCTTTTCTTCTATAAATATCATGATTAAAATCTTGCGCCACGTTTCTCTTAAATCTTTATAGGCCTTTAACAGTCTTTCATTTTCAAAATAAAAGTCACTTTGTTTTGCTGGAGAAAAATTAAATTCATAGAAAAAGAGTTCTTCAGGCAACCAATCTATTGGATAGGTTGGAATGCTATGTTTTAATTTTAAAAGATATCGTGATTTTGCTCGTCTCAACAACACAGTCAACCACGAAGTAAATCTGTATCTTAATACATCATCATTATCATTGCGCTTATTCATACATCCTCCTAGGGACATACCGCAATGACAGGACATCTACAACATGCCAATGCGGCATGCCATGATTTTTTATTATTAAATTTTGCTTGCCGAACGGTTATAATCACAGCAATTTCTACATCGTATTCACCCCCTTTTTCTAAAATTTGTATTAAAAAACGGCCATAACACCCCATAGAGTGATATGACCGTAATTTACAGTGCAATAAGCCAGTCGATTTTTTAATATCGACCTTAAGCCTAAGATTTAGTTGTCCAGTTTCTAATTTGATATTACATTCAACACGTCCCTTTCATGATATATCTTATTCGAGTAGGCTGAATTTCTCAATAGTATCGAGATACCTATTCAAATCCTCGCAAATTAAAATTCTTCTCGCAACAGAATATTTTTCTAAACGTTCCGAAATATCTTTTAAGTATATGTATTCAGGGTGTCTATAATCCCTATTAACAAGCTTGTCTATTGTAACATGTAACGCATTGGCTATTTTTATTAACATATCCAAACTTGGAATAACTTTTGCGTTTTCAATTTGTGTGATATGACTCGTGCTGCACTCACATTGTTCCGCTACGTCTTCCTGCGTTAAATCTGCAATATGACGAAACTTTTTTATGCTTTTTCCTAATGCCACGTAATCCATTGAAGTAATCTCCTTTCTATTTATATTTTACTATTTTCGACAAAAAATTTGAAGAAAGCATAAATTACATAGCAACACCTATACTGTTAATTTTTGAAAATATTTTAATTTTTTTTAATTTTTGAAATCATTTTTTTAAGTTTTAACTATTTTTTTGCTTTCCTAATATACTTAATGTTTTTAAAAAATACAATTATAGTTTTATAATGTTTTTATGTATGCTTATAAATTATATTTGTAATTTATGATTAAACAAAAAAGAGCAAGTATCATCATGACACTTGCCCTTCTGTTCCTATCATTTTTTGCTTATTACGCCAAATTTGTCGTC
>JAFVUY010000059.1 GCA_017502465.1 Bacilli bacterium | reverse complement strand
TAATACTGATGTATGAGGCTTTTTTACGAGGTAGAGGATTGACCAAGAACAGCACCTCGTTCTATATGCGAATACTCCGAGCTGTCTATAATCGTGCAGTTGAAAAGGATTTGACCACCAATCGAAATCCATTCAAACACGTTTATACGGGTATTGATAAGACCATAAAGCGAGCCATTCCATTGAAGGCTATCAAGCAGATTAAGAATCTTGATCTATCATTACAACTATCGTTGGATTTTGCAAGGGATATGTTTCTCTTCTCATTCTACACTCGTGGAATGTCATTCATTGATATGGCGTACCTCAAGAAGAAAGACCTATCCAATGGCATACTATCATACCGCAGACGCAAAACAGGGCAACAACTCTTTATCCGTTGGGAAAAGTGTATGCAGGAGATTGTGGAGAAATACGATAACACTGTATCTGAATACTTGTTACCCATCATAAAACCAATGAATGGCAATGAACGTACGCAGTATCAAAATTCGATGTATCTAATCAATCGCAAACTCAAAGAGATTGGCAAGATAGTAGGTGTTCAAGTACCGCTGACAATGTATGTAGCAAGGCATTCGTGGGCGAGTGTAGCGAAGAACAAGAATGTACCAATATCAGTAATCAGTGAGGGAATGGGACACGATTCCGAAATGACAACGCAGATTTATTTGGCTTCGCTTGATACAGCTGTGGTGGATAAGGCTAATAGTATGATTCTGAATTCGCTATGAGGTGTTTAGCAAATTCAACAATCTCTTGATAAGAGACAAACCTCCAATTACAAAGTTACGCAAAATATCGCAATCAAAGGCTAATTTATCAAGAAAAAAGTTTTGTTCATAAGAAAATAATATTGAATTGTTAAGCAAATGCACATAGATTCTATAATTATACTGCTGAAATACAATATCTAATGCTTTGTGTTTTGTCTCTTATCAAGAGACGAACCACAAAACATATATGTTTAATTAAAATCTGTTTTAAAATGGACAAAAAGGAAAGAAATGAAGAGATTCAGTCAAGACGTGAATTCTTCAAGAATGCTGGTAAAAAAGCATTACCAATCCTAGGTGCGGTTGCATTAATGAACATTCCTACCATTGCAAAAGCTGTAGAAGCAACAGGATGTACTAGTGGTGGATGTCACACAAGTTGTCAAGGTTCTTGTAAAGGAGGTTGCTCAACAAGATGTGAAAATGTTTGTACCGGATGTGGCTCAGCTTGCCAGAACGGTTGTGCTGTTGGATGTACTGGAGGATGTACAGGCTGTAGATACAAATAGGCAACTGTAAATAGAGGCTGCCTAACAATAAAAAGTTAGGCGGCTTCAATTTTGGGAATATGGACGACAAAAAAGAAACAGCTTTGATAACGTTCATCGTAACAAATGATTGTCAGTTGCGATGTAAGTATTGTTATGAAATAGGGAAAAACAATAAATCTAAAATATCAATTAATATTGCAAAGAAAGCAATAGACGACATTATTGACAATCTGTTATTTACAGAATCATGTGAATCTGTAGTGTTTGATTTTATCGGCGGAGAACCATTATTGGAAATAGACTTAATTGATAAAATCTGTGCATATATTGATGATAAATTTACTTTGTCTAATCATGTTTGGAAAGACAAATATTCGTTTAGTATCACAACAAATGGACTATTATACTCTTCAAAAAAAGTTCAAAATTTCATAACAAGACATAAGTCAAAATTAAAAATTAGTATTTCGTTTGATGGTAATAAAGTCAAACATGATCTAAATAGAGTATTTCCCAACGGAAAAGGTTCATATGATTTAGTTCTTCAAAATGTTAAATTATGGATCTCACAATTTGAAGACATTAGTGCGAAAATGGTTATATCTAAAGCTGATATAAATGATGTCGCTGCTAGCGCAATTCATTTGTTAGAACTAGGTATCTCTAGACTTGATATGAATTTGGTGGTAGAAGATTTATGGTTGAAGGGAGATGATGATATTTTTGAAGAACAGCTAATTATATTAGCTGACTATATAATACAAAATGAACTATATCTAAATCATAAAATATACATTTTTGAGGAAGGGATAGGTCATCCTCTGAAAAAAGAAGAAATTATCTCTCCTTGTGAAAAATACGCAGTAACAGTTGATTGTAAAGGTAATTATTTTACATGCTTGCGTTTTTCAAGTTTTGCATTAAAAAACAAACAGGAAAGAACAATCGGGAATATTTACACAGGCTTAAATTGGAATAGATTGCGCCCATTTTATACCATGTTTAATTATCTAAAAAATCCCGAAAAATGTCAAGATTGTAAAATTGCAAGTGGTTGTAGATTTTGTGTGGCCAATGATTATGATTTTGCCGAATCAACTACTATTTTCACTAAGGAAACAAATATATGTTTAATGCATGCAGCAAGAGTACGAGCTAAAAATTACTATTGGAGAAAATTAATGAATTATGAGTACAGAAATAAAAAAGAATGAAAAGCCTTGGAAAGAAGGTGTTGCAAAATCGATTACTTTTATTGTTACTAAGGATTGCCAGTTAGCTTGTAAATATTGTTATTTAGTAGGCAAAAATAGTAATGAAAGAATGTCTTTTGAAGTCGCTAAAAAAGCCATAGATTATATATTGAATAACAAAGAATTTTTCTTAGAAGAATCGGTTATTTTTGATTTTATTGGCGGAGAACCCTTTTTGGAAATTGATTTGATTGATAAAGTTTGTGACTATATAAAAGTGCAATTATTTACACTAGATCATCACTGGTTTAATTCATATAGGTTTAGTTTTTCTACAAATGGAATCAATTACCATGATAGTAAAGTACAAAAGTTCATAGAGAAAAATATTGACCATTTAAGCATTGGTATAACAATCGATGGAACAGAAAAAAAACATGATTTAAATCGTATATATAAAAATTCGTATAAAGGTTCTTACGTTGATGTTGTCAAGAATATTCCACTATGGTTAAAACAATTTCCTACAGGAGGAACAAAAGTAACTATTAGTAGCGAGGATATACCATATATATGTGAAAGTGTATTACATCTGTACTCATTAGGCATTCATGAGGTAAGCATTAATGTTGTTTACGAAGATGTTTGGAAAGAAAATGATGATATTTTATTTGAATATCAACTAATGCAATTAGCTGATAAAATAATAGAAAATAAATATTATTTAAATTATGCGTGTTCTTTTTTTAACGAGAATATAGGTAAACCTATGGACAAAGAAAAAGAGAACACAAATTGGTGTGGGGCTGGTCGCATGTTAGCTATTGATGCACAGGGTAATTATTATCCTTGTACAAGATTTGCAGCATATTCATTAAGATCAAAAAAACCAATAATAGTAGGTAATATCCACGATGGAATTAACCGCAATAAATTAAGACCGTTTTTATCTCTTGATCGGTGTACGCAAAGTCCGTCAGAATGTATTGAATGTGATATTGCTTCTGGATGTGCTTGGTGCCAAGGGGAAAATTACGATGCGTCAAGCACTGGAACAATATATCAAAGATCTATTGCTATCTGTAAAATGCACAAAGCTCGAGTTCGTGCTAATAATTACTACTGGAATAAATTATATCGTAAGTTGGAACTTGAAGGCATAGAAGTGAAAGATGCATATAAATTTGTAAAAAACACAACCGAAGAAAATTGTTAATTTTATGTTAAAATATTTGATTGTACAGTTAGACGATACAAGTGTTTCGTATTGTCATTATGAAAATCCGAAGGATGAACATAAGCTAATTGCTTTGAACGATTTGAAGGCAGGAATCTTATTTGCCATGAAAGAAAATCTGATGATTCAGTTTGTGTATCCCGACTATGAGTTGCCACAAGAATATAAAGACACCATTCATACAATAGATCATAGTGATATTGTTTCTTCGTTGTGTGAAGACACCGTATTGAGGAACAATGCCGATGTGGTGGTATTTGACGATTGGACTGGAATGGATATTTATGACTTCAAGGAAGATGGGGTGTATGTAGTCCGTACCTCTAAAGCAGATTTCTTTGAACACTATCTATTCCTACAGCATTCGTTGGCAAAGGCTGCTCGTGTCAATGTGGTGATTACTGATGTAGAAATTTTCGATATGAATGATTTCGATGTCTATAAAAAGGTATTGTTGGCATTGTCGGAGAAGATTGAAACACTTTACTTGAAAGGTAAGTCGCCACAGTTGAATCTGTTGACCGACCGCATGATGCTGGAGAAAATGAACAACTGCAATGCAGGTTGGGAAAGTGTTACACTTGCTCCTGATGGCAAGTTCTATGTGTGCCCGGCTTTTTATTTGGCAGATGACGATGAAGACTACGGATTGGGCAAGTCGAAATTCTCTATTGGTAATTTGGAAAGTGGCTTGGATATAAAGAATTCTCAATTGTATAAATTGTCATATGCTCCTATTTGTCGTAATTGTGATGCCTTTCAATGTAAACGTTGCGTTTGGCTAAATCGTAAAACAACATATGAGATTAACACTCCAAGTCATGAGCAATGTGTAGTAGCG
>JAFVUY010000058.1 GCA_017502465.1 Bacilli bacterium | reverse complement strand
GATTCGATTCCTCGAAAATGACTGATTTTTAGATGTCTTAACTTTGCCATATTAGCACCATTGTTAGAATTAACTTTATTATACAAAGGTAATTATTATCAATTGAAAATAACAGATTTGAGAAATTATAATTAACTTTGTATAAATAATGTCAGTTCTTAAGTATTAAGTTATAGTGTAGATTATGTCATTCAAAGCCAAAGTTTCTATAGATGCAAATGGTGTAAAAGAAGAACGTTCTGTATTGTTTCTACAGACTCTTTTACTTGGTAGAACTAAGAATAGTATTGATAAAGGGACTACTCAATCCAATATTGATGGCTATATTGAATTGCTTGATTCATCAAATAGAATCAATGGCAAAATTACCGTTCAGGTGAAGACTGTATCGCAAAGAGATGAGGGACAAAACAAGTTTCCTTGTCCTACATCTTTATTTGCATATGCTGAAACGACAACTGACAATGTCTTTCTTTTGGCAGTAGACCATTCTCAGGAGAAAGTGTTATATAAGCATATTTCGCCAAAACTTTTAAATGAGAATCGAGATAAAGAGCAACAAGAGACCATTACACTACATTTCACCCAGAACGAGGAACTGCACAAAGATAATATTGACACAGTATTAGAAGATTGGGGAAGTATCTGCAGTAGCCGTGTATATTGTTTAACTAATAGTGAAGCTATCTTAGAGGAGAATAGCGAATTGAAGTCATTTTTGCAAAATATGCCTAAAATGGCAACCGATTTAAGGTCTTGTGATATTACAGAGATTCAACACTTTATAGATGTGTATAACGGGCTGTTAGAGTCCGATTTTAGATACATTAAAAGTGTGCTGTTTCCTAATGTATGGAAACGAGGTATTGCAATATATACATACACAGATAATTCATTAGAATATTCTCTTTATAATATTAATCTGGGAGAACTTGTCGTACCGATAGTTCAAATGCCACAATGCTCAATTTTCGAAATAAGAAACAAGCATGATTATGCTTCATTCTCTTGTAATGAAAATAAGCTTAAAGAAAATCCTAGGTTATATCCTCTTTCTATCATTAAGAAACATATTGAAGACTTTATTAAAAATCAGAGGATCATCCCTTCTGATGAGGTGTTCTTAATAGAATATATTCATGAGTTTATCGAAGTGAATTGGAGGCACTTGCATTTAAAAAAGTCTTCTGAATTGAATGTGTGTTCATTGATTCAACACTTTCAATCAAAATACGCATACATTGATAAAATGCCAGTACACTTAGTTTCAGGTGGAAAATCTATATACATAAACACAGTGTATAATGCTATTAAGCTTTTGTCTGAAATTGGGTACACGACCATACCATATCCCTATCCTGCAAAAGGTTCTTATGGAAATACGGGGATGGTATATGATTTTTACTCTCCAACAACAGCGTTAGAAAAATCGCGAATAGTTATTTTAAATACAATACGTGCATATCAAAGTTTTATACAATCGGAGTTTCCTTTGTTGGCTGATAAACTTGATGCATTTTATGGAGGCAATCTTATTTCTGTATTAGTAGACTACTCTGATCCAGAACATAAATTTATATTTCACATTCATTATTTCCGTAGCATCCTGCCATCTAATGAAAAAACTATTATAATTGAAGATATTAGTGAGTCAAGAATAATAAAAGAGAATAATTTATCTTCAGCAACAGATTTCTTTAGAAAAGAATCTGTGATGTTTAATGG
>JAFVUY010000057.1 GCA_017502465.1 Bacilli bacterium | reverse complement strand
TTCTTCTTGGCCATTGTCTTTTCCTTTTGTTAGTGTGGTAGCCAACATTCTGGATTTTTCAATGGCTTTTTTCTACCCCATTTTGCGAACTTTATTGTACACTATCACAAAGGGACAAGGAGAGGGTCGCCGCAAGACTGAGGCTCATCTGGCAGGCTCCCGACGAGAAATCGGCGAGGGCCATGAAGGCGGCCTTCTGCCAGGAATATGAAAAGTCGTTTCCCAAAGCGGTGGAGTGCCTTGAGGAGGGTTTTTAGGATTCCGTTCAGTTCTATGCCTTCGAGGAACTGGACGGCCGCAAGATTTCAAGCACGAACACCCTTGAACGGCTCAACCGTGAAATTCGAAGGCGCTCCTCTGTTGTCGGCATTTTCCCCTCAACGGATTCTTATATAAGACTGATAACAAGCTATCTGCTTGAGTATTCAGATGACTGGCAGACTGAGCGCTGCTATATGAATGCCGGTTCAATAAAACTTCAAAAGGAGATTCTGTTTGACGCAGCATGATGGATTTGCGGCTTTTTTCAGGAACAAAATTGTGAACTAAATTTGACACAATCTATTTGAATTCACTTAACATTTTACTTAACATTTTTTTGAGTTATAATCAAAAGTTGTGGACTGTCCAAAAGGCATAAATAGAAAAAGAGGTTTGAATCGATTAAAATTATTTTCGACTACTGTTTGCTTCTACAAAGACAAGTTCCATCAATTCATCTCTGTCAATCACATTCCTTTTTTCTGCGGTTTGCACCTTATACACTTCCTTTTATTGTATCGTTTTATGGACTCATGATACTCCATGAAGTTAATTATTGATTCGATAAGAGGAATCTTGTCACCATGCAAACTCCAGTTTTTTAAGATAACCCTAATTTTTTAATCTAGTAATAATAACTTGATTAGCGAAATCTTCCTCTGTTACTAGTATTTTAGTTTCATTCCAATTAATTTCCATGCTATTCAAATAGGATAGTGCTGGTTCATACTCAAGCTCTGCAACCGATAAAGACTTTTTCCCGTTCAATTCAAAAAATGTTGCAATCCATGTCTCTTTTATAAAATCACAAACATAGAGCAAGTTTCCTTGAGAAAAAAGCCCAGGTTTTTCTCTATGTATAAAGCCAGCCTCTACAACTATGCGTAAAACTGCATCCAAAGCAATCTCCAGTGTTCTATTTGATCCATAAGTTGCAGCTAAAGTTTGAGTTATATATTGTCTATTTACAGTATCTTGAACATTAAACAATTTCCCGAAAGCAGTAAGTGTATCAAAAATAAAAGGATATCGAAGACAAACTAAAGACATCGCTACTATATTCTTTTCTGTTTCAGATAATTGATTATAAAATGCAACAGTAAAATTCCTGAGAAGGGCTTTATTAACAGAAGACGTTTTGGTCATAATTGAATAAATTGAATTAGTAGCTTTTTTAGCTCTGTTTATACCTTTATTGTATTCAAGCATTCTTTGGAACAACTCATCTTTATTAATATCTTTAGCTTCAAGATATTCGAGTATTGTATTATTGATTAATTCAATGGGGATATATTGTTCTATTCCTATTGTTCTTTTATTTTCTTTCATTTCACCCTCCCTATAGGAATCAACATTTCAAGAATATGACTACCACCGTGGGTTATTACCTTCTCATTTGTTGAACCAAACCCATTGTCATCTTGAAAATATACAAATCTGTTTTTCCTACCCAACTTATAATTTGTATTGTTTTGTACATAAGTAAGGGCTTGTTCTTCTGTATCAAAGAGAATAAATCTTTTACTTTTCGAGTGTGCTAAAGTTTTTTGCCCAGCAGAGAGTTTCAACTTCAACTCTGCCTCTATATTACCATGGTCTGTTGATATGTAAACTTCAAAACCAGCATCCCTTAATTCCTTGATTGAATCACAGATTTCTGATTTTTCAATCCACAATTTTGTATTTATGAACAATTGCTCATAACCAAGAATAATGCCATGCATCAAATCATCTAAACCGTTAGTCACAAATCCAGCCACTATAATATCCGCTGTAGGGACTCTTAATTTTTGACCAGTTTTAACAACTTCGTAAGCAATTTGATGATAACTTAATTTTTTATTCTTTTCCATCCAATATTTTTTGAATAGTTCACCTTCTCCCCTATTATCAGCAGTTATATCTGGTTTTTTCCCAGCAAAAATTGCTTGCCGTGCCCAAGCTGTGATACTAGGAATCCATGTTAGTGTTGATTTCTCATCAATTTCCAAAGACATTTTTTCTAGTTGATGCTTCAGTATTACCCATTGCCAATAATTCATACCATCAATAACAATAAAAGCAATTCTGCTATTTTTAGTGGTTGCTGATATATAGTCTTGAACCTTATCAATTGTAATTGGTTGTCGTAATCCACTCAGTGAAAATAAGGACTCATAATGATTCTCTAGAAAAACTTGAAAACGATTGTTTATATTAGTTACCAGTTCACAATATTGGATAATTAAATCCTTGTTTTGTAATTCATATACAACGTATCCTAACTCTCCCAGTTTAGGAGCTATTTCAAACCAGTCTTTATATTGATCTCCAACTAGTTTTATCCTTTCTATTAAATATTCAAAGAGTTCCTGGCTCAGATTTTGTAAATCATTTGTCTGATAAATTGATACACCATTTTCAAGGAGACCTTTCATTTTTAAGTTTGCTAATTCTTTAGCAAGCATCGGATTCTCAAAATTTATTTCATCACTACGTAACTTACTGATAAAATCGAACAAACAGCCAGAATTCACATACTTAATTATTCTATCGCCAAAATATGGTTTTCCTAGAGATTTGAGAAAATCAGTTATTGCTTGGTTAGGTTGCTCTTGATTGGTATAAACAGAAATTAAAATAGCTAAACAGCGTTCTTTAGATTTATTATGTTGCCATGCATATACATCTATACCATATAGATTTTCAAGAAGAAATCTGATTGTATCTTCATATGATAATTCTTCATAAATTTGAATCGAATCGATAGTCGAAAGGGCATTATAACTTAATCCGATTATTGCTTTTTCATCAAAGTTATTAAAAACTTCTTTCGACTTCAGGTCAATAACAAAAGCTGAAGCACTCATATCATCTACTAAGCTATAGTTTCCTTTAATAACCAGTATAGTATTTTCTTTACCCTTTACTTCTAACTCATACTTTATACGGACTAGAATTCCGCAATCTACAAAAACAAGCGTATACCCATTTTTACGGAGTAATTCTTGAATTTCACCTATTTCAAGGTATCTTTGATGATCAATTACAATAATTGGTTTCACAGTTGAAGGTGTTACCTTCTCTATGATTGTTTGAACCCACCTATTCATGTAATCACCTTAAGCATCATCAGGCATTCTAATTCAGGGATAACCTGTTTGTCTACTTCATAACTCGAAATCCAAGTCTCATATTCAGACTTGTACTTGCGGACTCTATAACTCTTAATCTGTTCTATTCCAATACGTTCAACCTGTTGAATCTGAAAATTAAAAGCCTTTTCTTTATTTTCTCTCATCGTAATTGAATGAGCATTTATTTCATTTTCCATAGAAGAATAAACAGATTGCAAATGTTCTTCAGCAATAGATTGCATAGATTGATATAATTCTTTTGAATTTACTTTATGTTCTTCTATGTTTGCCCCTAACTCCCCCATACTTAGCTTTGCCCACAAAGTTTGAGAATAAGATGCAAAATATTGATTCTGTTCAGAAACAAAAATTGGAACTACTTTAACTTGTTTTTCATAAGCATTATGAGCAATAATATTCCACACCATAAAGATTCCTGTTGTATTTCCTTCTTGTGGTACCTTAATTACAGGAACAACAACATCTTCGTTTATAGGAACAGCTTCAGAAAGCATTTTTTGAATTAAATCACTTTGAATTGTAAGCAGTTCTGGAACAGGATTATCCAAACTGACTTTTGTATCAAATGTATAATATTTTGCAGGTTCATCTTTATATAAATGAACAGATAGCCCATCAAAAGTAAGTTCAAATTTAATATTTTTATCAAAGAAATATGCTTCACACATTTTTCTAAGCCATACTGGAATTGGACTATATTTAATCTTTTCTGTTTCAGAAAGATTGATTGCACCATCTTTTGTCGTTGGAAGTTGTTTTTCAGTAGCCTTATAATCAGCAAGTTTATCTTTTATTTCAGCAAGCCATTCTGTACTTTCAGAATCAAATTTTGAAGGATCAAGCAAGGATGTTCTATAAAGTTTGTTTACTTTATTGATTTCCAATGTACTATCAAGAACATCATTTGTTTTATCAATTCCCATATCTGATAGAATCTGGCTTAGTTTTGTTTCAATAACTTCATAAACACGAGAATCGATAGAATTATTAATCATCATATTTATCGCGAGAACCTCAAAGTTCTGACCGATACGGTCAACACGTCCAATACGCTGTTCAATCATCATTGGATTCCATGGAACATCATAATTGATAACAATATGAGCAAATTGCATGTTCAAAGATTCTCCGGCAGCATCTGTTGAAACAAGAATTTGTACTTTATCTTTGAATTTTTTAAGTGCTTCACCACGCTGTTCAGCATCCATAGATCCATTAATGGCAACAGAAGTATAACCACCCCTATTACTCAATTCTTCACAAAGCATTTGTTGTGTCGCAGTAAATTCTGTGAAAATAATAAACTTAAGATCCATATTATTTTCAGATTTTTTAAGTTCATCAAGGCTTCTCAAAAGATATTCAAACTTCACATCAACTTCATTCACTCTACAGTGTCTAGCTTGATGAAGAAGTTTTTTTAATTCTAGAAGTTCTGTTTCATAAGCCGCGGCCGTATTTTGAATCTGCTCATTAACTTTTTCTTCAAAATCCAAACTAAGCTGTGCATCAGAATCTTCTTCAAGAAGTTTTTGAACTATATGTTCATGAGTGAGTGTTTGATTTTTTTCTGCTTCAAGTCTATTTGTGCGTTTTTCGATAGCATCAAGAATTGCTTGAGAAGAGGAAGACATCATTCGCTGAAAAAGTGTCATTACAAAAGCATACGAAGTATTCTTTGTTTTGGTTGCAAGATCAAACCCTTTTTTTACATATTCAGTAACGTCCGCATAAAGCTGCTGCTGAAGCTCATGTTTAGAATTATCATATTCCGCAACTAGACGTTCAGTTCTCCGCTTATTGAAAAGAGGTTTTCCTGTATAATCGATAGCCTGTCGCTTTTCTGTTCTAACAACATATGGATCTAGTTCTTCTAATGTAGGTGCTGCATTTCCACTAAATGCATCATCATTTAACAGTTTTAGAATACGTCTAAAATGATCTGATTTCCCACGATGAGGAGTTGCCGAAAGTAGTAAGACATTAGGGATTGCTGAACATAAAGTTTGTGCCATTTGGAAACGGCCTACATTTACATCACTACCACCAACTTTATGACATTCATCTATAATAATTAAATCAAAATCAGCATTAATTACACTCTCAATTCTATATTTGTTATATTCATCAACTTTTTCTTTTGTCCATCCAAGACGTGATTCAAGTGGGCGTAAAGAATCCATAGAAACAATAATCTGATTATTTTGTTGCCAAATATTTATATCATTATCAGCATCAAGACGACCAAATGTTTTAGCCATAGATCCAATAAACTCTGAATCATAAATATGGAACTTTTCGTTAAAATGCTTTTTTAATTCTAATTGCCACTGAGTCATTGCTGAAAGAGGAACCACAATTAAAGTTCGTTTAACAATGCCACGAAGTTTAAGTTCCTTAAGACAAAGACCGGCTTCAATAGTTTTTCCCATACCTACTTCATCAGCAATAAGGAACCTGCAGTATGGTCCATTCATTACTTTTTCGAGGGCAAGAATCTGATGAGGAAGTGGAACAACATTACTTTCATAAGGAGAGAGGATGTTCTGACTGCCAATCTTATTTTTAATACGAGCAGCCATAGCTCTATATTGAAGATTTTGTAAAGATACCTGTTTTGATTCTTCTACAATTTCTTCTGTGCGAACATCAAGAGTCTGACCAGTTGAAAGAATCCGTACTTTGCTAACAGATTTACCAAAGACAGTTTTTGTGGAAATTATTTCTATGGATTGATTGTTATATTGCATGACTATTCTCCGATTATTTCCCAGTGACCGCTATAACCGCTTCCAACATACTTTACTTTTGAAGAAAGTTTTTTAAGATGTCTGGCAATTGTTTTTACGTTTACACCTGCAACTTTTGCTATTTCTTCTCTGGAAACTTTGTTATTTTCATTTATCAAGCGTAAAATTATTGATTCTATGCTCTTTTCAAGTTGAGAATTATTTTGAGGGACATTTTCTTGTCCTTGAAGGACATCTTGAGAGACATCTTCTTGTCCTTGAAGGACATCTTGAGGGACATTTTCATTTACTATGAAATCTCGCTTAAATGTTATTACACTGGATATTTCACTTTCTGTTAAAACAGGCTCAGAAACACCAGAATCTCTACATTCCTGCATAATGCGACGAAGCCCACTGCCCCATTCTTCCATAAATCCCATAAGATGAAAAACTTTTGCAATTACAGGATTTCTTAAACGAGATTCGCCGTTCAATGCACTTTGCAAAGAAATGCCAGGTGGCAAAAGTCCGGGAGAAGATATTTCAACCCGGTCATCAAAAACAGCAATTTTAACGCTCTCATCAAGCATATAGTTTCTATGAGCCACAGCATTGACAATCGCCTCACGCAATGCGTTTGGTGGAAGTTCGTAGACATCTTTTCCGATTGCACCTTCAATTTTCATTCCGGTATGAAGATTTCTAAGCACGAACTTTAATGCCTGTTCTATCTGCTCATACAAAGTTCCATCACAATCAAGTCTATCCAAAAAAACGACTTTATCTACCCCCTTAAAACATGCACATCGAATACTTGACCATAAATATTCATACCGGTCTGGATGCATCAAAATAGCATACGCATTTGTTGGAACAAATTTACCATCTTTCTCTTTTAATACTCCAAGGGTTTTTAAAGTCTGCTCATTTACAGGAATATTAGAACCATTTTTCTGCTTCATAAAACGCATTATGTCATCGCAAAGCTTCATTGTTGTTTCTACATTGAAACTTTGTTCATCATTCATAAAACTCCGGCTCTCTAAAGAATCATAAGAATGACGCAATCCCAAAAGCTCAAGTTCTTTCTGAGAGATAACATCTGCTAGTCGGCTAGTAGCAGCAATACGAACAAAAGTACCTGCTCCCTTGCCAACAGATTTTAGATAATATGGAGTGTGACTTCCTGCATAAATGCGCACACGGATAACCGTTTTTCCTTCCACAGTATGCAACGAAATATCAGGCGAAACAAGCGGTTCAACACCATCGCTTATGCTATTTGCAATTGCGTCCATTATCCTAAAAGCTTCAATCTCATCAACACCAATAACTTCATGGGTTTTATCGTCAATGCCGATAAGGATTGTTCCACCACCACAATTGCTAAAGGCACTTACAGTTTTCAGAAGAGAATCTTTATTTTTTGAAAGCTCTCGCTTGAACTCAATTTCGGAACTTTCACCTTTGGGTATTTCGGATAAAGTCATTTATTAATCCTTTTTTACTGGAAAGGAAATATATTTTTCTTTAAGTTCCTCCTTAAAAGAAACCATAATCAGTTTTCTCGAATCAGCTCTTTTATCATCAGTTTTAAAATCTTTCAGAACACTTTCGAAAAATTCTATAAGTCCGTTTACTGAATCGAACTTACACCTATCTAATTCATTAAGATACAAAATATAAAATACTTTTTGTTCAGAGTAAGTATAGTCTTGTAATTTACTATACGCAGTTTTTACATTTTGGTAGTTATCTATATATTCTTCTATTTTCTCTATATCAAATTTTTCAACGAATAAATCTCGATAATAATCTTCAAAAATAGCTTTCTTTTGGTTAGAAGCTTTCTCAGGGTATCCATTTATAGCTATTAAAATCTGACCAAGCTTTACCATGCTTATTTGTTTTTTATATTCATAATTTTCACTCATATAACCCAAATCGCCTGTTTTTCTTGAATATAAAACGCCTTTTTCGGCAAGAAATTGCTCAATTTGTATCTGTTCAGAAGCAAGAGATTTTAAATCAATTATAGATATCTGATTTTGACTATTTGTATATTCCGCAATTCGATTTTTTGTTACATTATCCTTTGCAGTTTTAAACACTCTAATTAACAGTTGACAGTTTGCGAGATAATTATCGATATTTTTCTTATCTAACTTTTTAAATTCGTGCAAAGTTCTTAATGTTTGTCCACCATTTACTACCTGCATGTTTGTTATTGTTATTTTTACTTTTTTTTTTCCATTCGTATCTTCAGAAGTTATATCATCTGCTGTTATAGTCAATCCATTATTATACATAAAAAATTTTGAAGGTTCTTTTTCCAATGTCTGCGACATTGTTTTATTAAATTTAGACTTAACAACAAATCCCCTTACATTATCAAACAGCACACCATATTCCATATTAGTATCATATAATTTTGTATAGTCTTCCAATGAATAGTCATTCCTATATTCAGCATTATCGCATGTAATTCTCAGTAATTCGTTTGCACTTATTCTTATAACAAACGACTTTGCCGTTGACAAATTATCTTCCGAAAATGGTAGTAACGAATCCTTTTCAATATGCAAAATTGCATTAATAGGAGCTGGACGTAATGATAACATTTGAGATATTTTTTCAAGTCCTATAGTAACCATTTCAAGATCATAAAGATCTTTTAGATTCTCAAATTCGGGAATAGAACCAGATAATTCTTTGTTTTCATTACTGATAATATAAACTTTCATTTTCCAAATATCTTTACTGTTATTTAGTTCTATTATCTTTTCCGCAGCAATTTTTATCTTTCCATTTAAGCCTGTGCAATTTTCGTTCTGAATTGCATGAATAAACTTTGTTGTTATCATCGATTCATTGATACTTTGTTGTTTATCAGAACTATATTTTTCTCTGAACTTAAAATTAAAAATATTTATTATATTAGATTCATCATCCAAATATACAGCATCAACCCCACAATCTTCACAAATTTCAGTACAGATGTTTTTATTGAAATCCATATCTGTTATCAAAGGTGTAATATCAGAAATATCTTTAATATCACAAATATTTCCTATCATCAAATAATAGAAACCAAATCGCATTCTCTGTGTCTCATTCAAATTAGGGAATTTTTTCCCGTTTTCATTTTCAAAAAGAGTAAAGTAATGCTTACATTTCTCGTTAAGAATTTTAAAATCGTTAATATTTGCCACCCTTTTTCCTCCCTCTTACACCTTACTACAAGCAATATCATAATAGTTCAACAAGGTCTCATCTTCCGTAAGCAGATTCTCTGGAATCTTGTCCCCTATTGTAACAATACGTTTGAAATCCTTTTTCTGATAGCAATCCTTAAAACCTGCTTTTACTGCTTCGAGTCGAACATCTTTGAGTTTCTTTACTTTACCAGATTCAACCTGTGTACAATAATCCTCCCAAATCTTGAGTAAAGCCTTTGTACGAAGAATTTCTCTATCTTTCTGCTCATTAAAATTAGGAATTCTCCAGGCCCCATCATCCTGTTGAATAAAATTTTCTTCAAGCACATCTCTCAATTCTATCTGAATTTCACCCTTACGATTCGTGGCGTAGGCCTTTCGATAGTCTGGTTGCAGGTCTTGATATTTTAATGGGTTTTCTTCTAGCTTTTCTTTTACCCACTGGACTGCATCACTTTCAGTTTCTATTAATGTAACAAACAGATCAAGTTGTCCTGTAAGATTGTATTTCTTCTTAAGCTCCAAATACTTGTTAAGCTGCTGAGACGTAAAGAACATACCGTCTTCTTGGACATACCTATTTCGCAATCCCTCTTGGAAATCAGCGGCATCCATGGGAACAGGTAAACCTCTCATAAAGAAATAGGTAATGAGTCTATCGTAAAGAATTTTAGGACTCCGCTCTATTACCGACGTTGTTTTTTCATCTTTTACAAAAGGAATTGGCAAATGTTCCAGGTGTTCCTGTATAAATGACCACGTATTTGTGTGTCCATCTTGAATCTGGAAATTCTTAGTGAATGTTTCTGACGGTTTATAACAGCTGATGACCAAGTCCTGCTTTACAGCAGTTGGAGAAGTAACGGCATTGAAACTACCTTGCTGTTTATCTATTGATGAAATATTTGCAATCACAAACCCACTTCGATTTAATGATAGTTGTATACCATTCCACACACTTGCAGAGGTATTTGAAAATTCTATTGTAATCCATTTACCCGGTTTCAGAACCCGATAATACTCTACAAAGCATTTTTGCATTATATTCTGATAATCTAAAAGTCCTTTCTGTTGAGTTCTATTTTCAATTGCTTCTTCTTTGTTGTTGGTTTTTACTTTGAGCCAACTTTCCTGAATAAAGTTTAGTTCAGAATACATGATGTTTGCCCCGAATGGAGGGTCAGTAAAAATATAGTCCACAGAATTGTCATATAATTTAATATTTGATGCAGAAGATAAAGTAAGACTATTTTTAGGATTTTTCAAAAGAAAAAAAGCTTTTTCAAAGTCTTTTGCTTTTCCTAAAAAAACTCTAAATATATTTGCTTCAGCTATAAGTGAAGGAACAAAAATTGCCCCAGGAAAAATACCATTACCTCTTTTTCCCAAATTGAAACGAACCAAAATCGAAACAAGTGATGTAACAATACTATTTAAAACTATCAAAGGAAGTGTCCGTTTTTGTATTTCATCTCTCAATTTCGCCAAAATAAATAGATTCCTATTTGTAAAAAAATAATGGATATTAGTATAATGGTGATTTATTGGGTCTTGAGTTTTTTCTCCTTTAGGTAATTCATCTGTGGGAAACCAATATGGGATTTCTGTATTCTCTATTTTTTTTATCAATTCAAAATCAAAATCATCAGGTTTCTTTTCGTGTCTTTTTCCCTTTTCATCAACATACTGAATAAGGACAGGAACAGTTTTCGATTGTTGAATTGTCTTGCTCATTGTTTTATCAAAAACAGTTTGCATAGCTTTTGAAACCTGTTTTTTTGAATGTTTCGCACCACAGTTTGAACAAGCAAATTCTTCTTTCACTTCGCCTTTTTCTTTATCAACAGCTACATCATAAAAAACAATCTCTCCGCCACAATCAGGGCAAATAAAAACATCGCTCCAAACTACATAATTTATCTTTCCAATACTTCCGTCTGTATGCTTTGTTTCATACATCCAGCCACATTCTTTTTCAACTTCTGCTAAGATTTTCTTTGCTTCCAATGCAAAAGCTTTAGAGTCTACAGGAGTGTTGTAGTTGTAGGCAATGAAAGAAGCTACAGGGCTCAAATCTCCCAAAACGGCATGGCGAGTTCCCCAGACAGGCTTTTTATATCCTAAACTTGCATACTCAGCTTCTATTTTCGTTTTCAAATCTATATCAGGATTCCCACACATTTGAGCAGCAACACCAGTCATTCCAGTTCCCGCAAAACCGTCAAGTACAATATCACCCGGTTGTGTATAATGCAGAATGTATCTCATAATTGCAGGATGTGGCACCTTTGTGTGGTAAGAATGGGCATTGTAGATAGGATTATTTTTTCCTTCGCTTACGTCGCTGGCATAGGGCTCTTTTACTTCAAAGTCATCTTTACGAAGCTTTTTAAGTTCAGGAGATTCCTTTTCTTTTTCCCATTCTGCAACAAAGTCATTAAGCCAAGGATTCGGACAAGCAGTATAATAAGGTGGATCGGAAAGATTTATAATGTCTTCATCTTCACCGATTGGATAACCTTCCAGTTTTTTAAGCTCTGGTAATTTTTTACGAAGTTCCTCACGGAAATATTCCCTACGTTCCTCGTCGTTAGAGAAGGTTTTACCGAGTACGGTAACGGGTTTGTCAGAAAAAAGATTTCCGTTTTCTAATCTTAGCAATTCTTCATCATCAAATAATCCACTCATATTGTTTTCCTCTTATTTTGCACCTTTTAGTTTTTTCTCAAGATAGTAAATTGCAGCTCCATAATATGGTTTATGGGCAGCTTCAAATTTCTGTATTAATTTTTGAATTTCTACCTTGCTACGAGTTCCTTTTTTTGATGAAAGTGCCATTTTCGCAGATTCTATCATTGTTTTTCTATTTGCTTTCAATACATTTGTATTCAAATTTAGAACATCATTTAATTCTTTATCGAATTGAGAGTTCAAGGATTTTATTGTTCCGTCATCAGAATAAATAATCTGCATTTTACTAAAATCACTTGGATTGCTTGGATTCAAAGACAAAATATTGTCTCCCTTATATGTGTCACAGGTTTGCATTTTTTTGGGGAATCCTTCATTGCCTTTGCAGCATCCAAGCATATTTGAATACTCAAGTTGCAGTGAGGGATATGTAGTCTGACATTTAAAATGTTCAATCTTCATTTTCGTACTGTCTGCAGCAATTTTCCCCATGCAATATGCACAAAGTTCATTCTGTTCTTGTACAAGACTAATACGTATATCATCTTTATTTGAAAAATCATTATAAGATGTATTTCCTGCAATTTTATATTCAACAAGACTTTTAGGAGCAGTTTTCTTGATAATTTGAACCATTTTATTCTTCTCCCACCATATCTATAACAGTCTTGTACTTTGCTGTTTCATGCAGCTCTCCACCGGCAATAGTTTCTATTTCATCAATAACTTTCTTTGCTTCGCTGAATTTTTCTTCTTCAACAAGCATAGAAACTTCGCTTATTTTTTCAGCAATTATACCGTTGCGGCTCAAGGTTTTATCGCCTTCCATAACATCCATTATTTCATCAAGGATATCATTTGAAGTAAGTCCATAGCTTGAAGCAGGTCTGTAAACCTTAAAGTCATTCAACAGCCAAATTTCTTCTGTTTTCAGTTCACCTAAAACTTGTGGAGAGTGAGTTGTAATTATGAACTGACAGTTTGGAAATGTTTTTAACAAAAGACCAACAACATTTCTCTGCCAAGCTGGATGTAGATGCAAATCTATTTCATCAATCAAAACAATTCCAGATCCTTCCAGAGGATTCTTAATAGATGGATTTGCTAATGAAAGTCGTCTGGCCAAATCACCAACAAGGGAAAGCATACACTTTTCGCCGTCAGACAATGAGTTTACAGGGATTTCTTCATCGGCTTTTGTTATTAACATAGTTTGGGGGCTTCTTCGAATATGGAGATTTTTATATCCCGGAAGGAATTTGTATATAGCATTTCTAACAGTTTCCAAAATTAAATCTTTATAATCAAAATCTCTTCTGTTATTTCTTTCTTCATATTCAATATCTTCTCTATCTCTATACCACTCAAAAAAATCTCGAAATCTTGCACTGGAATCCATAGCATTCTCATATACACTGAATTGATTAAAATCATGTCGCATTCTTATTCTTAGAGGAATATCAAGAACAGCTCTATTTATAGGATAATAGACCAATGTTGGTATATTATAAGCTATAGATGATGTACTTACATAATCAAATAAAGAGTTTAATGTAGAATAATCAGATTTTATGTCACCAACAACGCCATTAGCTGCAAATCCTTGCTTTACAAATATTTCTTTATCAAGAAAAGAAAACTTGCCTGTTATACCACCATACATTTCACCATAACGTGCATCTTCGTATGCATTTGCAAACCAACCTTGACCTTTCGGATTTTTTATTCTTGCAATTATCCACGATAAACACAAAGCAATCGCATTTAAGACACTAGATTTTCCTGCACCGTTAATACCTGCAAGACATGTTACTTTTGGATTAAAATCAATAGCAACACTTTTAAATCCATGATAATTATATAGTTGTATATTATTTATTTTCATCATTTCACTTCTCCTTACTTCCCACTCAAAATAATACGAATTTTTCCACGCTCTTTACCGGCACACTGACTTTCAATGAATTGATCAAAAGCTCGCTTTGCTTCTTCTACTCCCATAGGTTTTGAGAATACGTTTGCAAAATCAGAATTGGAAAGCTCTATTCTTTCAAATCCGTTAGAAAGACTATTGACGATATCCCTCATCATACGACAATTATCGACAGTAATTCCCATACCATCTAATCTAAAACGTGTTGCAAGTTTCTTTTGCTCGTTAGAAAGCATATTCAAGTTTTGATCAATTCCAGGATCATTAAAGGTTGCCTTGATAGCTTCAAACCATTTTGAATAAATTACTTCAAGTTGTTCTTCAAGAGCTCGAATTGTATAATTTGGTTTATTGTAATTTTCCCGTGGGTTAAAGTCTTGATAAGGATTTTCTTTAATTCTATCCTTTGTAACCTCTACATCCTGAGGTTTTAGACTAGTAATTATATTTCTCCAGTTTTCGAAATCCGTCTTATTAAGGATTGTTATATCTTTGAGAACTTCACATATTTGTTTTTTTTCGCTATTAAGCAAACTGTCTCTTTTTTGTGAATCTGTATAATTCAAGCGGTTCTTTACATATTGACTTAAATAATATTCACAATAAGAATCAATAAGACTTATCAAATAAGCCTCATATTGCTTTTGGACCTTTTCATCTGCATTCAATTTTTCAGGAAGTTCAGCTATTGCTTTTTCCATATTGTCATAGAGAGGCTTTTCGCTTTCAACCACATAGGATTTTGCTTGAGTGATGTATCGTATAAGCCGTTCAAATTTATCAGCCTTAACTTTAAGATTTGAAACTAACTCACAATATGAATATGATCTAAAAACATCCTCAAGTTCTTGTTCCGTATACTTGAATCCTCGTAACTTTCCATACGTATCAAGATTTCGCACAGTATCCAAAACAGCAAGAAGTTTTTGCAGTTCCCCACTATAGGTGATTTTCTGAGTTTCATCAATCAAGACAAAACCATTGCAACGGATACCTCCGTGCAAGTCCGCAATAGTTTGAGCTACTTTATCACTAAATTCTACCACTGACCTTCCTAATTTTGTAAATGTAGAAGGGTCTTTAAGACTAGCTGTTAAATCTGGTAAATTTAAACAAGAAAATAACTTTTTCCATGATTTGATTGGTAAATCAGATGGAGTTTTAATTGTATGGAACAAGTAAAATTTATCATCATCCAAAGTTAAAAGTTTTTCTGCAATATTACTTGCCGTAAGTGTCATATCACCGTTCCAAGTAATTTCAATATCCCCGTTAAATACCAAAGCAGCTAAAACAACAAATTCAAGCTGATATTCAAGTTTATAGTCTACCGAATAATATTGATTATAAGCTTGATAATGAGTATAAATAACATCTTCACGGTTTAATACCTTTCCAGGCCCTCTATCAGCCAACCTCTTTTTTATTGAATCAGCATACTTAGAATTTTGAACATCTATTGTCGTACTTCCTGCTAAACCCAAACCAGCAAGAATCGCTTGTCCATCACGATTAGGATTATTGTACTTAATGATTTTTGTCAGAGCATTTTTTACACGACTATTTAGATTTTCGGGTGTATTTGCACTGAGTAAATCTCTAAATTGAGGATAACCTGGAAATTTTGAGTTAAATTTATCATTTAGAATAGTAGCTGCAACATCACTAAACAAGGTAAGCTTACTACCACCTTCTTGTGGCAATTGATAACTTCTCAAAGGAACAGATTTTCCTTTATAAATTACATTCATTTTATCTGCAAAATTTTTATTAAATAGATCCTTTATACGGTTTCTATGTTGTTCAGCTTGGTCTTGAAAAAGTTTCTTTTTATCAGAGGAAGCATCGTTCAGTTTTGCCATACTTGAAGCATACAAACAGACTTCTGTCTTAAAATGCTCATCAAAATTTGAAAAATCGAAATAAACTTCATCATCTAAGTCACTTCTGTTCATATTTGAAAATAATGGACAGAAATACATATAAAATTCTTGAATAGGTTCTGTGGTAGAGCGCTCATTTGGATTTCCAAAGAAAATATAACCCAACCGAAAAGACTTTGTAGACTTCCACTCAAGTGAATGATCCCAAATATTAAAACCAGTTCTATATGGATTCTTTTCAATGCTAAGTAAAAACTTTAACAGGTTAAAGAAACTCTGATCTACAAAAGCTGAATCTTTTCGAATGTATTCAGCATAGTCTTTTACAATTTGTTCTACATTAATTCCACCTTCTGTACGAATATAAAAATCTTCAGATTGGCTATCTTGTACAACATACTGCCCCTGTGTTGAGGAAATGAGATTGGATGCAGTTGTTATAATGGTATCTTGCAAGAAGTCTGCATCGTCAATTCCCATAATCGTATAGCAAAGATCTTCTTTTAAGGTAAAGGCACTAGCTCCAAGATGCTTGTCTAAATCATCACACAAAGAACGAATTGCAAGTGCATTTATAATCCGTTTTGCCAATGGGAGCTTACTTTTTAACGCCGGCTTTGAGTTAAAGAAATTCTTAGCTTTCTCTTCTATAATTTCAACCTTATCATTAATTGTTGCAATATCAGCAATTGAAAGCATAGATGAATCTTTACGTAAATCTTCAAAATAACTATCGTATGTAATCAAACCAGGATTATCTTCTGGTACTAGCTGAGTTGCTAAATCTTCAAATCGATAACTTAAGATTTTCAATATTTCACGTTTATCTTTTCCATGCTTTATTTGCTGAAAAGTGGAGATGTAACTTGGATGGACAGGAAATAACTCCACATAATCATTCAAGTTGGTATTAAAACCATCAAAGAGATGGGAAAAATTATTTAAATGTTCACGAATAATTGATTTTTGCTCTGTTGTCTTTTTAAGGAGACGATTTTTTACCACAAAAGCAACATCTTCTTTTGTAATGAGAACTTCATCAAAACGAGCTTGGACTTTATTCAAGGTATCTGCAGCAGGAGCCAACATCGGGTCACGATACAATTGTTCTTGCACTCCATAAATAACCTTAAAACGAGAACCGTCACACATTTCACCCATTTGTCGAAGTGTCATGAGATCCCCATTTACCTCCATTGCATTGCGACTACGCAGGTATTCTAACAATTCATCAACAACCACTAGCAAAAATTTATCAGGATATACATCTTCAAATGCTGCCATCATTTGTTGAAGTTGCTCTTTATACGTATCCTTTGAATTTGGATCAAAATGATAGTCTACACCAAGTCCATTTAGAAAATTTTCAAGGCGATAACAAACAAGTTCATAAAGAGGTTTTGTTGTACCAACTTCAAACCGAAGAACTTTATATCTCCCTGCAAAAGATTCAAACTCCCGCTTAATAGTTTCATTGTGGAGACTCTGTAAAAGAGAAGCATCTTCAGCTATAGAAGATATAACCGACATAAGGTGAGACTTACCTGTACCATAGCTACCAACAATTGACACACCTTTTTGTTCTACCACTTTCCCGCTGGTATCTAAATTAGGAACAACCATGGAAGTGAGCATATTTATCATCTTTTCAGAGAAAACATATGTTTCAACGTTATGTTTTCTTTTTTCAGCTTGACTATCATCAGCAATTTTAATTACTGTAGTTAATGGCTCAAAGTCAATAAGTTCTGAATATTTCATATGTCTCCCCCATTAGGTAAAACCTCTAATACTCCATCATTAAATTCTATTACATTATATGGATTTTCAACATTCCATGTAAGTTTATTTCCATCAATATAATTAAATATTCCTTGGATAATGAAAACTTGGAAGTTTTTTGCATATTCAAGTAAAAACCTTGGAACATCTAGAGAAAAATGTGTTTCTAGCAAAATACCAATGTTAGAAAATACAAGATATTTTTTTTTATAATCAATAAAGCTATCTAAAATTTGCCTAAAGTAAATGAAAGAATCAAATTTAGACTCGGTTACAAATTTCTTGAAATCTTTCTCAGCCTCTTTCGCAAGTATTCTGCCAACATCAATAACACAACATTCTTCTTGTTGGATATATGAAATATCTTTTGCAAGATGAATTTTATTTCTCATCTTCATTCTTTCCTTCAGCTTTCTTTCAAATGGTTATCCTTTCCAATAAAACAAAACTATAAGAACATTATATTATTGAATTCCCAAAACTGCAACCTTGCACGCAAACGAAAACCATGGGGTGAGCCTTACGTGGTACATAAGTGGAACAAAACTCGCCGTCACTGAGGTACAGGACTGTTTGTGCAACATTGCACACTTAAGGCGAGGGGCAATCGTAATGCCCCTAAAGTGGTTTCCAAAGGCGGCAGCCTTTGCTTTACCTGCCACGATTTTTTCATCGTGCAGGTAAAGGCGGAGTGAAAACGGAGCGTAGAGGTTCGAAGGGGACAACGTTCCCTCGCAAGATTAGTAAAAGAATGGCCGCAGTGCCAGCACTTTTGCGAATCTTGCCACAATCAACACCACGAAAACGCTGACAATTTGGCAACTTCTCAAGCCAAATTGTCAGCGATGTAGAGGTGTTGATTGTGTGATTTTCCTGTGTGCAACATTGCACACAGGAAACTATCCAGATTATTTAGCATTTTTTTTCTATAGTGATCGTTTGCTTGTTTCAGAAAATTATTATAAAAGTCTCTTACGGCAGGATAGTTTTCAATATCAGCGGACTTAATATACGTGTACATATAATTCATACACTCAAGATTCTTAATGTTACTTGCCACATACTTACAGGCTTCCTCGCGATATAAAGCAGTTTTTTTATAATCAGCTACCGCTTCTTGCTGAATCTTTGCTCTTTCAGCAAGCATTTCTGCTTCAAACTTTGCACGTTCTTCAGCGAGCGCTTCTACTGCTTTTGCTTCAGCAATCTCAGTTCCATCCCTATAATTCTGAATGTAAACATAGAAACAACTCACCGCTACAAATAGAACTATTGCACAAATAAAATTGAACAATAGATTCTTCCCTATTATTTTTTCAGCTCCATTTTTAACACCTTCGAATTTTTCAGAAGTTTTGTCTATCACTTCTGATATTCTATTTTCAGCCTTCTCAAACAGAGAGTTGCAATCAGCGATTATAGCCACGTGGTTCTCCTCTCTGATTTTCTTTAGCTGATTTTCCGTATTTTTCTGATAGCTTTCTATCATGTTTTTGAAGGCTGTTTTGGATTCCATCAGTTGAGCTTTGTGTTGTTCCCTGTTGTTCTCCAATTCGGTTTTTAGTTCTTGTTGCCATTCTACCTGAAAGTCTAGTTGCTTTTTCAGCTGTATATTGAGTACGTTCTGTATCGACCTTGGCAGAATAATCTTCAAATCCTGCATTGAAGTCAATAAGTTCTGGACTTCTTCCAATTTCAGATTTGTTTGAATTGATTCTTGCAACAACAAGTCCGTTGTGGTCTGATTGAGCAGGTTCTTCGATTCTATTTCGTTGAATTCCATCTAATAGATTCTCCTTAGTATTAAAGTCTTTTAAAGCAGGGAAATATTGTGCAAGCTTATTAAGTCGAACCTTGCATTTTCTTTCTCCTGCCGCTTTACGTTTTTTGTCTGTAAAGGTAATGTGTTTCTTGTTGTTTTTCCATTCAGTTACGAAACCTTGTGCGTGCATTAATTGAATGAACTGCTCCTTAGACCTTGCCATTTTGACTGATTTAAGGACAGCTTCAAAACAATTCATCAGGTAACTATCAGCTTCTTTTCTCTGACTCTTTTTCAGGATTCTATAAGTCTTAGAATTATCAGCACTAACATCTGATCTTTTTTTCCCGAAGATATCAAAACCTTTTTGAGGGGCTGGGGAGTAACCAAGCTCAACACTAACTTGATTCTGCAACTCCTTCATGGCAGACAGTTCTTTTCGGGTAAGATGAAATTTTCGACCATTGATAAAACTGACACTATTCATCACAAAATGTGTGTGCAGATGATCACGGTCCTTATGTGTAACAATTATCATCTCAAATCCCCAGAACTTTTTACACCGTTCTGCAAACTGCACAGCGACATCGTGTGCCTGCTGTGCAGTTATATTCTCGTTTGGAGGGAAAGACTGAACAAAATGATAATACTGACGACCTTCTAATTTCCCGAAGCACTGTTTTGTTTCCTTGAAGGTTTCTAGAGCTTTGGAAACATCACAACAAAAACCAGTTGTAAGCTGTTCTTCAGTCTTTTTAGGCTGAAGAACATAATTAATAATCCCTTTCAAGCTGGCATTCTTACCAACTTTTACACCAATCGCCTTAAAGATTGACATGTGTACTCCAGAGTAGTAATCACTTGATCTATTCTGTCCGTTTCAAAGGCTACATTGCCAGAATTACAGGATTTTGCAATTTGATTGCAATTAACCCCAATTTTTCGAAGGTGAAAGATCAGTTCTTGGAGGGTTTCTTTCTCAATCATTTTGCGTGAGAATACGGCACGAATCAGAAACTGCTGTTCGTTGAATCCAGATTGCTTAATTCGTTCTCGTAATTCCTGTAATTCAGTATCAGACAGACGGAATGTTATTTTATTCGGTCTGCTTCTGTTCATGAGATTCCTGTAACAGTCTCAATGTAGCCTGCAGAGAATCAACAGATTTTGTTCCCGCTTGCAATTCAGCCAATTCGGCTTGAAGTTCATTGAGCGTTTTCCCGTACTCTAGCGACATACATACATACAGGCAACCATCAGAATATCCTCTCATATAATCAGTAACTTTGTAGTTCGAGATTTTCGGAGGATTTTTTTTCTCTCAAATTTTACTTCATCTTCAACCTTGATTGCATCGGAATTGATTCCGTTCTCACCAGCTGTGGGAAGAACCTGGTCAACAACTTCATCTTCGTTGTCAATTTTTGTCTCGACTATTTCAATGATTTCATCAAGTTCATCAGGTACAACTTCTGACTGTGGCGTTACAACAGAATCAACAACCTGCTCTTTAGCTTCCTGCTTTTTAATAGCATTGTAGACCTGGTTGATTGAAGCATTCCCTTCCCGAATCGCTTGTAGCTGTTCCTGGGAAGACTTGGCAAAAACCTCTTTTAGCTTGAAAATATGCCGTTTCGATTTTTTTAGTCGTTGACTCATTTCATCTGCAGAAAGTTTGCGACCTTCGATTTCCTCTTGATGCAGTATCTCGAATTGCTTGAACAATTCAGCATCTTCAATGTTTCTCCGATTGAACTGTTCCTTCGTTGAGTAAAGCAATGCCTGATTGATCGAATCAAATTCATGAATTTGTGCCCACACATGTTTTAGCTCCAATTCCTTGGCAGCTGTATACCTTGTGTGACCATCGCAGAGTACCCATTCTCTTCCCATCGGAAGATGTGAATTGGGTGGGCTTTACTGAATCCATTGATGGTCATGTCCTCCTTGATACGGTCTTTTACGGCAACATCAATGTGGAATGCAGATGCCAACTCTGGGATAGTGTAAATATCCTCTAGCTTAACTCTTATGATTGAACCTTTTTGTGTCTTATTTAAAAAAGTAGTAATGATATTAGTAGTCATAATTATTCTCCTATAAGTCTGTTGATATAATTCCATAATCTCTCAGGAATTCTTCGTACTCTTTTCCCACAAAAAAGGATCTATTGAGTCCTCTCAATCGCTCCTCTCGTGCAGCATCGAATGCTTGACGTTCTTCTGACGACATCTTGTGAAGAACAGTTTTCAGCCGAATCTCCCTATCATCATGTTCACGAATAGCAGTAACACTGAGATAACATGTAGGGCAATAATAATCATACTCAACGAATTCTGTACCACAGACTGGACATTGGACTGTCAGTAGAATCCGTTGCCTCTTCTGTACCACACCATCTGACTGAGATGAATGATGAGTCACCTGTTGCTGGAAGTCATTGAGGATCGATCCAGATAAAGCCAATACTCTGAATAATCCCGCAAAGGATTTTCGCGGATTCGATTGTCTAGTTCTCTCAAATACGTATTCAAGATATGACTCTATCTCAGATTCTGCTACCTCGCATTGTATGAGCTTGTCACAAAGCCCCTTCTCAAAGTTCCGATCGAACGGATAATCACCACCGAATAGCTCTTTGATTTTGCATGAAAAAACTGTCTCACTAACTGACTGCTTAATTTCAGAGCAAGGTTCGTAGTCAGTTAGTTCAGTTTTTATTTCTTTAGTAGTTACTATATTAGTAGTTAGTAGTGTCTGATTATCCAGAACTGGATTTTCTACATTCCGATTTTCCATATCTGGAAAATCGGAATGTGGATGAACTTCTATATCTTTCTCAGATTTTTCAGGAACTTCAAAAACTTGATAGACAGTATTCTCAAAACATCCATCTTTTCTTCGATTTCTAATTTTTTTGATATAACCGTATTGTTCCAGCATTTGAATTGCAGAATATAGAGCAGCTTTACCATCACAAGAATGATTTACAATTTCTGTAATATGTATTTTCCAATCATCCGGTAAACTCATCAGATAAGTATGTACACCTTTTGCTTTCCATGACAGATTACAATCACGAATGCAAGTGTTATCCAAAATTGTGAAGTTGTCTTTTCGGTGCTGCTTAATGAAGTAGGTTTCGCTCACAAGACCCCCCTATTACCACAACGAAACTTATTAACTAGAAATAAATCGTTTTTTCTGTTATATATAGAATAATGGTATGTTTTAGTTCGATCTATAAAGCTACCTGTCCATGCGATTGAGTTGCCGCTCAATCGCATTTTTCTTTCGCTAATCATGTTCCACTCCTTCGTGCTGACGAGCTTTCTGTGCCAGACGAATATACTTCTCTGGTACAACAGTCACACCACATTCCTTAGCGTATTCAAGGTATTCACTGTCCGAAACTTTGAGCCAACGCATTACTACATCATGAGGAAATGCAAGTCTCCCCAGAATGAACACTGAGTATTTGGGGTTACCACAGCCCGGCAACATGAACCGGTTACATCTATAGGTATTCAGAGCAGCTCCGCCTTTTAACTCTGCACAATCATCTACCGTATAGAATTCTTTTGTTTGACTGATTTTTTTTTCTGTTGATTCCAGTATTTTGTGTACTTCTACAAGTTCTCGCCAAAGCCGTTCATTTTGAAGTTCAATTGATTTCAATTCCAAATCCAAATTGTTTTGCATCCATACTCCTTTTGCCTAAATTCCTGAATGGGATAGTTCAATTTTGAGGCAATTTGTGATAGAATAATTAATACAAGCATTACAAATCACTGACCTAACAGGTTATTGATTTGTAATAATGTACGATTTATAATTAACTGTACTATAATTCGTACATTTAATAATATATTACTATTGTTTCTTTAAGTCAAGGGTTTTATGCGAACAAGTGCAGAGTTTGTTGAAATTTTGGAAAATTATCTCAAGGAAAAGAAAATCAGCCGTCGCCAATTTTGTGCGTTAGTAGATATTCCGAATTCAACAATTTCTTCTTGGAAAGCTAAAAATGTTTTACCATCAATTGAACTAGTAGCAAAAGTAGCTAAGTTTATGAATGTATCTTTAGATTGGTTGGTATATGGTGAACAGTATGAAAATGCAACCGATTTTAATAATGATGAGAATCCCTGTAGTCGGAAAAATATTTTATATCGAATTGAAATAGTTTTGCGCCAAAATAATGAAGACTATGACTATGACATAGAATCACTGCACAAAAAATATTTGAGTAATATAGTCGATTATGAAGTTTTATTAAATTGGGTTAATGGTAAAGTAAATCTTCCAGAAAATGTTTTACCTGAACTAGCAAATAAATTAAAAGTTTCTCTGCAATGGCTCTTAACAAAGGATGAATACCATCAGGAAGATTTTGATGCACATATTTATGGCCTTGCTAAATCTTATCCTGGCCTTCTAAAAGGTTACGACTGCCTTGAAGAAGAAGATCAGAAGTTCATAGACAACTATATAACATCAAAACTTGAACTTCGCCAGCTAAAACGCGAAAAAGAAATGAAACAACAATAAATGACAACAGCTTGCTGGTAATTCAACAAGCCGTTGTTTTTTATCCCCTGTAGCACTTTTTGAGATTTGTTTTACAAAGTTGATCGTTTTCAGGGCATCCCAGGAGAAATTATCATCCATTAGAAAGAACTCCAATAAAATTTTTAACCATATCTGGTGCTAATTTTTCTGAGACATCATTTACAGTCCGCTCTGTTCATCGCAGTGTCTCAATTCTATAGATACGGTTTCCCAAATTTTCCTAAGTAAATCCAATCTTTGTGTTGTCATATATTATCGCTCATTTTTCTCTTTTTCTACTCAAACAACCTGTTAGCAGCATTTGCGGCTGGTTTGACTGCAGCCACCATTTCAGGAATAGCCGCACGCGTATAATAATCTGTCATAGCTATTGAATTATGCCCTGCAATCTTTCTCACAGTCTCACACGCAACTTCTCGCCGCATACGAGTAATGTATGTGAATCTCAAAGAATGTGGCGTAAGTTTTCGTCCTTCCGTTTCTATTCCGGCTTCAATCAAAGCACGTCGAAACCATTTCTCGGCTAAATGTTTTCTAATAGGATGTCCATAGCGAAGAAATACAAAATCGTCTGGTTGAGCGTTTAAATCGGTGATGTATTTACGAAGAATAGGTAATATGTTATCTGGGATAGGAACAACCCGAATTTTCTGGTCTTCTACTGAACCTTTTTTGTTAAAGTTAGTTCTCTCACGTTCTGCATAACGGTAAAAACCATCAACAACAAACATTCCGTAATCAAACAAAAACTGTTTTACTTTTATTCCAATAGCTTCTCCAAGACGCAAGCCAAAACTTATAGTACAAAGAAACAACAGATAAAGAGCCATATATCCTTCATCATACTGAGGCTGCTTTTCATACATCTTCTGACAGACTCTCTGCCATAGAGCTTCATTAAATAATGCATTCAATTCTTCAGTTGTAAATATATCTTTTTTCCTTGATTTTCTAGTGAACTTAGGAAAAGTTGGTTTTACTAGATTATTAACACCAAAAAACGGAGCTTCGTCATAAACATTACCAACTACAGTCAGAAAATTATTCTTCCAGCTTCCTCCATGTGTATCTTCCATTAGGAAATTGATAATCATAGGAACCGTCAATTCCTGTATCATCAAATTTCCAAATTGTTCGACAAAAATATCCAGTTTATGGCGTTTGTCTTTTAATGTTTTGATATCAAGCGACTTTCCAAGTTTTTCCAATCTGCAAACATGTTCGCTGCCAGGAACAAACATATACTTAGCAATCGTAGAAATAGTTACTTTTGTTTCTATGAATAAGGATGGAAGTGCAGATACAAAAGTATATGCTTCTGCCTGGGTTTTGCATCCCTTACAAACCTTTTGACGCATAACCCCAGTCACAGGATCATTCCAATAATAATACCACTTAAAAACTGTTTTACCTTTAGATTCTATCGCTTTTTTGAAGATGTGATAATTTAAATCCATCCGTTTACCTCCAAGAATGAAAATGAAAAGCACTTAACATTTGCTTAACAATTTCTAAAACCTGAAAGTCAGATAGATTCATAAATGCCTGTTGTATAAAAAAAAGCACCTATTCCCAGGTGCTTTTCTATGGGCCCACCTGGACTTGAACCAGGGACCTACGGATTATGAGTCCGCAGCTCTAACCGACTGAGCTATAGGCCCAAATAAGTTCTGCTATTCTATCATATTCTCGTGTAATAATCAATAGAATTAGTTCCGTGCTTTTGTCTCCTCCTCTCTCTCCGCAGCAGCAGCCTCTTGCTTTGCCCGCTTCGGATTTTCCGGAAACCACCCCTTTCTGACACGCTCCTCCTGCTCCTTCAGCTCACC
>JAFVUY010000056.1 GCA_017502465.1 Bacilli bacterium | reverse complement strand
TCCATTGCATATCCTTGTTCTGATAAACAGCGGAGCATAATCCCAAAATCTCTACCTCTTTGTCTAGCTGGAGATTTTACTAATCTATCAACGTTTTCTAAAAGGACAAACGCTGGTTTCTTGGCTGTTAAGATGTCATTAATTTGCCACCAAAGAACACCTTTTTTACCTTCAATACCATGTGAACTACTTAATGAATGTGCAACTGAATAGTCCTGGCAAGGGAACCCACCGCATAAAAGAGTGTGGTCTGGAATAGATTTCTTATCTACTTTGGAAATATCGACATTTGAATTCTCGGTAGCAGAAGGGAATCTAATGTTATAGCAATCGAATGCGTGTTGAGATTTGGTGGATGGTTCCCATTGGTTAGCCCACACAAAAGTGAATGGACCATTTTCAATAGCCTTGCCATCTTTATCTATAGAAGTGATGCTGTTTAGTCCAACACGGAATCCTCCAACACCAGCGAATAATTCGATTACGGTCTTTTTCATATCAATAAGTCTACACTAAAGAGTATAAAGGATCAAGCAATTTTTATCAAGATCAATAAATTCTTTAGATAATTTATTTCATACACGCACGTAAATGCACGCTGTAAAAGAACACTCAACTTTGATAGACTATTTTTATGAGTGTTAAATACAATTCTGTTGAAGAACTAATGATGCAGTTTGAACCAGCTATTGGTAAAACTTTTTATGAACTCGATGTTAATCACAGATTAGTTGGTAACGGCAACAAAGGTGTTCTAGGCCAAATAGTAGAAGAGGGCGTTTTTCATTACCCTATCAATTCTGACCACAATGCCGATTTTCCTAATCTAGGAATAGAACTAAAGACTACAGGCATCTTAAGGAAAAGAGCTGGCGTAACTTTTAAAGAAAGAGTTCCTTTATGCTCTTTTAGTTATGAAGAAACTTCTAACACTAGTTTTGAAAATAGCTACGTATGGCATAAATGCCAAAATCTTCTTTTTGCTTTATATGAGTATTTAGAAGGAAGGCCATATGGCGAGATGAGATTGATTCACGGATTTCTTCATAGATTTTCTCCAGAAGATATCGAAATAATTAAAAAAGACTATGAAATATTAAGCGCAAAAATTCAAAGTGGCTATCCTGAAAATATTTCAGAACGTGACACTAACTATTTAGCGGCATGTACTTCAGGTGCTGGACACGGACAACTAGATAGATATGCATCTAATCTTTTTGGAATAGACTTAAAACCACGAAAATTTTCTCTTAAACCAAGTTACATGACACAAGTTATTAGAAACTTGATGACCAATGAAGATGTTGAGAGAATAACAAATGCCGCCGAACTTAGCGCAAGAACATTTGAAGATATTGTTATTTCTAGACTTCAACCTTTTATAGGGTACTCTGAAAGCGATTTAATTAATTGCTTTGGAAGAATGGTTGAATCAAAAGATAGGTTTGAACGATATATCGCATACATGCTTGGTGCAACGGGAAAGGTCAATAAGTTAGACGAATTCCAAAAAGCAAACATAACACTAAAAACTATAAGAGTTGAAGAAGAAGGATATATTAGAGAGAACATGTCCTTTCCAGCCTTCAGCTTCATTGATGTTGTTAATGAAGAATGGGAAGATAGTAGTTTTAGGGAGTCTATGATAAACCAAAAGTTCCTTTTTGCTATATTCCATAAAATTAATGGCGAGTATGTTTTTATTAAAACTATGTTCTGGTCAATTCCAGAAGAAATATTAGACATAGAGGGAAGACAAGTCTTTGAAGAACTAAAAAGGATTTTAAGCACTGGACAAATCGTTAGAGGTTTCCAAACATTATCAAGCGGTCGTCAAATTAGATTAAATAATTTTCCCAAGGCATCACAAAACGGCTACTTTCATATAAGACCACACGGTTTAAATGCTTCTGATACTAATCCGCTACCAGTACCAGATGCATTAACTGGTGCCACGGAATATACGAAGCAGTGTTTCTGGCTAAATAGTGATTATATTTTTGATGTAATAAATGGAAGATATGGCGATTAGTTATTTTGATAATTCGCTATGTATTTCAATTAAAAAATGGCAGAATTGTAGTTTTTTACTGCAAAACTGCCACTTAATTGATATTAGTTTTTAAGCCAAGCAAGTTTATCTTGGAGTATTTTTGTCCACTTTATAATCATCTTGCGAAGTGTTTCTCTGTTGATGCCATAATCATCAGCAATAATTTGAATTGACTCTTCCAAGACAATTCTTCTCCAACAGATATCGAAGACATTAGCTCCAATTTCATCCATGGCCTTTTTGATAAACATCATTGTTTCTTTGCGCTCATAGATTTTTCTTGGATCTTCAGCTTCTTGCCTATCAGCAAACTCGCCAGTATTAGGCTCGTGGCCTATTTTTTCAGTCAAAGCTTCAATTGATAATGGATAACGATCACGTGCTTTTTCGCATTGGGAGCAGTTGCCACGGCATACTTTAGCACCATAACGTTCTGAGAAGACTATGCATCTTCCCTCCCTTTGTGATTGTTGCCATAAGCGTTGTTGGAGTCTCCTATAGGAATCAGCTTCTTTAGGAGTAAGATAAATAGTTTTGCCATTAAGTTCTTTCACAGTAATGGCGGCTGTTCTTGTTGGTGAAGGAGTGAAGATATTATCGTTTTCAACTAATCCTTCAGTTTCTAAATTGACAGTAATTTTCATTTAAGTACCTATGCTTTCCGCGAGGTACTCATGAATGAAACCGACCATGCTTAAAGAAACGTTCGAATTCAAGTAGTGAGTTGCCTCGCTATTTTTTGAATCGGAACGACCTTATGGATGGTCATTGCCTATGTAGAGAAGTGGTTGATGTCCATAAGCGGCATGCCTTTCATCAATCACCCTAATTGTTGCCCCTCCACGCCAAGATAATCAGTGGCGAAAAAGGTGGCGTTTGTGATTAGTACTTCTTTAGTTTTCACGCTCTTCAAGTTGAGCATCATGAAGAAGTTCTTCATCACGATAGTTATTCCAGTCTTCTTCTTCGGAAGCGAAGGAAGGTGGATATTTGTTTAGAAATGGGTTTTGAGACTCCATAACTTGAATTCTCCTTTCTTATGCTCCCAACACGCGTGCTGGATATTTAGGCATTAATCCTACAAATCTTTATGCTATAATTAGATTTAAAGTCGTTTGCCTAACTAAAGTTAATAGCATTTCATATCGTTAGAAAATTAAAAAAGGTCTCTGGCAATGAGACCAATCGGACTTTCATAGGACTTTATTATTTGGAGGACATTGTTATCAAATTTTGTGAGTTCTGCCACGGCATAAAAAAATCATTATCCCCGGCTTATGAAAATAAAGCTGTTTTTGTTGGTAGTCTTCTCAAAGCTCTAAAACATCCCAAATATTTAGATTATAGAAACGAAGAAGACAGCAATTGCAGAAAACTATTTGATGGCGATCTTGGTAGAGCTAGCGACCCGAAACTAATCAATCCTCGTTTGCTATCGCAAATTCCACAGCCTATAGATTTTATTGCTCTTTTTAGCTTCTTTGTTAGGGCAATTAACAAAAGGGCCATTGCTTTTGCATATCAGGATTTAAATATAGCTGAATCATACGCAGCGGACTTTGATGTTTTTTGCCACGCATGTTCGATTGCTTGTGAAAAGTTTTTTACACAAATTGATGTAACTGAAGAATTCTGTGATTTTTATCGTAATGCGATAGAAGGACCTCTTCATGTTGATAATGAACCAGATGCTCTTGATTATGACTTTATCGAAGAAATGAAAGGAAGATGCCCATTTTGTGAAGATATACTTGCTCCTGAATATAAAGGTAGGCACATTAAAAACTATGAAATAGTGCATATTTATCCTAATCCAATTGATGAAGCAACAAAGTTTACTTTTCAAACTAGTGGCATTTATAAGCCAAGTGATGTAGAAGCCCCATCAAATAAAATAGCGGTTTGTGCTAGACATTATAGACTTTATCATGGTAGTCCAAATGTCGAAGACTATGAACTTTTATACAAGACAAAAAGAGAAGCGATTAAATATTCGACCATCGACAAAACAATGGATAAAACATTCTTTAAAGAAAGAATAACAAGGGTCGCTGATTATTTATTAGGCCATTTCGATGGAGATAAAAAACCATTAACTACGGAAGCCAAACGAATAGATGAAAAAATGAAAAACACAATTCCTTATTCTAGAAACAGAATCAAAAAGAGAATTGCTGATGATTATTACGATATTGATAGTTGCTTTACTTCTTATGAAGAAAAGACTCAAAATGGGTCAACTGTATTTGGTGAAAAAATAAAGAATTGGTCTGACCATTATTTTTACAGTCTTCATTTAAGTGAAGATGAAGTAATAAACCAAATCGCAACAAAGTTAAATGATTGTTTGCCCGACGGACAGAAGGATCCTGAAACATGCTATTTAATTACATGTTATTTTTTAGTTCATTGTGAGGTGCTAAGTGATGAAACTTCCGAGTAAATTTATTAGTTACAAAAACAGTTGCTTATCGAAGTTTCCTGTCATTTTAAAGCCTTTGGAAGACTGTGATTATTCTGTTAAAGAACTCTACAACAAAACAAAATCGTCTTTCGAGAGCCAAGGCGAATTTATAGATACGCTCGATTGTCTATTTGTTTTAGGAAAAATTGAGCTATTGGAAGGGGTTGTTCATTATGTTAAAAACAATTAAATGCGATAAGTTTATTGACCATGGCGTTCCTAGAGAACCAATTAGATTTCATAATGGCTTAAATGTAATCCTCGGTGAAAAAGGGGCAACAAACTCTATAGGTAAATCAACTTTGTTGATGATTATTGATTTTTGTTTTGGCGGAGATGATTATCCACAAAAAGAAAAAGAAACTATTGAACATGTGGGCCATCACGATATTTGCTTTGAATTTGAATTCGATGGCAAATCAAGATTTTATAAAAGAAACACACAAAACCCAGAAAGAGTGGACATTTGTGACAGCGAATATAAGACAAGAAACACAATAACCAATAAACAGTTTAAGGAAGACCTTGTAAATTTCTATGGTCTAAAAAACGGTGAAGACCTATCGTTTAGAGAATGGGTTGGACCATATTTTAGAATTTATAATAAGAAAAACTATAACGAATGGAGACCAATTAACGCTCATATTAGGGAATCTGACTATGATGGAATGAGCGTTTTATTAAAGATGTTCGGAATGTTTAAACCGATAGAATCTACAAAGGCAGATTACGATTCTAAAAAAGATTTAAAAAAGGGATACGACAACATTAGAAAACATAATATTGCTCCAATTGCTATAAGTGCAGAAGAAAAAGCAAAAATGGTGGCTCAATTAGCTGATTTGCGTAAGCAATTAGAACAATTAGACTATGACAATATCCATAATTCAAATGACCAAGAGGCATTAGAAGCCACCGAAAAAACGCGTCTTAACAAAGAAAAAGTAAAACTCCAAAGAAGAAGAAAAACGTTAGAAAAGAAATTAACTGATATTAATGATAATGATGAATTACTATCTGAAGAAGAGTATCAATTGAAGTATGGTGCTTTAAAAGAGTTCTTTGAAGATGTCAAGATTCCTGAAATTAAAAAATATGAAAAATTCCATAAAGATGTCTATGGATATTTGTTGGAAGATATCATTGAAGCAAATAAAGAAGTTGAGAATTTAATTTCTTTAATTGATGCAAGAATTGCTGAAATTAATACTCAATTAGAAGAATATAAGACTGTGCCTACTGTTTCCGAATCGTATGTTAAAGAACGCGAATATTTATCAAAGGAAATAGATAGGCTTGGAACCGCCATCAAAAATTTTGAAGATAGCGAAAGTGCATTAAAAGGATATAAAGAAGCAGAAAAAACCTTAGTGCAATTAACAGAAACATATACGACAACAATCGAAAACAAACTAAATTCATCAATGAGGGAAAACAATACCCACATTAGAGAAAAAGATGATAAAAGAGTAGCTGCTCCAATTTTCAAATTTAACGAACTTAAAAGTTATGCTTTCTACACTCCAGGTGATACAGGAACTGGAACTAGGTATAAAGCAGTTTGTTTGCTGGATTTGGCAATAATGGAGAATACAAAACTACCAGTCTTTGGACACGACTCGATTCTATTTACTAATATCGAAGATATTACTGCTCGTGATTTATTTAAATTATACGCCCAAAAAACTGAAAGACAGATATTTGCTGTTGCTGAAAACCCTGATAGATATAAAGAAGTTAATCCAGATGGAACGATAACAAATATTGCTATAGAAAAACAAGTAATTCAACTTCATTCTGGAGATGGGGCATTGTTCGGTGATCAATGGGGCAGAGCAAAGAATAATTAATTAAGAAACACATGCACATAGGCCATTACGCGAATAACGTAGTGGTCTTTTTTTATGCTCGAAAAACAAAAATAAATTTTTTTGCAATTTTAGTGCGAAGCCATAAGTCGCTGGTCCCATAAGGATTGCCAAGAGTGATGAACTGCTCGGAAAGGAGAAACAAATGAATAAAAAAGTTCAAAACAACTTATTCAACATCATTGGTCTTCTCTCACTTGCCCTAGTGGTCATTGAAGAAGTTAACGATGAAGTCGAATCGCTCAACAGCAATCTAAAGAAAGGAGACAAGCCTTATGACAAAAGAGGTCGCTCAAAAACTAAGGGCAATCGCTACAGAAATCAACGCTCTCGCAGATGAGCTTGAAGAAGGTAAAAAGCCTAAAAAAGAAAAAGAGGTCAAACAACCTACCTTAGAAGAAGTAAGAACTGTTCTTGCCGAACTCTCTAGAAAAGGTTACACAACCAATGTCCGAATGATGCTCATTGGCTTAGGTGTCAACAAATTAAGCGAAGTTGATCCTAAAGATTATCCTGAACTCTTAGCGAAAGCGAAGGAACTCGAAGATGCCACCAAAGACTAACGGCCACTCGTTAATTGGTGGAAGTTCACTAAAGCGAGCTATGGAGTGTCCACCTAGTGTCAGGCTTACTGAAGACTATGAAGATGAAGGTTCAATTTATGCAAAAGAAGGCAGTTTTGCACACTTAATCCTCGAAAAGAAGATAAAAGAACGCTACGGAATTTCCTTCGATGAAGAAATTGAAGAAACCGAATTTGATATAGAAGAAATCAATGAATGCACTGATGTCGCTGTTAATTACGTAAGTGAAATTTACGAAAGATTAAAAGCGGAAGGCAAGCACCCATTTATCGCAAGTGAAGTATTGGTTGACTTCTCAGATGTAGTGCCTGAAGGCTTCGGTAGTAGTGACATAGTAATCGTTTATGACGGCGGTATCTATGTCCTGGACTATAAGCACGGAAAAGGCGTAGAAGTCTCTTGCGAACGTAACCCACAATTGATGATTTACTCTTATGGAAGTTTGCTCATGTTTGAACCCCTTTATGACATTAAAGAAATCAACATGGTAATCATCCAACCAAGAGTCAATAACATCTCCGAATGGTCATGTTCTAAAGACGAATTAGTCGCTTGGGCTAATGAAGAAGTTAAGCCTAAAACTGCCTTAGCCTATGAAGGTAAAGGCGAATTCAAATGTGGTTCATGGTGCCAATTCTGTAAGGCACGCCATGAATGCAAACACCGCGCCAACGAGATGCTTAAGCTCGAAGGCTATAAAGAGCAAAACAAGGATTTATTATCCATAGAAGAAATAGCGGAAATCTTAACCAAAATCGATGACCTAGTTTCTTGGGGTAATGACATCAAAGAATTTGCTCTAAGTGAAAGTTTAAAAGGCGTTCACTATCCCGGCTTCAAATTGGTAGAAGGTCGTTCCAACCGTAAATATACCGATGAAAACGAAGTCATTAAAACGCTACAAGATAATGGTTTGGATCCATTTGATGAACCAAAGCTTCTATCAATAACGGAACTAACCAAACGTATCGGAAAAGCGAAATTTATCGAACTAGTAGACAAATATGTCTATAAACCAGCTGGTAAGCCAACTCTCGTAGAAGAATCGGATAAAAGACCAGCACTAAACTTAGCCAAATTAGATTTTATGGAGGAATAGCAAACTTATGGCAAAGAACACTAACCCATGTAAGGTTATTACATCAGTAGTCAGATTCAGCTACTTAAACGCAAATGAACCTAAAGCTAACGCAGAAGGAGCTACACCAAAATACTCTGTCTCACTTATTATTCCTAAATCCGATACCGAATTAGTGGAAAAGATTAAAGCCGCTATCGAAGCTGCCTATAAAGAAGGCGAATTCAAATTACGTGGTAACGG
>JAFVUY010000055.1 GCA_017502465.1 Bacilli bacterium | reverse complement strand
TTATGATTTCTTCTTGTAAGTTCAAACATAATACATGCCTCCAAAAAAGTATAATATAGTTTTTCCCGATCTATATCATTTTTATTCGTCGGCTGATCGGTGTGTCGGCTATTTCTCTTAGAACATTGGTATCATCTCCTACTCATTTCTCTTTCCTTATTACAGTTATTATTATACTCTATTTTTTGCCACTTACAATATTCTCACAGCATAAAAATACTTTTTATTTTGTGTCGTCAGCACAAATTCCATTTTAAAAATTTAATTTTTTTCTATTTTTATTGGTTATATTGACTTTTCTTGATAAAAGTTTTATAATTTTATTGTGTCGAAAACATAATTGGGGAGGTTTATTATGGATAAAAGTGCAATGCTTGAATTCTTTTTTAATAACAACTCATTTAATGCTCTTGTTCAGGAAATATCTGCGATGTTTCATTGTCCGATTGTTATAACAGATAATGCGTTTCATATTATATGCTCTGTTTCATCAATGGAGTATGAAGATCCAATCTATCAGACTGCCATATCACACAGCAAGTTGTCTGAGGATACTTGCATCAAAATCGGCAACATGGTTGAAGCAGGTCAAAATCATTTTCGAGTTAAATTCGGTGAAAACGATTTGTGTGTTGGCATTTTGAAAAACAGCGAAGCAATTATAGGATATGTATTGTATCTCATTGATACTGATGCAGCAGATATCCGGGACTTATTTTTTTGCGAAGGAATGATTGCAAAACAACTCTTTCTTGAACGGTACTGTACATCCACTTCAATAAGTACAGCAGAAGAAATTTTGACGGACCTTCTCAATGGTGAATATACAAGTGAAAAGATATTTAATATGCAAATTGCCGGAACTTTCCTTTCTCATTTTTCTGCAAAAAGATTCGCTGTTATATCATTTTCAAATATGCATGATTTCGATGAAAAGCATATTACAGTATTACAAAGATGTAAAGATTGTTTTCATGCTTCACACCCATTTATATATAAAAACAAAATAATCATATTCTTACACAAAGATCACAGTCAGCAGGAAATAAAAAATATTGCCCACAGTCTGAATCTAAATGTGATTGTATCTGACGAACTTGACCGGCTTTTCAATATGAACAAACATTACGCGAGGATGTGTTCCATTGAAGATTATCTTTGCAAAAAAAATAAAACTTCGTATGTCGTATCTGAACATGCTTTTTCAATAATCACGTTCCTTATGCAGTTAAAGCAAAATGATTTTCGGATTGATAATAAAATATCTGCCCTCTTAAAACATGACTTGAAAAACAATACAGAGTTTTGTTTGACACTATATATTTATATCATATGCAACCATTCACTAAAGAAAACAGCAGAAAATTTGCATACACATAGTAATACTGTACTTTACAGAATACAAAAGGCCAAAGAGGAATTTGAGATAGATACAGATAATCCTGAACTCCATTTTTATTATCTAATTTCGCTCTCCATTTCTTTGCTGGAATTAGGGTATGATGAATTATTTATTTTATAGAAGTAGCAAAAAAATAACCTCCTAGCTTCATCCTTGGAGGTTATTTTATATCACTTCTATTTTCCGTATATTCCATCAACTATATAGTTCCAATTATCAAGAAACAAATCAACAAGCCAGGGTTCATACATAATTCCTGAATTTTTATTCAGTTCTTTCTTACAGTCTTCTTCTGTAAGAGCATCTCTGTATGGTCTGTCACTGAGCATAGCATCTGTTGAATCAGCGATAGCTATTATCCTTGCCGGGAAAGGTATTTCCTCTCCTTTTATTCTTGTAGGATAACCTTTTCCATCCCAACGTTCCTGATGATATAAAACGCCATCTATAAGATGTGTATATTTTGCCTGATTGCCAAGCAGATCAGCACCATCCTTCGGATGATGCTTGATTTCTTCATATTCCTCATCAGTAAGAGAACCTTCTTTATGAAGAATACCATCTGGAATACCCAACTTACCGATGTCATGACAAAATGCCGACAGAGTTATAACATCCCTATAAAAACGGCCAAGATCAATAAGCATGCAAAGGCGGTATGTCATAAGAGCAACACGAACCGAATGTTCAGCAGTATATTTATCTCTTTTCGAAAGCAAATGAATTACCGGAGCAATGGTCTTAAAATGTTTTTTTGTTTGAGCCCATTTGAATCTTTCTATAAACTGCAGGTGTTTTATACGACTGTCTTTGTATTTTCTGCGAGTACAACAATACGCAATAAATCTTTTTTCTTCACGGATATATACTTTCTGCATTTTTTCTTTGTCAGTTATGCCTCTCTCCATTTTACCCGCTCCTTGCATAAATAATTTTATAAATAAAAAAGCCGCAACAATAAAAACAATCCAAAGATTGCTCTACAGTTGCAGCTGACTGACATTGTATAAACTTTAGTCTCTTGAGCTTTGCGTCCCAACCTTTCGATTGGTTTGCCGAATATCCAATTACAATATACTATAACTTATTTGTCGAGATTTGTAAATGATTTTCCTAAAATAATTGTCATAATTTTAGGAAATATCGCTGCATTTATTCCTACAGATTCTTTCATATAAGCCTCCATAAGTTAGTAATATTAAAATTTGATATGCCTTAAATAAAGAAAAAGCCCAAATCACTTTTTCTTATTGTAAGACTCTTTTAGTCTGTCTATTGCAAGTTCAGGACTCATGGTATGGTACATCAGATAAACTGTTTGCATCGTTTTAGCAGGAGCTTGCTTGTAAATATCTTTGCTTGATTCACCCGTATATATATTCCAGTATCTATAAATATAACCGGTCCAGTACAATGTTTCATTATCAAAAACAATTCCGTTACTATCTATAGCATCAGGATTTTCATCTTCCATACGTGACATAATGTATTCCTTGCCCGCCCATTGAACATGATGAAAATCCTTGTCCATATCCTTTGAAATATCTGTTGTCATAAACGCCTTAATAAAAGCTTCGCTATCGTAACCTCGTTCCCCTGACAACTCAAATAATTTTCCTTGTGTATCGCAAAGAGTTAATTGTAAGGATTTATTCATAATCAATTTCCTCCCAAAATCTCATCAAAGAACTTTCCTTCACGGCGATATTTTACTTCAATTTCATCAGCGAGAGCAATTCCTTCTTTTCTTCGTTCTATACTCATATCGCGGAGAATTGCAAGTTCAAGCTGAGATAAACTTTCTTCTTTTAGGATTTTGATTTGTTTACATGCCTTTTCTGTAATTGCAACATATTGCTTACCAAGGTCGAGTGCAGATAAGCAATGTATTAATGCTGTGTCAGTTAAGGTTTTGTTAAAGAAACGAGAAAGTTCTGTATACATACGATCATTTGCTA
>JAFVUY010000054.1 GCA_017502465.1 Bacilli bacterium | reverse complement strand
GCTTGCTGGGTACGGGTTATTATGTTTGGACGCTGTATGATGCGCATTGCAAGCAAGTGGCGGTATGGAATGAGGAGGCAAAAGATGCTTTCGAGGAAGCCTTGTGGATGGAAGTGAATAAAAGAGCGGAGACTCCTATTTATCATTATTCGCATGAGCAATCTGATATGAAGACTTTGAATTCTATAATTCCAGATACTGTTCGTGTTATGACACCAGGAGGTTTCTTGAAGTACAAAATTGAACGTAGGAAATACGATCTTAGTTTAATAAAAGATACAGAAAAAAGGGCGCTTTTAGGTGCATTGTTAGATACTTATCCTTTTTCTATCAATACGCTAATGATTCAATGGGACAGCTTGCTAACAGACCGACAAATACCGGGCCGAGGTCAAATTCGTTATATTTATACGGATTGGGAATTACGAAATGATACCGTTTATTCAGATTCAAGTAATCATTTGGGCTTGGATAGTTTAACGGTGAAATATTTAGGCTTTCGTTGTGAACATGAACTTACAGCTTATGTTTCTTGTCCTTCTTGGTTGCATGGTTTAACTCGTTATGATGGATGTGTATTGTTACTACCTTGGTTGTTTTGGTTGTTGTTGTTCATTTGTTATCCGAAGTTAGAAGTATTTGTGCTGCGTAAGGTGACAAATGAAAAGGTGATAGAAAAAGAAGTCATAGTTGAAAAAGAAATCCATGTTGCAGATGTGCAAATCAATAAGGCGGATGTATATCAGTTGCCTGATGGAAGTTTGTTCGATTCGTTTTCTGGAACTCTAGTTAAAGACGGGATTTCCAAACAGCTTCCTCCTCAATCCGTCCTTTTACTGAAACTCTTCTTGCGCAAGGACAATCATCGTCTGTCGACAAATGAAATTGAACAAGAATTATGGAATGGACAGGGTTCAGCAGACAAAATTCATAAGGCGATTCAGCGCTTAAGGTCTGAATTGAAGAAATCATCTTCGGATTTAGTCGTAAAAAACGTAAATGGAGATTATGAGCTAAAATAGCCCATTTCATCGAAGAAATTCCTCAAATTTCCGACTGACAAATACTGACAAATACGTTTGGTCAGTAATTGTCAGTCATTTTTTTGCTCCTTTTATGGCAGATTCTCTATCTTTACACAGCAGGAGAGAACTCACCCGAGGAATCTTGGGAGGAAATAGATTAAACAACAATTAAATATGGTATTAACAATGAGAAAGAAATTTATAAGAGCTACTTTTGTGGCTGCGATATCCATGGCTTGTGGTATCAATGTGTTTAATGCTCAAAATTTAGATGATTTGTCTGATATTGCTTTAGCTAATCGAACAGGAGAACCATTAAACAAATGTAGCTCATATATGCTAATATGATTAAAAAGAAAGGAATGCTATGAAATTTTTAGTTGTATTATTCTTATCTTCTCTGTTGATATCATGTCACAATGCTAATGTTGAAATAGAACATGTAAGTGTTTTGTCTGTAAAAGATGCGCAGAAAAATGATGTGACTTTTTTAGACAGTATCAAAGTTGTTCCGTTGGAAACACTTGATACTGCGTTAATTAGTACACCTAACTTGTTTCAATATGTACCAGAAATTGACAAATACTTGTTTATGGATAATCAACAAATAGTTTTTGTTTTTGATAAAAATGGGGATTTTTTATCTTCTTCTATAGCATGCAGAGGAGAAGGTCCTAAGCAATATCGTGTAGGCGTTGATGCTTTATATAATCCTTATGAAGAAGTAGTTGAAATTTTGGATCCTACTCGGGGAGGGAATATATATCAGTATAATCTGAACTTTGATTTTGTTGGATGTAAAAAAATGAATCGTGAAAAAGATTTTGTAGTTCATTCCTTTTCTCTAATTAGTAAAGATGTCTATTCATTTGTACCTGTCCGTTTTGATGATAATGTATATATAGAAGTCTTGAATTATGGTAAGAATAATCAACCTATATTTGATAGTATTCCTACACCTAAGGATAAATATGTTTCAGAGGTTAATATGATGCAAAAAGATTTCATATTGACGGACTCAATGAAGTATTATTCTCCTTGTTATATGGATTATCATTTCTATTCATTTGATTTGCAGAAAAAGACGTTTAATCCAATAATTAAATTAGATTTAGGTGATGATATGCTTGAAGCTAGTGATTTAAATGATATGTTTGGGGACTTTTCTAAAAATAGATATTCCAATATGGAGATTCTCCAAAAAAGAAATGAATATTTGTTGTCTTCAAACTATATGCTTCCCATAATTCGTTTGATAAATGATAAATTTGTGTATGTTCATTGTATAAAGAACAGAAAACCATTTCATTTTATATATAATAGAATTAATGGGAAGAAATATTGGATTACTAAAGATGCAGATATTGTTTTGAACAGGTGTTTTTCTATTCAAGATAATGTGTTGTACACTTTTGTGAGAGCGCATGAACTAGGAAAGTATATTAATGAATCACATTTTAAGTATATGTCAAAAAGTAGTCGTGAGTACTTGGAAAGGGTTGATGAAGAAGATAATCCAATTATTATAGAATATCATTTGAATGAAGAATAAAAACTCATAAAAATTGGAGGGCTGCTTGCTGACTAAATAATTACCTATTTCATCGAAGATTTTTGTAGTATAAGTTAATATAAGATGTGTCAAGTGAATAAAAAGCAATCTGCATAATTTTATGCAGATTGTTGAAATGTATATTTAAGATAAGATTGATTATGAAACGGATGTTTATTATGTGTACAGTGCTGTTCTTTCTGGTTTCGTGTAAAGAACAGACCAAAAATGGAAATGGTCTTTTCCAATTGAACCATGTAGTGGAAACAGAAGCTGATTTATCGGACTTGTTGGATTCTGTGGAATATATTCCATTGGAAACAAACGATGAATCTTTGTTGCCGGGATTAAGCAAGTTGTTGAACGTAAAAGATTGTTTTTATGCGAGTGCTGGTACTGAGGTTATGAAATTCGACAGAACAGGTCGTTTTATCGGAAAACTTTCCATGATGGGTAATGGTCCTCAAGACTATTTGAGCATCAATGATTATGATATAGTCTCACGTAATGGCAAAGAGGAAATTTGGATTGCTCATCAACGCGGGATTTCTTGTTATAATGCGACGGATTTCTCTTTTTTGAAGTCAATCCCACTGGATGTTTCTGTGTTGCATTTTAAATATGTTTCTGACGATTCCATTATAATTCAGACTTCAGGAGACTATTCTTTCTGTTTGTGCAATATGGAAGGTGTGTTAAGGAATGAATTCTTGCCTAACGATCCGGCAAATCTGTCACATTCCATGATGCAATTCGTTGATTCTGATAATGGTAGTTTCTGTATTCTTGCCGGAACGGATGAGGCCGTACATTATAATGAGAGTCAGGATTGTTTGGAACTGTTGCGATATATAGAAGGTATTGATAATGTGTTGACACGTAGTGATAACAAGGAGTATATGGATAAGTATGGCTATTTAGAGTATTCCCAAAAAGTGGCTCAGGATTTTGTAAATGTAGTTACCTTCCGACAAAAAGGAGGCAATAATGTATTCTTTCTTCGTTCGGGTAGTGGAGAAAAGATGTTGATAAATAGAAAGGGAAACGATGGATGGGAGTCATATGACATTCATCCTAATCCAAGTATAAATAATGATTTGTTGGAAGGATTGAATGTGCGTTATTTGTTGACGATGGCTTCTTGTGACTCTGATGATTCTTTTATCATGAGTGTACCTGCGAATATGGTTGCCGGAGCATCTGTGAATGGAAAAGTTGTGGATGAAGAGGATAATCCAATTATAATTAAGTATCAATTGAAAAAATGATTCGGAGTTTTTTCAATCATATTGGTTGCTGATGAAAAT
>JAFVUY010000005.1 GCA_017502465.1 Bacilli bacterium | reverse complement strand
TGACGAATATAGCGAACCGTCGGAAGAGATGAAAGCCATAATGAACGAGAAGATATTGTTTCTTATGGAGCAGTTAGAAAATCAACCTGAAATAACTATTACCTTCTTCAAACCCGATGAAAAGAAACAGGGTGGAGCGTACATTACAATTACAGGTGTGGTAAAGAAAATAAAGACTTATGAACGTCAAATACAAATGACTACAGGAGACCTTATTCCGATAGATATGATATTTGGAATTGACGGAAAGATTTTTAGTAGAATAGATTATTAAGGTAAGCAAGCTGTTTATGAAAGGACAAGGTATGAATCAAAATCCAACAGATTTCTTTTCCGCTATGGAAAAGATTTCAAGAGAAAATGATAAGGCTTTGAGAAGTCTTTTTGGTAAATACATAAAGGGCAATTTTCTCATTGAAATGAAACATTTTATAATGGATAATTTGCCTGAGATATATAACTACTATGATATGCAAATGTCTATGGAAAAGGTTGTGGCAGGAAATGAGTTAATGGACTTTGATATATGTAGGATGATAGTAGGTTGTCATTCATCTAACATTATTTTCTTGTCTGATGATGAACGTGTTGCTCTTGAAAAAAGTTCCGATTACAAAAGGAAGTTAGCATTAAATGTTGAGAAGAATATCAAGCTGAGAAGATACGGAAGTGCATATTTTAGACGTCAATCTATAATGCAAGGTGATATGTATTTGGCGCATAATGTGCCTTATAATGTTTTTGTGATGTCACTTCGTATGAACGAGATTTTACACTTTAATAAGAAAGAAAATCCGTATTTGTTGTTGTATTATTCTTTATCAAATAAGGCATTGGCTACACTTTCTTTGTTGGAAGATAATTTTTTGGACAACTGTTACCCTATATGCAGAGCAATAATTGAGTTGTATTTGAAATTACTTTTGTTTAAGGACTATCCTGACCTTGTTGCAGAACATAATAAATTCAACGCATTTGAAGTAAGACAATCTTGCTGTGAGCAGGAGTATCCCGAAGAATTTAATGAGATATATAGAGAAAGAATCAATAAAAATAGGACAAAAAAAGTCGATTATTTGCATTATGGTTGGGTAGATAAAATATCTGAATACCATAATATAATAACCAATCAACCTTATTCTATAAATGGTATTTTAAGTTTTTTACGAGCAACACACGTGGAAGAAGAGTGGAATTTATTTGATTCGCTTGAAGTTTTTTATAAAATGTGTCACGGATATACTCACGGTAATGTTGGTTTTGCAAGATTTCCGTTATTACATTATTTTGAGGTTTCTATTATATTACATCTTGCAATATCCCATACGTACACAATGCTTTGCGAGGATTTAGAAGTTGATAGAAAAATTAACGATATAGATATTTTAGAAAAAGCTGAAGAAGAATTTACAGTTTTAAATGAGCAATATCAAAAGAAGTCTACTGAATTATTTGAGAGACATCATAAAAAATCATATTAAGGAGAATACTATGAAATTCTTAATTGTTGTAGATATGCAAAATGATTTTATTTCAGGTGCACTTGGTAGCAAGCTTGCAGAAGCGATTGTTCCTAATGTTGTTGAAAAAGTTAAAAGTTGCGATGGAACGGTAATCTTCACACGTGATACTCACTTTGCTGATTACATGGATACGCAAGAAGGCAAAAATCTTCCAGTTAAGCATTGCATTAAAGATACGACAGGCTGGGAAATTTGCAATGAGTTAAAGCCATATGCAAATAAGGTCATAGATAAAATTACCTTCAGTAGTGTTGATTTGCCAAATGTGATAAAAGAATATGGGGAAGAAATTGAAGAAATCGAGTTGTGTGGACTTTGTACGGATATTTGTGTAATATCAAATGCAATGATTCTTAAGGCAACGTTCCCCGAAGTAAAGATAGTGGTGGATGGAAATTGTTGTGCTGGCGTAACGGTAGAAAGTCACCAGACAGCGCTCAATGCAATGAAAGCGGTACAAATTAGCATTAAATAACGAAGATACAAAGAGACATCGGTAATCCCGATGTTTTTTTATATATCTATTTTTATTGAGGGGTATGTTTCGCATTGACAAAAACAATCATGTTTAGTATAATAAATATGCTACATTTCATTTTCATTAAAATAAAGGAGTCTACCTACTACATCTAAATATTGTTTGACTGGATATAATTTCCTATGGTGGAATTATATCTAATCGCGTTTATACAAATCCGGTCAAACGGTAGTAGTGTAGATGAAAAATGAAGTGTAGCAACTCACGAGAAGGTATATTCTGCGGGTGCCGTCTCGTAAGGGGCGGCATTCTTTTTTATAAACAATTTGTTAAAGAGCCGTCATTTCAAATTGACAATTTAAGACAAAGTGGTTATAATAAATATGCTAAACTCGAACGACCGAATTAAGTAGGGGTTCTCTTAATTTTATAAAACGCTAATCTATGGATATAATTCAGGTGGAATTATATCTCTTATCGTGTTTATTGAATCCATAGATCCTGCGATTTATTGAGAGAACATAAACGAGTTTAGCAGCTTACGAGAAAGGTATATTTCACGGATGCCGTCTCGCAAGGGCGGCATTCTTTTTTAGGAACTTAATAGTTGAAGGCAAAGAGCCGCTTGGAAACAATACTCGTTGTTTTCACGGTTCTTTTATCTTTTTAGAGGTGGATTATGCAAAATAAAGATTGGGGTAAAGGAATTCCAAGTTATAACGAAAGCGATTTAATGACCGACGAAGAACTAATAAGATTTGCAATGGATATCGTTGCAAAATATGAATTAAACGGGAACGGCTATGAATTGGTAGACTGGTCATGCCAGCCAAATGTCTTTCCAAACATAGTTCTAAAGAAGGACGAGAAATTGATTTTTGTTGTTGTCAAGGTTGCCGTCGCACCAAATCGCGCAACATTATCTAACTTTTGGAAGAACAGTTATGCACAAAAAGCAAAAAAGGATTATGGCGCAAGTTGTTTTTTTGCTTCCGTTAATATTGGAGCATGCGATGCAGAGCGATTTGACGCAGGATTGGCTTTAAGGGGTGATGCTTTTTACGCTAATTATAATGGGTTAGAGGAATTAAATGGAGACATTCCCATCACGCAAGAAGAAATTGATAAAGGTTTAGCTGAAGCAAAAAATATGAATTAAAGAGAGAAAAAATGGAAGAAAAATCCTGCTCCTTTTTTGGGCATAGAAAAATTAAATATTCCGAGAAGTTGCACGAAAGAGTGGAAAAGACCATTGAAAACTTGATAGATAAAGAAGGTGTAACCGTCTTTCTGTTTGGAAGTCGAAGTGAATTCGATACACTTTGCCATTCCATTGTGACGGATTTAAAAAACAAATATCCACACATCAAACGTAAAGCATACACATGTAGAAGCGAAACTTGTACTTTGGAGAGCGAGCGTGAGAAATGGGAAGGAATCTATTCGCATTTTGAAAAGCGTCCGGTGACGTTGCTCGGCGTTGAAGAAGAAGTAGAACATAAGACGAAATGGACGTCGGGAAAGGCGCAATATGTGGAACGGAATCAAGCAATGATTGACGACAGTCAATATTGTGTATTCTATTATGATCCATACTATCAACCACCTAGACGAAAGTATTCAAAGCGTTCCGTAGGGGATTATCAACCTAAAAGTGGGACGCAATTGGCGCTTGATTATGCGTATCAAAAGAAGCGTGCGGGAAAAGTAAAAATGATAATTAACGTCTATGAGGACTATGATGAAAATTAAGAAGTTTATTATAAGTGCTATAGTTTCAATAATTACGATTAGCTCGATTAGTTCTCTTGGAGTGTTCACCGCAAGTGCAGGTCAAGATGATTTTATTATGCCGTATTATAATGGTTACGTAGAAGACGGCGCTACGATGCTTTCCCAAAATACAGTAATTGATATGAGTGGGTATAACGGAGCCTGTGGGGTTGGATTTGACGTCGGTGTTATTACTGCGACGTCAGAGTATCAATTGAACGTAACGCAGGAGAATGCTGTGTTCTATTTGCCGTATGCAGGACTTCTTGAAGACTTAAATTCATTGACTATTAAGGTAAACGATTCCACTGTCGTGCCAGAACGAGTATATGGTAATATGCCATATTATCACGCAGGATTAGGAGGGGATAATAATACGATTTTGGAAGCTATTGCAAGTATAAAACCTTCAACTCTTGAAGGCGTAGGTAAACTCTATACCTTTGCAACGTCCGAGGAACCGTTAGAATATTCCTTTTCAAAAATGTCAACTCAGACAGTTTTACATAATGGATTAAATTGGAGCAGCTACGGCGCAGATGGATATTCCATTAAATACAATACAAACACTAATGAAGAATACCCTTATAGGCTTTTCGTTACAGAAGGGGAATTGCAAAATTTTACATCTAATGTTAATTATGAAATTACGGATGTAACGTATAAAGAATTTCTAGACTACTACGTGGATGAGCTTATTGCTGAACTGGGAGAAGAATACAGAGCAATCCTATACAGCAATTTCAATCGACAATTAAACGGTCAAGTGAAGGAAATTAATGACGTTGTTTATAACTACTCGGCGTATGTGTTTGCTTTACTAAAAACATCTTTGCCGGTTGGTACCGTTTCTATTACTGTTAAATCTAAGGTAAGACCTATGGTAAATGGATTGTATAAGCCGTACATCTATACTGTTAGAACGGTATCCGCTTATCAGCAAACATGCGCATATTCCTTGTCGGTAGTTCCATCGGATAAATTGTCGTATTTAGTAGAGCAGAATATGGGGCTTGATGATTTTTCCTGTTCGGCAGATATGCAGATTGCAGACGGGTACTACATAATGTGCGCGGATAAGAACCCTGATTATGCTCTTGATAACAATACTCCGCAAAAGGATAAAGCTTGGATTTTGTATTTAGGAATTAGTTTAGGCGGAGCTGTTTTGTTGGGGGTAGGTATTTATCTATTTGTCAGCTGGAGGAAATCAAGGTAGGGATGTACATAAGAGATTGGTTTATACGATGGCTTTTTGAATATGGAGATAGGAAAAAGTATAAAGGCTTACCACGTGGATGCTGGCACTGTGAAGTTTTAGGGCTTTGTCGTCGTCCAAAAGAAGAAGGCTGGGGCTGCTATGATGGATGTATGCTCATTAACTTTGAATTGGAAAGAGAGTATGAAGGACTTCCTAAAGGTTGTTGGCGTTGCCGGTATTTAACAGAATGCCGTCGCCCAAAAGAAGAGGGCTGGAAGTGTTATAACGGATGCAGGAAAATAAAAGAAAGAGATGAAAAAGAAAGAAAACTTATAGAAAAGCAAGAAAAGAAAAAAATCAAGAAAAAGAAGTAATTGTGTGGTGGGCAGGAAATTATCCTGCCCATTTTTTTTGTTTTGTATCCAAAAAAAATTTTTATATATGACTTAAATTGTCATATTTACTTTGATATACTACATTAGAGTAAGTTTCAAAAGAAAAGTCTTAACTGAGAGCAAAGTTTAGAGAAAATTTAGTTGTAACTATATTTCCTCTTGAAAAAATAAATTATTTGTGTTATAATAATGGCATAACTTTAATGAGGTGTGTTATGGTTAGTTATAAAAGACTATGGAAATTACTTATTGATAAGGATATGTCTAAGAAAGATCTTGCTGAGAAAGCAGGTTTAAGTACGTTTACTTTAACAAAGATGAATAAGGGTGAGTCAGTTAAATCAGACACTCTTGTAAAGATTTGCAAAGCGTTAGATTGTACTTTTGACGACATTATGGAAATTACGGAGGACTAACATGATCACGGGAACGTTAAAAAACAAGATTAATGCGATTTGGCAAGATTTTTATAATGAAAACATGGCGCAAACATCAGATATAGTTAATCAGCTTACTACGTTGATGTTTATCAAGATGCTTGATGATAAGCAAAATGCAATTGAGGCACAAGCATCTATTATAGGTATAAAACCTCGTCAAGAAGATTTAACCTTTAAGGACGGGGACTATAAAAATTATGAAATAAAGGATGGAGAAAAAATTCTTCGTTTCCAAATTCCATATGCAGATTTAAGGTGGAAGAACTTTAAGAACTTAAATTCAATGGATTTAGCAAAGCGTTTAAAGGATTATGTGTATCCATTTATTAAAGACGTAGATAATAAGGCAATTGGTAGGTTTCCATATTTTGCCACGAAGTTATCTTTTGGTTTTGATTATAAAGAAAGACTTTTAACATCTGTAGTAGATAAGCTTTCGGATCCTGAATTAGATTTCACAAACACAGACCTTATGGGTGACGTATATGAATATATGTGTGGGAGTGGTATTTCGGGACAATATAGAACGCCAAGACATATTATTGATATGGCTGTAAATATGATGAAACCTAAAATCGGTGAAAAGATTATTGATCCGGCGATGGGTACGGCAGGTTTCATAATTGAAAGTTCTAAATACATAAAAGACAATCAAAAAGCAGAGCTGCTTAACGTGGAGAAACAAAAACAATTTAATACGGGAATGTTCTATGGTTGTGATAACGATGATAACATGGCTCGTATTGGATATATGAACTGTTTGCTTCATGGTATTAAAGGTCCAAATATATCAATGGATTCTTTGCTTGAAAATGAAAACGCAAAGGATTTTCTTGGTAAGTTTGACTTGGTTCTTGCTAATCCACCTTTCTCTGGCAGTCTTGTTGAATCTGCAACAAATGGAAAGATTTTAGGTATAACAAAAACAAAGAAAACAGAATTATTATTTGTTGCTTTAATGTCTATGCTTTTGAAACCAGGCGGAAGATGTATGACAATCGTTCCAGATGGTGTATTGTTCGGTTCGGATAACGGCCACAAGAACTTGCGTATTGAATTGATTGATAAACAAAGATTAATTGGTGTTGTTTCTATGCCTAACGGTATATTTAGTGCACCTTCAAAGAAGGGTTCGGCAAGTAAAGGCGCTGGAGTTAAAACTTCATTTATTATTTTTGAAAAAACTGATAAAGGTGGGACCGATAACGTTTGGTTCTATGATATGAAAAATGATGGGTTTTCTCTTGATGCAAAACGCCAACCTATAGATGGTTCTGATATTCCTGATATAATTGATAGATTTAATAATCTCACCGCAGAGACATCAAGGACGAGAAAGGAACAGTCTTTCTTTGTTCCAGTGCAAGAAATTAGGGATAATGGCTATGACCTCACTATAAATAAGTATAAGGAAATTGAAAGAGAAGTTAAGGAGTATAGAAGTTCTTCAGAGATTTTAGCTGATATAAAAACTCAACGCAAAGAAACTGATGAGTTATTAGAGAAAATTGCAAAACTAATTTAGGTAAGTTTTATGAATTATAAATTAAAAGATATAATTGAATTTAATCGCAAAAGTACCAAAAGCGCTTCGTTTGGAAGAAAAGATGGTTTATATCCTTTTTTTACTTCATCAAATGAGGTTTCAAAATTTAGTGATGAATATGATTATGATGCAGAAGCGTTGATTATTGGTGACGGTGGAACTGGAAATTGTAAATATTATAAAGGAAAATTTTCAGCTTCAGACCATAATTATGTGTTGACATCAAAGAATAAGCAAGTACCATTGAAATTAATTCATTATTTTTTGATGAAAGATAATTATAAGATATTGAATGATGGATTTCGTGGTGTGGGCATTAAAAATATCAGCAAGACTTATATAGGGGATATCGATTTCTCATACAACAGCGCATATACGATAGATGAAATAACAGCCGCATTAGACTCAATTAATAGCATAATTGCAAGCAAGCAGGATGAGATTATACATTTGGATGATTTAATTAAATCACGATTTATCTTGCAGGAGGTTATCGCATGAAACTTGGAGACCTAATTATTGTTCGAACTGGTAAATTAGATGCAAATGCAGAAAATATAAATGGGCAATATCCGTTTTTTACGTGTTCCAAGCAAATTTCTTGGATAAATACATATGCATTTGATTGTGAATGTGTTTTAATAGCGGGAAATGGTGAATTATATGCAAAATATTATAACGGCAAATTTAATGCATACCAGCGAACCTATGTAATCGAATCTAACAACAAAAATAAATTAGATGTGAAATTCTTATTCTATTTCTTTAGTTGGTACATAGAGGTTCTTAGACATCAATCTATTGGTGGGGTTATAAAATATATCAAATTAACCAACTTAGTTGATGTTGATATTAAACTACCGACACTTGAAAGACAAAAACAAATTGTAAACATTCTTGAGAATTTGCAAAATTGTCTTTCAAATAAGAAAAAAGAAGTAAATAATTTAGACGACTTAATCAAATCACGATTTATCGAGATGTTTGGAGATCCCATAGATAATCCATATGGTTGGGATCTCAAACCATTACTCTCATTGGGGGAATGTAAAAACGGTATGAATTTCCGTAATGATGAGCAAGGTGTTGATATTCATTGTTTGGGTGTTGGTGATTTTAAAAACCTGTCTATAGTTGATGACATTACACAATTACCGATAGTGTCTTTAAACTGTATGCCTTCATCTGAATATTTACTTAAAGACGGCGATATTGTTTTTGTTCGGTCAAATGGAAACAAGGCGCTAGTTGGACGTAGCATTGCCATATATCCAAAAGAAACAAACACAACATTTAGTGGGTTTTGCATTAGATTTAGAAAAAAGAGCGAAGAGATTAATACTTACTATTTATTGCAAGTATTTAAAGTTGATTCCACTAGAAGGAAAATGGCCGGAAGAGGTGCCAACATACAAAATCTCAATCAACAAATTCTTGCGTCATTAAATATTCCAATTCCACCTATTGAACTTCAAAATGATTATGAAGCATTTGTAAAACTGATAGACAAATCAAAATTTAGCGTGCAGAAAGAGATAGATTTATATCAAGAATTGCTTGATAAGAAAATGAATGAGTATTTTGGCTAAAAAGGAGAATGAAAAATGGCTAAATCTGAAAAAGAAACAAGATTACAGCTAATAGACCCCAAGCTTAAATTGGCGGGATGGGATGTTCTTTACGAAAAGCATATAATTGAAAAAAACAAGGCGTGTATCGAGACGCCTGTTGTTGGTATGCCTAAAACAAGTGAAAATCCTACAGGGAATGGATTTGTAGACTATGTTTTATTTGGAGATGATGCTAAACCTTTAGCCATAATAGAGGCCAAAAAATCTATTATTAATGAGGAAGTAGGAAAGGTCCAAGCGTGTTTATACGCCGATGCTCTTGAAAAGAAATACGGTGTAAGACCAATTATATACTACACCAATGGATATACCATTAAAATTATAGATGGAGTATATCCACCTAGAGAAATATTTGGTTTTCATAAGAAAGATGAACTTGAATATCTAATTCAAAAAAGAACGTTCAAGTTAGAAGATAAAACTGTAGATGCTACTATTTGTGGAAGATATTATCAAAAAGACGCTATTGATGAAGTATTAAAGCATCTTGAAAATAAACATTCACGTTCTTTAATTGTTCTAGCAACGGGAACTGGGAAGACACGTGTCTCATGTGCTATATCTGACATTTTTTTAAGAAACAACTATGTAAAAAGAATTTTGTTTTTAGCTGACAGAAAGAACTTGGTTAGACAAGCAAAGGAAGAAACGTATGAGAAATTTCTTCCTACTGTGCCAATGTTTGTAATTGTTGATGGGCAAAAAGAAGGTGATGAAAATAAAGCGAGAATTGTTTTCTCAACCTATCAATCAATGTTGTCTATAATTAAGGACATTGGACATAATCCTTATGGAATAGGGCACTTTGATTTAATTATAGTTGATGAAGCACACAGAAGCTTGTTTAATAAATATGCTGAAATATTCACATATTTTGACTCGTTAATGATTGGGTTGACGGCAACACCAAGAAATGATATTAATAAATCTACATATAAGGTATTCAACCTTGATAGTTGTATACCTAATTATGAATATGATGTTGTAAAAGGGGTGAAGGATGGTTATTTAACGTATTATAGAGCTCTTGATAGAACACCAGATATTCTTAAAAATGGTGTAACCTATGAAAATTTATCTGAAGAAGAAAAAGAACAATATGAGGAGTTATTTACCGATGATGATGGTAGTATCCCTGAAAAAATAGAGGGGAAGGAATTCTATTCTATTATCACTAATAAAGATACAATTCGCGAAGTTCTTAAAGATTTGATGGATGAAGGGTTAAAAGTAAATAATGGTGATATTTTAGGAAAGACCATTATTTTTGCAAGAGACCATCACCATGCAATTATGATTCAAGATGAATTTAGAAAGATGTATCCTGAATTGTGTAACCCTAACAGTCCTAACGGTGTTGATTTTTGTGTCGTTATAGATAATAAAATAAAATATAATGAGGTGCTTCAGCGAGAATTCAAGAATGGACAAAAGATTAGGATTGTTGTGTCAGTTGATATGATGGATACCGGCGTTGATATTCCTGATGTTGTTAATCTAGTATTTTTTAAGAAAGTTCTTTCAAAAATCAAGTTTTGGCAAATGATTGGTAGGGGAACGAGGTTGTCTGAAAATCTTAAGGTTTTATCACCTTCAAAGGCGTACTTTGAAAGATTAACTAATGATAAAACGCGTCAGCTTTATGATTCAAAACAGGGTTTCCTTATTTTTGATATATGTAACGTGTTCCCATTCTTCAAAATGAATCCAGACGGAAGGGCAGATAAGAGCGACCAAGCATTATCACTATATCAAAAAATATTTATGCAAAAGGTGACGCTATATAAAGCTATGCTTGTTCATTTTGCATCACTTGATACGGAAGATAGAAAGTTCTATGAAGAATTAAGGGATGAAAACGTAAAAGAAGTAAAGAAGCTTAATAGAAACTATATCGGCGTTATTAGTAATTTAGAATATGTTGATAGATATTCAAATGCAAGTGCTTGGTTTAATTTTTCTCAAAAAGACTTGGTAGATATTAAAAAACATATTGCACCAAATGTTCAAGGGGAAATTGATTTAGAATCAGCTAGAGCGTTTGATTATCTTTGCTATAAATTTGCAGCAACAAGATATAATCAGGATGCAGATTTCAAAAAAGTAGCAAAAACAATATATGCGCTCGCTACATATCTTCTTAATTTTAAGTTAGGTGTTGGGGATGTGTCTAACCATGCAGAAACTTTGCAATACGTTGTTTCAAATGATTTCTTGCAAAAATCAACAATATCAAAAGTTAACGACGTAAGAGTAGAACTAAGAGAATTGATGAGATATATTGATCCAAAAGATTTTAAGCCGATTATCTCAGATTTTGATGATACCATTTCTTCTTTTAATGACGCTGATGAAGAAGAGGTTGATTTTAGTATCACAATAGATGATTTTAAATCCTTGGAAGAAAAGACGAGATTTCTAATTCAGTCCAATCCAGATATGTCGTTGGTATATAAAGTGCAAAATCTTATAAAGCCTAACAATAATGACATTGAGGAACTTAGGAAAGAGATAATCGAAGCAGCAAAAAGCTATGATGAATACAAGGAATTGTTTGAAGAAGATTCGGCGATTGTGACCTTTGTAAGAAAGAATATGGAAATGAATCCTGATGCCATTAAGGCATTTATAGAGTTGCAAGAGGCAAAAGGATTTTCAGGACCACAAATAACTTACATTAAGGAATTGTTATTGTTTATTTCTCAAAATGGTAAATTTGAAAGAAGTGATTTACTACGTGAAGAATTGAACTTTAATGAAATATTTAATAGTATAGAGATAAATAATCTTATTAAAGATATAGAAGAAAGAATATAAAAGAATATGAGGCACCTCTAAGAAAGTAAAATTTTAGGAGGTGCTTTTCATATGGAAAAGAATTATAGTTTAGGAGAATTTTTATTTAAGGAATTAGAGGGTTTTATAAAGGGAGACAGAATACAAGAAGCAAAAGAACGAATAATGGATTTATCAAGTAAAATTGTTAAACCAGAATTAGGTTGTCCAAAAAGCAACTGCGATGCACTAAATTTATTTATAGAAGCAAAGCGAATAGAAGGGTGTTCAGAAAAAACATTGAATTACTATAAAACAACACTTATTTTTATATTTAATGTTGTTAGAAAGGAGTATTTTTTAATTAATACAGAAGATTTAAGAAATGTATTATCAAGGTATAAATTAGAAAATAGGGTTTCTAAAACAACAATAGATAATGTAAGAAGAATAATATCGACTTTTTTTTCTTGGTTGGAAAATGAGGACTATATACAAAAAAGTCCTTGTAGAAGGATACATAAAGTTAGAACAGGTAAAACTGTTAAAGAAGTATATTCAGATGAAACTATAGAGCTGATAAAGCAGTCAATTACAAATAAAAGAGACCTTGCAATAATAGAAATTCTTATGTCAACCGGGATAAGGGTAGGGGAACTTGTAAAACTTAATATACTCGATATTGACTTTGAAAATAAGGAATGCGTGGTTTTAGGAAAGGGGAACAAACAAAGGAAGGTGTATTTTGATGCAAAGACAAAAATACATCTAAAACAATATCTTGATTCAAGAAGAGATGATAATCCTGCCTTATTTGTTAGCTTGCTAAAACCATATAAAAGGCTTGAGATTAGTGGTGTTGAAATTATGTTACGTAAGATTGGAAGAAAAATAGGGGCGGATAAAGTTCATCCGCATAAGTTTAGGCGAACATTAGCGACAAAGGCGATAGATAAAGGTATGCCAATTGAACAAGTTCAGCATCTATTAGGACATGCGAAAATAGATACTACGTTGGAGTATGCCATGGTAGACGACAGCAATGTAAAAATTAGCCATAAAAAGTTCTTGGAGTGATAAACAAATTTTGATTTGTCGATTAGTTTAACGAATTCGGCAAATTGATTTTGACGCTCAATACTAGGTAATGGAAGTTTTAATTTTTTTATCTCGGATAGATTAAGAGTTTTTTGCGCAACACCATTTACACTTTTCTCAATTTGCTCTTGTAAATCATCGGTCAAAATTGCTGCGTGTAAGTAGACACTATTTATTAGGTTTTTATTTGGTTTTAAGTAAGCAATATGCCGTTGAAAACAAAATCTATCACTTTTTTTAACTATTGCAGGGTGTCCATAAGAACCAACTGTTGATAATAATATGTCACCAATTTCAATAGGGGTTCGCTTAATTAATTCCTTGTAGGTAACTTCGTTAATAAATTTTGTTGTTGAATATGTTATTTCATTTGTAGTAATATTAGATACCAAAAGGAAGGGAATTCCATTACTTGTGAATTTTGGTGGTTGATGTGTTCCATCAGTTATCTTTAGACATATTTCCTCAAACGTTATATAATTTTCTATTTCTATGTTTCCGAACATCTCGATAAATCGTGATTTGATTAATTATTATCAAAAAAGAATTAAGTAAATCTGCAATTATTATTAGGTTTTAACTTAAAACCACTTGCTTAAAACTGATTTATTTGCTATAATAAAAATATAGAGTATCAGTTGTTTGCGTAAGGCAAAAAGTTATCCGAGTTACATAGTGTCTGAAATTGTTTTTTTCAGGCACTTTTTTATTTTTAATACGGCCTAATAGTTAGGTATCAAAGCGTTCATTACATCATCCGTAGTGGGCGCTTTTTTATATAGATACGGAGTGTAACGGCTCCATAATTTCTTTTTATCGGAAGCCGTTTTGGGTTCCGTAGATATATAAAAATTTATAAAAGGAGGCAATCCGAAATGAGATTGTATATAACAATTAGAACAGCAACTAAAGATTTGGTAATTGATTACATTACTGTCAAGTTGGCATCGGGAAAAGTCGAGTCGATTAATTACGATGAAAGTAATTATGAGTATGAAGATGGATGTGTTAAAGCACGCTATAGAGGTATCCACTTTGGAGAAGATGAGAATGAACCGTCAATAGAAGCATTGAATGGAATGAAGATTCTTGGCGTAGGGGCATATTCACCAACAGAAAAGTATGTTACCTATCGTTTTCTTGAAACGATGTTTGATGACAATGGTGTTATTAAAGTTTTCCATAATGCATTTCATCGGAAAGGTGTACGTGTGTATGACTAAATCAATTATTAGAGAAAAAGAATGTAAGTATACGATATCTGAGATTGTAAACCGTATTCAAAAAATCGGTTATACACAAGGGTTAAATAATGCGTTTACTACTTTTCTTGAAATGATGGCTGTAGGATTAGCAATTGATATGGATCCTACAAAAAAGCAAGAACGCGAAACTCGAGTAGAAGAACTTGAAAAAGGTCTTTCCAAAGAGATTTTACAAGAGTATGCAAGTTTGTGTGCGTTGATGTATTTGGTGGTTAAGGAAAATTTGGATAGTCCAATAGATATTCTTGGCACAGTATATCACGAATTAAGATTAAACAACGA
>JAFVUY010000053.1 GCA_017502465.1 Bacilli bacterium | reverse complement strand
TTTCATTATCTTTCATCGTTATATTAAACCAAACTCTTGTAATAATCATGTATAGCGTTAAGATATTCTTCTGTTAGCTTTGGATCTTCTTTACGGACTGTATTTCTCTTGTAAAGGGCAGAAATCTGCTCAACAGTTCGTATCAAAATCTGTGTGGCATCTTTTATCATATCGGGGAGTTGTGCATTGATTCTATTATTCTGCGAATAGAACTTATTGCGCGAACCAGATGTTACAAAATGACCATCAACCATATCAGGGCTATAGATAATAACATCCGCAGGCTCACCATCTACAGCTGTATAATAAACACTACTCCTTAAATCCCAAGGGCCATTATGAACATACTCATTTCTGAATGTCTCAAATTTCCTTACTACTTCTGGATCAGTAAACAACAACCCATTTTGTTTGAGAGATGGATCGATGTTCTTAATATTCGGCTTATACATTGCCTTTTCTTTTTTACAATGCATCTCCTTATAATTAGTAAAGTCGTACTGGTCAAACATAAATTGCTCAACTGCAATCTTGGAAAGTAAGTCAAATATGGAAGCGTAAGACACAAATATGCTATTCAGCAGTACATGAGCTTGCGTCTCGCGTTCCCCTCCATGTCTTGACCCTGATGTGTATTGCTCAGGTTTATAATTCATCTTGCATGGAACCAATTTGTAAAATTCTTGCATATATAGCATTACTGCCGATATTCTGTCTTGAATAGCAGCCACGATGCTCCACAAATCATAATAGTAGATAAATTTACTAAATACAGGATGATGAGCTTTCTGTCTAAACTTTTCGTAAAACACCTTTGAACAACTCCCTTCGGGACTAATGCCCTCATCGCACACCCACTTTGGCATGTTAGAAATTACCTTCTCGAAATGGATGTCTTGGAAGAGGAATGCATCAATACTATCGTATAGTCCAATGATGCTGTGTTCAGATAACTCTTCTAACAATTTTCTACATTCAAAAACCTGATGTAGTGGATGGTCAGCAACGGTTTTTTCATATGCCTCCCAATCAAATTCATCTTCATTATCATTTGAAGATTTATTATTCTTAAATAAAGTTTTAAAGAAATGTACAATACACATATACTACAACTTTTTGTATTCCTATAGATTTTCGTTGATGAAACTTTTGATAACCTATCATTCAAGCATCTCTCAAATCTTTCAGAGGCTTATTATTTTCTACATCGAGAAATAAGACAAGTGGCAGATCTCTGTAGCCTTATTTAATCCTTTTAATTAAAGTATTAAAATTTGATTGTATTAACGATTCGCTGAAACCTATATTTCTTAATGCATTATGTATATTATTTTTATTGTTATATGGTGCATCTGATTCAGTTAATATTCTATCTGTCGGGATTTTACTGATAATCCTGCGACCAGATTCAGACAATGTCATAGCCTCATTGATAGAAAAATAATAACCTTCATTGACTATATCATCTATCAAATTAAGGGGACCGCTATACCAATGAAAAATAACATTTTCAATCTTGAAATCCTTTAGAATTGTGAAAAGTTCTTTTTCTGCTTTTCTAGAATGTACACTAACAATTTTTTTCTTTTCGCATATACTGCTTAGTATTCGTTTAAGACATTCTAACTGAATATCTTTACTTGCGATATAATCACGAGAGAAATCTAAACCAATCTCTCCAATATATGATGTTTGATTAACTGATGATTCAAATATTGCCAACTCAGTCATATGTTCTGAAATCAACTGAGGATGGAATCCCAGGCCTAATCGTATATTATTATAGCATTTCACGTGATTTATTCCCATCCTAAAATGACTAGGAAGATTAGTCATACCGACAACTATATCTCCTCTGTTTTCCGCATCCTTGATATACTTTTCTGGATTGGGCATCATATCAAAATGACAATGAGTGTCTAATATCATATTTTGCCTAAGTAATTAGTAATTGAATAATTATTATCTTTCATAATCATATTGAGTAACTCTGTACGAGTACGAACTACAAGATTGGCATAATCGTCTAAATCATTAAAATTTACCATTCCAGCAATCCTTAGTTCTCGTTTAATGTCACTAATAGTTAAATCTTTCTTCAAAAAGTCAAGCATCGCATAAAAATCTTCTGCGACTTTATCACCTTTCTTATTGAATAAAGTAATGAACCTGTTACCATATGTTGTATTATCAACATTACCTATGAGAGCAGCCTTTCTGTACATACACGGCATACAATGGCCACAATGTGTTGCACTATGATTATCATACATAAACTGGTGCATGCCTCTCTTTCCACATGAATTGGACTTATCAACGATATGAATTAGATAATCTCTATTTGCACAATTTTGTACCATTTCCCCTTTTGTTCTTTTCTCATAAGGATTTGAAACTTCTGCTTTAATGCCAATAAGTTTTAATATCTCCCCAAGCTGTCTTAAAAATTTAGGATGAGTTGTTCTTGTACTGCATGATGCTCTTCTCGACGCTGATAGTGGGAAATTAAGAGATACAGAACCATTTTCAGGAACTATAACATCGCAAGCAGCATACTCAGCAACAATAAGCGCTAATGAGATGAACATTAGAGAACGTGACCTACACGATAACTCATTAGATAATCCAGGTTGTACCAATACTGCTCCGGGATAGCAATATTTACCATTATATTTACTCTTGAAACATTTTATCAGTTTGCTTTGATCTGATTTAGGTCCAGACATATAACTATCATAATGAGAAGTCAAAAACAGTTTTCCTTCCGGATGGTTTTCTATATAATCAATTGCCCCAATTAACGAATCCATCCCACCAGAAAATAAACTAACTTGGGTAATACCATCTATCAAACTGCTCCCACTTCTATATCTTGGGTAATATACTCTAGCAGGTCCTTTGAAATGACAAGTCCAATAATCTCCTGTTAAAAAAGACAGCAGACTATTTATTTTATCCTCAATTGGATGAAGCACTTCATATTCTGGAATATTTATTTCTACTTCAAATTCTCTTGACCAACCATCAATAGAGTATTCATTCCTTTTTACTGCTCGATCCACAGCATATACTATCGCAGATAAAATCAATAAGGAAAAAGTGATGTTAGGTGACTTCCCATAGAAATATGCTATGGGATGTAATTGAATTTCCGCATATGTTTCAATGATAGAATTATCGGGTAAATTTATCGATATATCTGCCAATAGTCGGAAATCCTTTTTACCTTTATTGAGTGTTCTATATGATGTCGTTTTAATCTTCATTTCCTGAAAGTATAAATATTATTCTGTCAAATTCTTTCTTTATAAATGTTTCTCCTTCAGTAGATTTCCAATCTATTAATTCGATAGGGCGAACTGTTCTACTGCTACGCACATCTTCTATAATCTGATCTTTGATATCTTCCATCGTGGCATTCTTCACTTCAGTACCCTTCTCATATCCAATCTTTTCAGAAAAATTTTGAGACAGATGACTAAAGATATACATACCAAAAAATTCATCAAGCATATCTTTAATACTATCCTCGGTTAATATATTTGTCATAACCTCATCGTATGAACGTTCACTCGTAGACATTTCTAGTTCTAACATATCCATAATATGCTCAAGAGCTTCATTTGCAGCGGTGTTATCAAGACCAGCAACATCAACTTCAATAAAACTACGAATACAATCTACTATATCACGACATGATTTTCCTTCTAAACTTAAAACACCTTTACTCTTAAGCCAGCCATTAAGTCCTTTATCGGCAATTTCTACAATTGTTGATACGAACTTATTCGCAACAGCAATACCTGCATATCCTATGGCTCTTGAGGATCCGCTACTTACTTTGGCCCTTCCGCCTGCAGCTCTGACCAAATTTCTGACTGCACGATGTTCTCCATTACTAATTCTCTTACCTAACGTACTTTGTCTTCGTCCAATTTGGCGAGGGCTCATCGTTGGTGGTGGATTATTAGTTAGATTATCTGACTCTTCAACTCCTGAAGCAACAGATGTTAGTGCTTTAGAAGCATTACCCCAATTAGGCTCTCCCTTGATAGTTGCTGTATGTCTATGAGAAGTTCCCATTATTTACCATTTATAGAATTCATTAAAGGTTTATTTTTACTTATAAGTTCTTGAAGTTTCTTATCATAAGCAAACTTTAGAAGAATCTCTTTAAATTTATTACCTAATGAGAAAGGTATAGAAGATACATCTATTCTGGAAAGAATAGATAAAAGTCTGTTGTATGCATTTGGGATTTCACTCATTATACAGAAATAATATATTGTGTATGCTTTTTTATCCTTAGGATTTAACAATATTTTAGCATCCAATAAATCAAAAATATCATGCAAATCCACTACCGATAAGATTGACAATTCTTTCTCACAATATTCTTTACAAATCGGATCAGTAGTAGCATTATATGCCTTATTAAATAGTGCCTTTACTCTTGATGATATTAGAGACATTCCGCTCATTTCATCAATTATATTATCTCGAGATACCCAGAAAAGCTCTCTCATATTAACAGAACTAAATTTAGGCTCTGTACGTACAATTTGTAACAAATCTGGTGAATTCCAATCTTTATAATCAGCTATATCATTAGTTTCAGCATTTGCATATTTTTCAATATCAATTAACTCCTTCGGTGAATCTATTGAACTCATTACCCATGTATTCAGTTGCTTAAATTGATCTATAAACTTTTGCTCTATCAGCATTAGTTTAAGCAATGCAAATTTTGATTTAGAATCGTTTATTCCGGATTGTTCTAAGAGACGAACTCTTATCTCATACGCATTTAGAAATCTCTTAATGAGACGAGGATTCCATCTTAATGAGTTACCAATAATACGAGAAAATAAAGAAAAGAAACCTATAGTTTCCCCCATATTTTCTGGTAAGTTATCTTTTAAAATGGTTTGTATATTGGTCCAACCATATCTGTCGAACTTGTTTATTGAAACAAATTCTGTAAAGTCGTTACGTACTTTATCGAAGGATTCTTTGTTAAGAATTGATTGGCAAAACAAAAGTGTTACATATGTTTCTACTTCCTTTGGACTAAGAGTTGGAATTGTATAAGGAAGTTGTATAAACTTTTCCATATATGAATCTCCTAAATTTGGACGATCTTCGGAAGCAGCCTCGATAATCTCTTTATATTCACTTTTGATAGCATTAGAAACAATGTATTTATCAGCAGCTATAACAAAAGCAGTTCCTGGTACATTTAAAAACAATTTTATAGCCTCTAAATTATCTATTATATGACGAGGTAAACACCTATCCAAATCATCAATAAGTACAACAATCTTACCTTGTTTACTATCTTCTATAAGCTTCTCAAAATCTTTTCTAAAATCTCTAACCGCAGTATATTTTTTCTCTTCATCTTCAGAACACAAGGTCTCTCTTAGAAAATTCTCTGCATTCTCTTCACTAAGGATATTACTTAAGTCATCCCTATTCTCTTTTATAGCAGACAATAAAGTAGGAATAATCATAGATACGCCTCCTGTTACCGCAGCAGTCGCAACAGGTACAATCCCCTTAACAGAAAACTTTAATAAACGCATCCAATTTATTGAATTTTTCAGTTTAGAAAACTGATCCTTAAATTTTTGTAGTGTTGTTTCAGCTTTTGGTATAAATTTCTGGTTTTTCTCCAAAGCATCCACGATGCCTTGTATAAGAGCCATCTTTGCATCATCAAAATCCTCAAAAGTCCAACCATCGAAATAGACAACAACAGCATCTCCATCCTCTTCAAGTTGTTTTTCTAAAATCTTTAATATACTTGATTTTCCTAAACCCCAATCACCATATAATCCCACGGTTATAGGAAGGTTCTTTTCATTTGTTATAACACTTTTTAGCAGTGATGAATGAACGGTATAACCTAAAAGGTCTTCTGATGTTTCTTTATCTGACCACATATGTATTACTCAATTTTCAACTCTATAATTAAAATTGTATTTTTTATTTAGACCTACATATCTCCAAATAAATAATTCTATATTTAAACTAAAAATCTGTCAACTAATTTTTTGAAGTAACTCTATTATTCTATGTATCTCCGAATATGCCTTCAAGTCTTCAGGAGTCTCCTTGCACAATTTGCACAACTTCTCTGAATTCTTGATAGCACGTTCCAAATCTCCATTTTCAGTAAGATACTTATAAAGATTGGTGCGGATGAAATAACGTTTTGTCTTTTCGTATCCTGGCATATATTTCTGCAATTCAGGAAGTAGCTGTTCATAACTTTCATAGTGTTTGCACACCACATTTGGCAAGAAGTGCAACAAGAACCAAAATTCTGTACATGGATTAGTCTCAATAAACATGACTCGTCCAGCATACTTCTTTGTGCTATATTTCTTCTTTGCGCTTTGGTACTGTTGCATCTCCGAAGGATATTGATACAACCTATCCATGTCAAACAGACAGACGATATAGTCATACTGTTTGGCTATATACGATTCAACCAACTTCAATACATGCCGAATGTCGCTATGTTGCGGAAAGTCCGGAGCCACCTTGAATGGAAAGCGGCAAGCTACACGTAGAGAATCAAAATAGAACCATTCTGTCTCCCCTTCACCGATGATGGCTATACTCTTACTTACTACTCTTG
>JAFVUY010000052.1 GCA_017502465.1 Bacilli bacterium | reverse complement strand
TTAGAATTTACACCACATTCCCATAGTGAAATACCCGATGATATATTATATATTCTTTCGTTAGAATCTAACACTCCATCCCATCCGGATAGGTGAATAGCGTCGCCACATGGGAACTTAATAGTATTCACATCTTTGGATGTCGCTCGAATCAATCTAATAATTAATTCTGGTAATAATTCTTGAGACTCACGGGTATCTGCCCATTGTTTAATATTTGTTGATGTAATCCACTTCATGGTACAATAACTCTATGATAGTACATACTCAAAGTTAATTATAATTTTGAATAGGATTATAAATCAACAACTAAAATTATAAACACACTTGATTGTCAAAGCAAAAGCGATTGTAGCCTGATAAGCAAAAAACGGTTCTTTTGCCAATGCATAATTATAATCTATATGATAAATTATAACCAGATGTACGAAATATAAAAGTTATTATCGACTATCATTGTTTATCACTGTTTGTCAAATATTTGTGCCTTATTTGAGCCTCAACTTCGTAAGGCTCTTATTATCAATAACTTTAACATTCTGCATCGGCAAGTAGAATATAATAATGGTGATAAATTTGCATTATAACATATGCTTAAATCGTCAAATACGGTGGTTCGGCGATAAAATAAACTCATCATCCTTTATATCCGTTTATCAAAATCTTCCGTTTGACTTCAATCTCAATAACAAGTACCTTAATTATGTTATCCGTTTATAGCTATTTTTGGAGGGACTAAGAAACAATAGTTAGAAATTAAGTATAACATATGATTTGTCTTTAGTGTTAGAGACATTTATCAAGACTCTTTTGGCTAGTAGGGCGTTTTAACAAAATTTCTTCGATTATGAACATAGTGTTTAAACATTTGAGTAAAAACATTATCTACTAAAAATAGCACGAAAATTCTCGAGAAATAATTATCTGCCCCTTCATCATCTGTGGCCAAATCATTTAATGAGGGAATATTATTTTGATATGAAAGTAAATTATGGGCACATCTATTACGATGGCGGTATGCTGTCTTAAAAGCATTTGTCAATATATGGTCTCCGCCAAAGATTTTTGATGATGTAAAATATCCATTTTCTATATAGTGGATCTTGCTAGAGAATGATGAAAAACGAGAAAAATCACGAGGCAAGCACCTACTAAATATCGAAGTTTCAAATCTATTTATTAGAAAAGACCTAATTGCATCAATCTGGGAATCAATCATATCCTTTGTTGGAAATTGATATGGGTAGCCCTTATCATCTAGTATATCTTTCAATTCCCTTAACACCTTACATTTATCGTCAAGTTGTGAACATTCTCTATAATCATTAGCTTCTTTAAGGTATCTGTACCTGAAATCAAAATTGTCATTTGCCAATATCCAAAGAATACATTTTAATTTTTGCTCTTGATAACCTGTAATTTTTAAATAAATACTTTGAAGGAGGTATTCGCAGACTGCAACATGAGGAATTCCTTGATCCAATACAGTAGTAGCATCTAATGCATCCTCTAATACATCTGAGATATTTGATAATATAAAATCTGTGTGCATTTGCATTCTACTTTAAATAATGTTCGTATAAATCTATTGAAACTTTCACTCTTTCCCTAAGATATTTAAGAGAAGCAGGGGCTCTAGTATGAGACTTATCGTCTCTAAATGTCTTTATTTTATTCTCAAGTTCAATTTTTAACTCGTCAATTTTTTCATTGTCAAGATTTTTCTTTTTAATAAGGATCCAGTATATTAATCCGAACATATATAAGTCAATATCAATAACACTTGACAAAAGAAAAGGAATTGATAATCTTTGTACTTCCGCTTTAAGTTTACCCATTTGTTCCTCTATCTCATCAATCTTCATTACATCATTTATATTCTTAAAAATATTTGATGTAGGATTTGATGTTACAACCTCTGAAATAAATATTTCATAATATAATTCACTTTTAGACTTATACCCTTTCATAATCTGATCTGTGTTCCCGCTTTTTGCAAAGTCAAATACAATGGCTAATTGCCTGAGAAAATCAAGAGGTTGAGGATCTGTTCCAAATTGTTTTATTAAAATATTTTTTGCAAACTCTGGATCAAACAAAGGAACATATGCTTTATTAAGGTAATAAAGCGATTTACGACTTTCTGCTTTCAACAGTGCCGTTCCTCCAATATTAACATTCCTAAAGATTGTGGAGAAGAATTTATGGCGGTCTTCTTCGTTTGTTGCTTGATGTGGAATAATGTATGCAAATCCTAAATAGTGCTTCTTAAGAAAATCTTTGTTGACCCAATTAGTTCCCAGTAGTTCATAATCTTTATTGTCAACCAAGGCTTGTTTAATGCAAAGTATATCTGAGCCAAGCTGTTTAAGCGAGTTTATGGTCCATTCAAAATAAACCATTTCTTCCTCTTCGTCGTCTGCCGTAGCAGCCGGAATTTTAACTAATTTCTTATATTTACTTGGAAGGATATTAAGAAATGCTAAAACTATAGATGTTAAACGCTGCTGCCCATCTATTATTATATTTTTATCTCCTATCTTACCAATGGTTACAGGGGGCACGAATTCATCCCTACCAATAGATTGTAGTAGATTTATTATTTGAGTTTTATTCCAAACAAATGAGCGTTGATACATAGGGAGTTCTATGGCTCCAGATATCAATTGATCTACCCAATAGTCTAAGGTAAATTCACCATAATGAACACGGTTCTTCATGTTATAATGACGTTTACAGTTAATAATATACACTTATTGCACAAATATAAGCAGTTTTACCTTAAAATGCAATTTTATTTAGCGGTCATATCCCTGCATTTCAAGACAAATATTAAATAAAAAGTAGATAACCCTTTCGGGGCTATCCTCTTTGAAAAAAGTACAGCGCAAACGCCTGTAGCACCCGATATATCAACCCGATATGCAAACAAAAGTGAAACGATTTTGCAAACAAAACCGGCTATCGCATTTCTGAACAGAAATTCAGGTAAAAACTGAAGACAAAAGCAGAATCGAGAATCGTCAAGGGCAAAAGAAATAAACTAAATTTAAGGATAGTTTATCCCCGAAAATTGGGCTTAACATATAACATAGGTTAGTTTATTTCCCACCCCAAGCAGAGGCAACTCCTCTGCTTTTTTGTGCCGTTGTCCGAGCTTTTCGGATAGATATTTCTATGCTTACGACGAATTAACGACACGCCTTCGCATAGCGATTAAGCACAGAAAATTTAATATGTAAAGTGGGCATATGTGATATAAATAACATGCAATCATAACAGCAAACCGTTAAATATACTATTAAAAACTTGATATTATTTGGAAATTTGGCATAAGTATTGTATATTTGCCGTTAGAATTTAACGGATAGCACTATGATACTAAGATTAATTGTTGAGAATATCGCATCATTTAAGAATGCGGTTGAGTTTAACACATTCCCTTCAAGTAAGAGTCAATCTCACAACAATCATAAGGTGAAATGCGGGCATGCAACAGCGTTGAGATTAGGAGCCATTTATGGCGCAAATGGAGCTGGCAAGAGTAACTTGATTAAATCCCTGTTTTTATTAAAACAGTTGATAGGATTAGAGTCTTTGCAAAAGTTCCCGATAGGAGACAGTTTAGCATTTAAACTGGATCCAACTTATTCTGAGCGTCCTTCAGGAATAGCGGTTGAATTCTATCATGGTAACAACATATATTACTATCATATAGAGTTTGATCGATCTCAAGTTTACACAGAGGAGTTATTGCTTAGTAAAAAGTCTAAGGATGAGCCTATTTTCAAAAGAGAAAATAATACGATAAATATCTATCATAGTTTCTTTGCAAATGGCGCAAATGAGCAGTTTGTAGATGGATTACAGCGCTTATTGAGACCTGATATGCTTCTCCTTCCATTGATTGGGAAATATTATTCTGGAGAGTTCCCATATATTACCAATGCATATGCTTGGTTTACTGATAAGTTGCAAATTGTAGGACCGAACGCAGCTCCATATACGATGCCCCACCTTTTGGATATCGATAAAGATTTTGAGTCATTAGTGAACTCTACAATTCCAGAAATGGGAACTGGAATGTCTGGTCTTAAGGTTTTGGTCAAAGAAATTGACGAAGATAGTATTGATGTCGGTTCTAGATTAGCGTCAGCAATGGCAGACGCAAAACAGTACCCAGGTGTTCCTCAATTGGTATTGGACAACCTTACAGGAGAAATCCTTAATGTTGTCTACGAAAATGATAAATTGTATCTCAAAACACTAATGTCTATACACATCGACACTTGTGGAGAAACGGTCGAAACGCCACTTACAATAGAGTCAGATGGAACACGTCGTATAATAGAGTATATGCCATTATTATATGCAGTAACAAGGCATGATGCGGTATATATTGTTGATGAGGTAGAAAGAAGTATTCATCCGATTTTGATAAAAGATATCATTAATAAACTTTCGAAAAGCACAGATACTAAAGGTCAATTAATCTTTACGACACACGAGTCTGCATTGCTGGATCAAGACATATTTAGACCAGATGAGATTTGGTTCGCCCAAAAGGATACCGATCAGGCCACACAACTCTATCCATTGAGCGACTTCAATATTCATAAGACAGCGAACATTGAAAACGGATACCTAAATGGAAGGTATGGCGGCATACCTTTCTTGTCTAACCTCAAAGATCTTCATTGGTAGTATGATTGAGAGAAGAAGGGATTATGAGAAAAAAGAACCTTGCAGAGATGCACATAAAATATATGTAATCTGCGAAGGTTCTTCTACTGAACCAGATTACTTCAAATTTTTCCAAGGCTTATCAAGCAACTTGGAAATAATCACTATACCTTCCGTTGATGGTAAGACGGATCCGGTAAAACTAAAAGAACTGGCAGAGTTTAAGTTCTTAAACGAAATGTGCGAATATGAACTTGATTACAGACAGGGTGATGTCGTTTGGTTTGTAATAGACACTGACAGATGGGAAGAAAAAGATAAAATCAAAATTCTACGGAGTTTCTGCGAAGAACAGAATGACAATATTAGTTGGACGGATCTTAAAACCGCTAAATATTCGGCGTGGAAGGTAGCCCAAAGCAATCCAAGTTTTGAGATATGGCTGTATTATCACGCATTTAAGAATAAGCCTACAGATGAAGCCGTTAGTAAGTATGCTTCTTTTAAGGAGTTTGTAGGGCAAGCTTTCGCAGGAGGTTTTGATTTCGAATCGGATCCAGTTAGAATATCGGAAGCTATCAGAAACTCTGAACATAATTTTGCAAAATATGCAGATTCTATTACCAAGTATAGTTCAGAGATGCATTTTTTGGGATGCGAAATATACAACTTTGTAAAGGGTGATATTCATAGATTGCGTAACAAATTAAAAAATGGGTAGAAAATGAATGAAGTAATAGACCTTGCTTTCATTGCCGCAAAAGTTGCAGCGATGAAGGATGAAAAGGCAAGGATGATTGTTGGAGGAGTATCGTTGGTACACAATGTTTCGCAGATAGCCCGCTTTAAGGCGATGATTGTTGAGTTTTCTCAACTATGCAACTACATTGTTTGCGTTGCCAGATTTAGAGGATATTGCACACAAGAAGAATATAATATAGTTATAGAGTGCCAGCAGCACATTGAAGATTGTAATCGTCAAATCGCAAAGCATGGCACTATGACAATTATAGATGGTATATCGCTACTTATCGACGGTCTAAGTAGTCTTAATAGGAGATAATAAGGATATCTAATCCCACCACAAGCAGAGGCAACACCTCTGCTTTTTTTGTGTCGTTGTCCAACCTTTTCGGTTGGGTGTCACTATCCTTTCTATGAAGCGACCTTAATCGCACAGATATAAACTTTTGTTAAACCAATAAAACCAAGAAGAAGCTGTTTGAATTTTATTTCGAGGCTATTTGTGTGCTATTTTCGAGCAGATATTCATTTGTGAGA
>JAFVUY010000051.1 GCA_017502465.1 Bacilli bacterium | reverse complement strand
TTTGAGCACTCTCAAACAAACTACTACCTGACTGATTGCGACGATAATTAGGACTTTTCTTCATAATCTCTCTTATTTTGTACAAAGATACAAAATAATTCACTGATTAACAAATGATTAATTTATAGAACTTCCCTTAATTTGATTAACTTTACAGTCAAAATAGCAGGAATAATTAAATTAGTTATGAATAGACATTATTCTATTTTACATATCTCGGATTTGCATAAAGGAGATGATAATGATTTTAATCATCTTTTTGCTTCTTTATGTAATGACGTAGATTCATATGATCAATATATACCAAAGCCAGAAATCATTGTAGTCTGCGGGGATTTAGCAGAGGGAGCCAATGGTGAGGGAGCAGAAGATAAAATTCAAAAACAATACGAAGAAGTTGAGGGGTTCTTAAACAAATTAGTTGATTATTTTCTTGAAGGTAATAAATCTAAACTAATTATAGTTCCTGGGAATCACGATTTATATAGAGGTGCAACAAGAAAAAGTATGGAAATTGTACCTGATGAATTGCGAGATATGGCAAGGGAACGATATTTCAGCGGAGATCCTAAATATCGTTGGAATTGGAAAGATTTTCATTTTTATTTCATAAATAATGATGAAGAATATGCTTATCGATTTAGATTTTTTGTCGATTTCTATAACAGATTCTATAACGGTATTCGTTCAATAGATGATTGTGATATGCTAAATCATGTAATAGATCTACCAGAGTATAATATTGCATTTGCTACTTTTAACAGTTGCTATAGAATTGATCATCTCAACCAAATTGGAGCAATAAATACTAAAGCAATTGCGGAATCTCAACCTAATTTGTCAAAAGTATTCAAACAAGGTAGATTTATCGTTGGTGTATGGCATCATAATATATCAGGAATACCAACTCAGACAAATTACCTTGATCCAAGAGTCCTTCATAGTCTTATGGACTTTCATATACAGTTAGGTTTGTATGGACACCAACATCATACAGAAGCTTTATATGAATATCATGATATATTCAAGCAAGGACGAATGACTTTGATTAGTTCTGGCTGTTTATATGGACGTGGTAACACAATGCCAGAAGGTACGCATTGCCAATACAATATTTTAGAGATAGAACAAAGCGATAATAAAGTAAACGTTACATTGCATGTAAGAGAAGATGAAACTGCTTGGGATATACCTTCATGGAGAAAAAAGCAGATAGATGGTAGAGATTCTTATTTAATGGAGTTTAATCTGCCAACCATCGACTATAAAAGGATCTTATCGGACTGTTTGAGTCTAGCCAAAGTTGATAAAGATTACGAAAATGCAGTTAAAACTCTTATTTCTATTCGGAATTTTGAACCTTCAGCAAATAAGTTTATTGATGAATTTCTGAAAGAACTAAGTTTTGATAAAATTTGCAGTGTTGAATTTACTCCACAAACATTATCTCAAATAGTATCGGTATTAAGCGCATCGATTGAGACTCGTGCGTGGAAAACTTTTGACAACACTATCAACCATGCAGAAAAGTTGGGAATACATAATCCCCATATTGATATGTTGATTAAAGAATCTTATAAATTCAGATAATATTATGAGTGATATACCTTTTAATATACAAATCGATCGTGTTTTAGATCTTTTGTGTTCACAAATATATGATTCACCTCTGTCTCTATTACGAGAGAATGTCCAAAATGCATATGACGCAATTTTGCAAAGGCGTCATATAGATGCTAATTTCACGGATCCTGAGATTCGCATTACCATAGCAGACCAATCACTATCCATTTGTGACAATGGTATTGGTATGGATGAAGAGGGTTTAAAAACACATTATTGGACTGCTGGATCAAGTGGTAAAAATAATCCTGAAGCGCGAGCTGCAGGAGTTGTTGGAACATTTGGTATTGGTGCAATGGCAAACTTCGGTGTTTGTACAGAGTTGACTGTAGAATCAAAATTATACGGAACTGATATTACTTGGATTTCAGGTGTTAAAAAGTCAGAGTTGTCCCTAAATAATAATTGTATTTATGTGACTGCTAGTCAGAAACAACGATCTGATTATGGTACTACAATTGTAGTTACAATATCCCCAGATTTTATCTTAACTAGAGATAAAGCAATTAATTATCTTAAACCTTATGTTCATTATTTATCTGTACCTGTATATTTAAATGATGAACTGATTAGTCTAGATTCGTATGATGTGACCCCTAGTACAAATTGTATAGACAGTGGTGTGTTACATTATAAAGACTCACTATTTGAATTTGATTATAGGATAATACTTAACAATGGTGTCCCCGTATTACCGCAATGTAAAATATCAAATATAATATATAATCATATTCAAGTTAAGGGAGATGTCTGTTTAAAGGCATCTGAAGATGTTTTGTTTGGTCTAAGAAACTCTTTTGGACTGGCTCCCATTGCCGTTAATTCCATATTTCATTTAAATGGAATAGTTAATCTTCTTACTCTAGTACCAACTGCAGGAAGAGAAGCTGTTAGTAGAGAAAGTACTTCTTTTATATCGAAATTAATAAGCATAGCTGACGATATTGTTGCTAAGGAAATTGCAAAATATCCATTGGCAAATAATTCACGTGAATTGCATGCTTATATAAGAAATACTAGAAGATATGATCTTGCAGGATTTATTGAGATCCCTGTTGGGAAAACAGAAGAGAGTATAAGGTTAAAAGATGTTCAAAAGATTATAGATGGTAAAAACGTATATTACTTTAAAGGTAATAATAAGGATACAATAGAATCATTAAAAGATAATTCTAACTTAATTTTAACATTCAGCAATGATTATAATCGTGCGCATATTCAACAGCAAGTTTTAAAACAAAAGTCAATACCAGAGATGAAAGATGATGTTCGTATCACAAAAATCTATGATGATATTGATCTGACTTCTGAAGAGATTGCTATATTGATGAGAACTCGTATGGTTATAGAAGATGATTATTCATTAAGTAATTTTAAGTTGTCATATGCAGAAATAAGTCATGGATTATCTTTAAATGTGAGAGATGAGGAGGGTATTATTCATATATTCTTCTCAAGATCATCAACTGAATTAGATTATCTAAAAACTGTATACAAGGATAATTATGCTCTATTTGAACAGTTTATTAAAGATATGGTGAGAACTAGGTTGTATCCGAGATTCTCAAGTTACTTACCTTCTGCGACTAAAGAAGGCGCAGATGCCTTATTTGCGTATTTACAGAAAAAACGTGAACTTTTTACCATTGAAAATGGAGATTTAGGAGATGTTGATGATATGATGAGCGACTATCTTGCTGGCAAAAAAAGTATGCAAGATATAATCAATGTAGCTAGAGCTAACAAACAAAAGCAAAAACAGGAAGTAAATGCAAGAAATGTAGGCTCTGTATCAGATGTACTTGGTGGCAATTCTGATCAAAAAGAACCTGTTTCAAATATTGAGAGCGATCCTTGTATGCCTATGCCTCCTATTATGCGACTAGATAAAAAAATCGATTTCAAAGTATTAAGAACAGACGCGAATTATCACGATTTGAATGATATTAAGTTGTTCCTGTCATTGTCAGATAAGTTGTATAGGGATTATGCGGAATTTTTCTATCAGCCGCATACGACCAATGTAATTTGGAGTATGCATCGTGTGATTTTCTTCTTTACACATGCGTCGAATAATTTAACTCTATATTATCAGTTAGATTTAGATAAACCTTTAGGCGATAATGTAAAAGGTGCCAAAACTATTCCAACAACAACAATTATAACCAAAAATAAAATTTTCATTCCTATAGTAGATGAGATGGTTAACTATTTTAATATTACTCAAGGAGTATTAAAATTTATGGTAAAATATGATTCAGTTAGAACTGTAGATAAAGAATAAAATTAGATTTTATTTCAAATCATAAATATTGTAATAGAGATTGTTATGATGTAAAAGCAATAAAGCCACAACTCAAAATTAGTTGTGGCTTTATTGCTTTATTTAACCTTCCAATAACCGCCTTTGGCTGGACCAAAACGCTCTATAATGCCATCGGTCTTGAGGTTGGCAAGGTGTTTTTCTACAGCCTTGGCTGAAATGCCAATCTTCTCGGCAAGAGCCGCTGCGCTCAGCTTGCCATCTTCCGATAGCAAAGCAACGATTTTCTCCCTACTTTTTCTCGGTTTCTCCCCACCTTTGGGAGTTTCCTCCCTACTTTCTTCATTCCCGATAGATTCCAAGTAAGTAGCAATTTCGTTTTGTAGGTTCTGCTCCATCATTGAGGTCATAAACTCTCTGAAAATATCAAGGTTATCATCCTCTCGTGTGGCAACTAACGCTTTGATATATTCCTCTTTATCCTCTTTGAGAATCTTTGTGGGGATGAGACCAAATTCAAACTGCAACATATTCATAACCAAACGAGCCATACGACCATT
>JAFVUY010000050.1 GCA_017502465.1 Bacilli bacterium | reverse complement strand
CTTTTTTAGATAAAAGTTCGTTGTGATTTTATCACAAGTAAAAAATATATTAAAGTCTAATATAAAACTTCCATTAAATATAAGCCTTGAGGTGGGGCTTTATATGAGGTGATAGTTCTTTCAGAATCACTATCAAGAAGATTTGAAATATAAGAGATATCTTCCTTTTTCCAAGCGATAGCTAATGAGGCTCCTATTAAATATCTAATCATATATCTCATAAAGCCATTCGCATATAAATCAATGATTATATCATTGCCATTAACATTAACATCGATTTTATATACATCTCTAACAAAGTTATCATTATCCTCTTCTTTAGAGGTAAAATTCTTAAAATTATGTTTTCCTTCAAATAATTTTATTGCTTTAGTGAATAAAGTAATATCTGTAGGAAATAGGCAATTATATGTTGTTTCTAATTTAAAAGGTTCTTTCTCATTTAATGAGATTAAATATCGATAATGTTTACCTTTCGCATCATATCGAGAATGAAAATTATCATCTACTTTTTCCATTAGGACAATACTTATAGAGTGAGGTAAAACACAGTTTAAAGAATATTTAAATTTATCTAATTCGATATCTTTTGTAATATCAAAATGAAACACTTGTCCATAAGCGTGAACTCCCGCATCTGTTCTTCCCGCGCCATAGATAATAATATCTTCGCCACTTATCTTTTTAAGTGCTTCTTCTATTACTTGTTGAACACTTATTTCATTAACTTGTTTTTGCCATCCATAGAAGGATGTTCCTTTATATTTAGTAACTGCCTTAATTCTCATAATTAAAACCCTATATCAACATGAAAGAAAAATTGAATCAAATCTATATGCTTAACATTATAGTTATATATTAACAAAGTTAATAAACCAGAGAATAAAATAGTAACAACTAATAATGCTAGCAAATCTCTTAAAGAGAAATGTAATTTACGATATCTAGTTCTTTTTTCTCTAGGATTATATCCTTTAACTTCCATCGCAAAAGCGAGTTCCTCGCTTCTTTGGAAGGAAGAAATTAATAAAGGCACAATTAAAGATATAATCGCTTTAAATTTCTTTCCTAGACCTCCGCTTGAGAAATCTACGCCTCTAGAAGATTGAGCTTTCATAATTCTAGAAGACTCTTCTAATAAGGTTGGGATAAATCTAAGAGCGATGCTGATAGTCATCGCGATTTCATGCGCGGGGAATTTAATAAGTTTAAATGGGGTCATATACCATTCAAAAGCGTATGTTAATTCAAGAGGTTTGGTCGTAGATGTTAAGACCATTGTGATAATTAACATCATCACAAGTCTAAGCACGATATAACCACATTGATAAAAAGCGTCCCAGTAGATTGGATAATTACCTATTTTAAAAGCAACGTTAACATATGTTGAATTAGGAATAAAAACATATATCAACATCAAAAAGATAACCATAATCCACATCGAGGCTAAAGAGGAGATAATATCTCTTATTTTGATCTTGCTAATTATTACTAAAACTAAGGTTAGAATTAACATCAATAATGAAATAATTAAATTCGTGGACCAAACACTGAATTTAAAAAACACCATCGCCATGATAAGAGCGAGTAAAAATATCTTGTTCCTTGGATCAAGTTTATGAATAAAAGTATTTAAAGGAGAATATCTACCAAAAGTAACCTTATCCATTATCTTTTATTCTTCCTTTAATTATTTTTATTAAATCATGAATAGATGTAACATCAGAAGGTTTTATATTAAAACCTCTTTCATTCAATTTATGAATAAAACTATAAATAAATGGAATATCTATTGAAGATGTATCATCTAAATTATCAAACAAATTTTTAGGTGTTCCATTATATGAAACTTCTCCATCTTTTAAGACCACAACTTTTTGACAATATTTAAGTAATAGGTCCATATCATGGGTCACTAAAATAATGGTTTTGCCTTTGTTATATAAATCTAAAACAAGATTCATAATAACTTCTACCCCATATGGATCAAGTCCTGCAGTAGGTTCGTCTAAAACTAAAATATCAGGATTAATCGCAAGTATGCCCGCAATCGCGACACGACGTTTTTCTCCTCCGGATAATTCAAAAGGAGATTTATCATAATAATCTTCATTAATGCCGACAGAGGCTAAAGCATCTTTCGCCATAGCAAGAGCCTCTTCTTCTTTATATTTAAAATTTTTAGGTCCAAAAGCGACATCTTTTAAAACTGTTTCTTCAAATAATTGATATTCAGGGAATTGAAATACCACCCCTACATGTTTTCTAAGATTTTTTAGATTCTTTTGTTTTCTCTTTTTACTATCAATTTTAAATTCATCAATAATTATTTCTCCCTCGTTAGGGATTAATAAACCATTTAAATGTTGGATAAGAGTGGATTTTCCAGAGCCTGTTTCTCCTACTATTCCAATAAATGAATGGTCTTCAAAAAATAATGAAATATCTTTTAAAGCGTGATGTTCATTAATAGAATCTTTTAAATATGTGAACGAGACTTTTCTTATATCAATTGACATATCTTATCCACCGCGCTTTCTATAGAATTAACATCACCTATATCTATACCTTCTTTTAAAAGAAGATCTTTTAAGTTAATAACAAAAGGTAGACTTAATTTCGCATGTAATATTAAGTCTTTATGTTCGAATACTTCTTTAGGATTACCTTGAAGTAATATTTCTCCATTATCTAAAACAATAATCTCATCACTTAGATAAGCTTCTTCTATATCGTGAGTAATAGAAATAATTGTTAATGATGGATTTTCTTCCTTCATTTTAAAAATTAATTCTCTTATTTCTTTTTTTCCTTTAGGGTCAAGCATTGAAGTTGCTTCATCTAAAATCAATAAATCTGGGTTAAGAGCGAGAACGCCTGCAATCGCGACTCTTTGTTTTTGCCCACCTGAAAGGTTAGAAGGCTCTTTATTTAAATATTGTTCCATTCCTACCTTAGAAGAAAAATCTAAGATAATATCATTCATCTTATTTGGATCAATACATCTATTTTCTAGTCCAAAGGCAATATCATCTTCTACGGTTGCCCCAACAAATTGGTTATCAGGGTTTTGGAAGACAATCCCAACTCTTCTTCTAATTTTATTAATGTTTTCTTTATTTAAGGCCATATCAAAAACATTAATTTCTCCAGATTTTAAAGCTAACAAACCCACGATTAGCTTTGCAAGTGTGGATTTACCAGAACCATTATGCCCAATAATAGAGACATATTTGCCAACTTCTACATCAAAAGAAATATCTTTGATATTTAAAGATTTTTTATCATATGAGAATGTTAGGTTTTTGACATTTAAGGCTTTCATAACGCCTTATTATATCACTTCAAAGATATTATTTGAAATAATCTTTGATTATATCTAAATCCATAATTTTTCTAATCTTATCGCGTATTCGATAAAATTGTCTAATATTTAATCCAAGTAATAGCATAATTTCTTGTTGTGATTTTTCTTCAATTAGATAAAAGAAAAACTGCTTATCTTTTTCGGATAGCAGTTTCATTTTTTCTAATAAATAACTAATTATTTCTTTACTTTTTATATCATTCTCTATTCCCGGATCGTTTAAGCCATACATCTCTTCATATTTAGTGTTTGAATCATTTAATGAGTCATCTAAAGAAAATGTTCCAGAATAAACATTACCTTTTGAATTATATGATTGTTCTTTCACATATCCTTGGATACGTGAATTACATATTTGTTTCCAAAAGGAATAAAAAGTACATGAATATAATTCATAATGGTTAAGGGCTTCAAATATCGATTCAATGCATATAGAGTAAAACTCACTGTAAGTGATACCTGAACCTTTAAAAGTTAATAAACAATTCTTCGCAAGGCTTTTAGAATGTACATCGTAAAGCAAAAAGAATTCTTTCCATGCATCATAATTTCCAGACACAAAAAAAGCGATGAGTTGTTCATCGCTATAAAGTTTATTCATAATAATATCCCTTATCTTTTTAAGATAAGGCCTCCTAATATAAACTCTATTAGGATTTGATTCTACTAAGTAATATCGCTGCCGCTACTGAGGCGTTAAGTGAATTAACGTGACCAAACATTGGAATTTTTACAATATAATCAGAATTTTTTAAAACTAGAGGGGAAACGCCATTACCTTCTGAACCGATGACTACCACCACTGGGAAGTCATATTTAAGGTCCTGGTAATTATAATTTCCACTTCCATCTGTACTGACAATCCAATATCCATTATCTTTTAGTGTTTGAATAGCGTTATTCAAGTTAGCGACTTGTGCAACTTTGACATAATTAATTGCCCCTGCACTTGTTTTTGCAACTGTTGAATTTAAAGAAACTTGATTAACTTTTTTAACAATAATACCAGTCACACCAAACACGTCGGAGCTTCTTATAATGGCGCCCAGATTATGAGGGTCATTAATGCCATCAAGCATAACAATGACTGGATTAGTCTTGTTTTTACCTAATCTAATTATTTCTTCTAAAGAAGAATATTCATAAGGTTTGACTTCTGCCACTAATCCTTGATGAACCCCATCAACCATGGAATTTAATTCCCCACCTGTTTTTCTAATAATCTGGACATTGCTTGATTTCAAAGCTTCCAAAAAAGTAGAATCAGTGAAACTATCGCTAACATACACTACTCTTAAGCGTTTGCTAGCAAGAGCTTCCCTAACAGGGTTTTTTCCATAGATGAGTTCTTTATTGTTTTTATTAGGTTTTTTAAAATGTTTCATAATTATTTAGCTACTTCTTTATTTATTTTCTTTGGATTTGTTGGAGGTATTAAAGTTGCTGGATCGACTGAATTAGTTTTAATTAAAGCAATCTTACACATTACTGGTCCAACAATTTCAAGAACAACTGAGGCGGTTAAAACAATCGCATAACAATAATCAATCATTTCTAAAGTTGCCTCTGACATACCTGAAACAACAAGTGTCGCCATATTAAGAAGACCAACAGCAACAGATGTTATAGTCATCGTGGATAATGGCAAATATTTTTTATCAGTTCTAGAAAAATCCGCGATTCCTCCAAAACCTCTTACGCTTAAGATTCTCGTGCCAGTTCTTGCTAAGCAGAAAACTAAAGCAATAATCAACACTGAAGCGTGAGAGAAATATGAAAAATCAAGTTTTGCCCCTGACACCACAAAGAATAAACATAAAATAGGTGGAAGGAATCCATCTAATTGAAGGAATAATGATTCAGATTTTGCAAAATTGAAATAGAAAATACCAAACGCCATACAAGGAAGTAATGGTGAAATCTTGCAAATTGAACATAAGCATACAAGAATAACGATAAAGCCAATAACTAAAATAATTCTTGAATCGTTTGTTCTACGATAGTTATTTAATAAAGATAATATAAAGCCGCATAATATGCCGACACCCACTAAAATAACAGTGTGAATAAATGGAATAGAAGCACTCAAAAGTATTTCACCAATTGAGGCATCAACACTTTCTCCACTCGCGACCACTCCAATAATAATTGTAAAAGCTAAAATAGCGATAACGTTCGCACACAAAATAATTAAGAATAATCTTTCTACATAATTACCTTTAGCTTTATATTGTCTAATAATTGTGGAAGTTGCTGTTGGAGAAATCGCAATTGCCACTGTTCCAATAATAAATGCAGGAGCGAGATTATATGGTTCATTAAAGATTAATCCATAAATTATATAGGTTAATCCTCCAACCACTAAACCTACGCATATAGAAGTTAAAATTGTAACAATTAAGGTTTTTCCGCCTGCTTTTTTCAGTTTTTCAAATTTAAAAAACTTACCAATAGAGTAGGCAATAAAACCCATACAAAGGTCACCGATGAAGGATAATCCCGCAAAAGAGACTTTAACGGTTTCCCCATTTATCAATGCGTTCGCATCATTAATTCCAGTAAGCATATAGGTAGGAACAATCGCAAAAAGTGATGGTCCTAAAATAATCCCTAAAATAATATAACCAGTAACATAAGGAATCTTTAACAATTTACAAATTCGAGAAACACCAAAACCTCCAATAAGGGCTGCTGCCATAATTATTAAAACTATGGATACAGGACCTATTGAAGCGTAAAGTTTATTAATGAAATTTTGATAATCAATTCCAAAAACGCTGGTCATTTTTTACCTCAAAGGATTTTCTTTTCAATTAATTTTGCTCTTATAATATCGCTTGTAGCAAAGTCTTTATTTGCTTTGCTTTGGATGTATTCATTATACAACGCTTTGTCCTCATCATTAAGAGTGACATATGTAATATTTAAACCTAAGACATAAAACATATCAGTTAAGGTCTTAAAAATGTCATTAAGTTTATTTAAATCGACATCTTTAGTTCTTAAAGTCATGTTTGCCTCTTTTACTACTTGATATAGTTCGCTTAAAGCATTAGAGGTATTCAAATCATCACTTAAAGCATTTAAGAATGGTTCAATATATTTAGCCTCTCCTTTATTAAGGTCAGCTTCACTTGTTTGAAGCTTGAGGGCTAATTGACGATAAACGGTTTCTAATTTATTAACTTCTTGTTGGCTAGCTTTAATCGTATCATCTGTAAAAGAAACAGGTAAACGATAATGTGTTGATAAAATAACTAATCTTGCGACATTGCCGCCGAAATTATTAATAACATCAATCGCATAAATAACATTACCAAGAGATTTAGACATCTTTTCATTATTTATATTAATAAAGGCGTTATGCATCCAGTAATTGGCGATTTTGTGATGATTTGTAGCCTCTGATTGAGCGATTTCGTTTTCATGATGTGGGAATTTTAAATCGTATCCACCTCCATGAATATCGATTTTATTATTAAAGATAGAATCAATCATCACACAGCATTCTGTATGCCAACCTGGTCTTCCTTTTCCCCATGGAGAATCCCAGTTAATACCAACATCAGTTTTCTTCCATAAGGCGAAATCTAAAGGTGATTCTTTATTAGAATTTTCTTCAATTCTCGCTCCTACTAATAAATCGTCAATATTAATATTGGATAAACTACCATAGTCCTTAACAGAATTAACTCTAAAATAGACATCTCCATCTTTTTCATACGCTGCGCCTAATTTAATAAGATTGTCGATATAAGAAATAATTTTATCGATATATTCTGTAACTTTTGGAGTAATAGTAGGATCAAGACTTCCTATAAGGTGGATTGTTTTTTTAAATTCGTTTATATAATATTCTGTTAATTCTTTTTCACTTTTATGTTCAATGGCTGCTTGTTTGATGATTTTATCATCGACATCGGTGAAATTAGATACATAAGTAACTTTGTATCCAATATAGCTAAAAAATCTTCTTAAAGTGTCAAAGGTGACAACTGGTCTCATATTGCCAATATGTGGGATGTTATAAACAGTTGGACCACATACATACATTGAAACCTCATTTTCTTTAATAGGTTTAAAAACTTCAATTTTATTTGTAAGTGAATTATATAAACGAACTTCTCTCATAATCTTCTCCTTCCTATAAGGAATAAAAGGGGCAAATCCAATTTTGAATCTGCCCCATAATCGTTAATTATTTGTCTTCTGGATAATTTTCTCTATGAGAATCATAGGAAGTGTGTAACAATTCTTCAGCAAGTTCACTACCAGGTTCTCCTAAGAATTCATCATATAATCTTTGGACATCTGGGTTTTTGTGAGATTGACGTAAGACTTGTTTTTCATCTTCGCTATATAAGACTGCTGCTCTTTTTACACGATATGTATCAAGGATATCTAAATCTTCATTTGGCAAGAAGAGTGGTTTAACGTATGGTTGACCACCGCCATTGATACATCCACCTGGACAACCCATAACTTCGATGAAGGCATATGGGGATGTTCCAGCTTTGATTTGTTCTAAGAGAGGTTTGACATTTCTCATACCAGAGGTAATTGCGATTTTAAGAACTGTTCCATTAATATCTAATGTTGCTTCTTTAACACCAGCAAGTCCTCTGACTTCTTCGAATGCGATTTTATCGTATTCTTTTCCAGTTAACCAATAATAGGCAGTTCTAAGTGCGGCTTCCATAACTCCGCCTGTGACACCGAAGATGACACCTGCACCTGAATATTGACCTAATAAATCTTGGTCGAATTGTTCTTCTGGTAAACGATTCCAGTTAATACCTGCACGTTTAATCATTCTTGCGAGTTCGCGTGTTGTAATAACGGCATCAACATCGTTTGCCATTTCTTTTCTTTGTCTTTCGTATTTTTTAGCGGTACATGGCATAACGCTGACGACAAAGATATCTTCTGGATTAAGGTTATTAACCTTAGCGTAATAACTCTTAATAATAGCACCAACCATCATATGTGGTGATTTACATGTTGAGAGGTGTGGAATTAATTCTGGATAATAATATTCAAGATAGTTAATCCAACCTGGTGAACATGATGTTAATTGTGGTAATAATTTACCTTTTTGGATTCTTTCCATCAATTCATGTGCTTCTTCCATAATTGTAAGGTCAGCACCGAAGTTTGTGTCAAAGACACGGTAGAATCCTAAGCGGTGTAAAGCAGCAACCATTTTACCTGTGCCTGGTGTGCCGATTGGGCAACCAAATTCTTCAGCGATTGCAGCTCTAACTGCTGGAGCGGTTTGAACAAAGACTTTCTTGCCTGCTTTAAAGGCAGCATCGATTCTATCGATTTCACTATGTTCAAGTAATGCACCTGTTGGACAGACATTTACACATTGACCACATTGAATACATGGTGATTTAGCAAATGATCTATTTTCAACTGGTGAAACAATTGTATTAAATCCACGGTTTTCAAATCCTAAGATTGAAATACCTTGAGCTTCTTTACAACGTGTGACACAGCGTCCACATAAGATACATTTTGAGGTATCTCTAACTAAGCCAGGAGCGACTTCGTCAAATGTTGCTGGTGTCATTTCGCCTTCGTAAACGCCATCTCTAGCGCCGACGATTTTAGCGACTTCTAATAATTCACAATGACCGTTCTTTTCGCATTGTAAGCAGTTTTGTCTATGATTTGAAAGGAGTAATTCAACTGAGGCTCTACGTGCTTCGCTTGCTTTTGGAGAGGAAATAATAATTTCCATACCTTCATTAACTGGATAGACACATGATGCGACTAATCCACGAGCACCAACTACTTCAACTAAACAAACACGGCAAGATGCTTGTGAACATTGACCTTTATTCCATGCGCATAATGTAGGAATATTGAAACCACATTGTCTTGCGGCTTCTAAAATGGTAAGACCGGATTCAACTTGGAATGGTTGACCATCAATTTTAATATTTACTAATGCCATAATTTAAGTTTCCTCCTTCTTATCTTTTAATGATTGCACCGAAGCGGCATCCGCTTATACATGCACCACATTTAACACATTTTTCTGCGTCGATTGCGTGAATGAATAATTTTGGATTTTTCGCTGATGGTGTATCTGTTTTAACGATGCAGCTTGCTGGGCAGTTACGTGCGCATAAGCCACAACCGATACATTTTTCAGGAATAATGTAGTATTCCATTAAGTTTTTACAAACGTGAGCTGGACATTTCTTATCATAAACGTGAGCTTCATATTCATCCATGAAGGAAGTCATGGTTGATAAGACTGGGTTTGTAGCAGTTTGTCCAAGACCACAAAGTGAGTTAGATTTAACGACAACCGCTAATTCTTTTAAGGCGTCTAAATCTTCTTTTTTACCATTACCATTTGTAATTCTTTCAAGAATTTCTAAGATACGTTTTGTACCAACACGGCAAGGTGTACATTTACCACATGATTCGTCACAAATGAATTCCATATAGAATTTAGCAACGTCAACCATACAGTTATCTTCGTCCATAACAATCGCACCACCGGAACCCATCATGGAACCACGGGCGGTTAAGGATTCATAATCAATTGGGACATCTAAGTCTTTTTCAGTTAAGCAGCCGCCAGATGGACCACCTGTTTGAATTGCTTTGAATTTTTTACCATTTGGAACGCCGCCACCAATATCATAAATAAGTTGTCTTAATGTTGTTCCCATCGGAACTTCAACAAGACCGACGTTATTAACTTTTCCACCTAATGCGAAGACTTTTGTACCTTTAGATTTTTCTGTACCGATACCTAAGTAAGCATCAGCACCTTCTCTTAAGATAAATGGAACGTTCGCGAGTGTTTCGACGTTATTAATAACAGTTGGTTTTCCCCATAAACCTTTAACAGCTGGGAATGGTGGACGTGGACGTGGCATACCTCTTTGTCCTTCGATGGAATTAAGAAGAGCAGTTTCTTCACCACAGACGAATGCGCCAGCACCAAGTCTAATATGACATCTAAATGAGAAGTCTGTACCTAAGATGTTATCGCCTAATAAACCGAGTTCTTCACATTGTTTAATAGCGTTTTGAAGTCTTTGGACAGCAATTGGATATTCGGCACGAATGTAGAAATAACCATTTGATGCACCGATTGCGTAACCCGCAATCATCATACCTTCGATAACGTTGATTGGGTGACCTTCGATGATGGAACGGTCCATGAATGCACCTGGATCGCCTTCGTCACCATTACAGACAACATATTTTTCATTAGATTCAACGTTAAGAGCAAATTGCCATTTACGGCCTGTTGGGAAGCCTGCGCCACCACGACCTCTTAAACCTGATTTTAAGACTTCATCGATAACTTCTTGTCTTGTCATTGTGAGAGCTCTTGCCAAGCCTTTGAATGAGCCATAACCTAAAGCTTCGTTGATATCTTCTGGGTTAATTGTGTCGTTACCATAAAGAGCGATATCTCTTTTTTGTAATTTATAGAAGTTGATATCTTTTTGTTTTTGAACTTTTTCTTTTGTGGTTGGATCGACGAATAATAATCTTTCGACGATTTCACCGTTTTTAATATCTTTTTCAAAAATTTCTTCAACGTCAGCAACTTTAACTTTTGTATATAAAGTGTCTTCTGGGAAAATTTTGACGAATGGACCTTGGCTACAGAAGCCGAAACATCCAACGATGTTAGCGGTAACTGTGTCTTCTAAACCATTTTCTTTAATGAGTTCTTGGAATCTATGTAAGATGCCTTGGGAGTCACTGGATAAACATCCTGTACCACCACAGACGACAATAGCTCTTGTGCCATCTTTGAGGTGGAATTTTTTATTTAAGCATTCTGAACAATGTTTAACTTTTTCATTAAGTTGTTCAGCAGTTAAAATTTTATCTGCCATAATTATTCAGCCTCCTTTTCTCTTAAATCGTTAACAATCTTTGCGCATTGATCAACACCAACGGCTGGATAGATTTTACCATTAATACTAACAGCAGGTGCGAGAGCGCATGCACCAACACAACGTAAGACGTCTAAAGTAAAGAGACCATCTTCTGTTGTTTCGCCAGCTTGAATGCCAAGAATTTCAGCAAACTTATCAACGACAAGTTGAGCACCTTTAACATAGCAGGCTGTACCTAAACAAACACCAATAACATATTTGCCTTTTGGTGTAAGTGAGAAAAATGAATAGAAAGTGACAACACCATAGATCTCACTAACAGGGACACCAGTAAGAGTGGAAACTAATTCTTGAACTTCAAGAGGGACGTAACCATATTCTTTTTGAATGTCACTGAGAATCATCATAAGTGGAGTTCTTTCATTCTTGTACCGTTCACAAATTTCAGTAATTTGTTTAACGGCGTGAGCTTGTAAATGAGCCATGTGAATTCCTCCTATTTATTACAATGTAATAATTGCATTTTTAATTTTAGTGCTTTTTAATATAAAAATAAACGAAAAGATTATTAACTTTTAATTTAATAATTAAAAATATAATAAAAATAGGTTAAAGATTATAGTTTTTAAGCATTAATAAAAAGGGGTTTGTTTTTTAACATTTTCTCTTAAAATTTGAGAAAATCTACACAAACCCCTTGTTTTTAATTTTTATTTATTAATGTTCTTGTCTTTTTTATTAAGTTTTATAAACCAAAATAACGTTAGTTGTATAGGTTAATAAAATTTATTAATAATAACGTCTGACTACGTAGTAATCTCCATCGTCATCGACATATAAATAATCTGTGTATGAACTTGGAGTAAATAAGGCTACTAAATAGGCAATACCAATACTAGCAATAGCGATAATAACCGCAATATACCAGTAAAAATACATTAATATTTGAAGTCCAAAAGAAAGAATAGGAACAATGAAGAATATAATGCTTCTAATGTTTCTTGAAAGCTTTGTGTGGAACTTTTCTACTAATGCGTAGAATGGGATGCAAATAATCATTGCAATTAAGAAATAGCCAAAGCATGTGAATTGGAACATCACTGTTCCATCTGTTTTAATAAGTGAAGCGAGATCAACTTGTGATTGATAATAAACCATAAAGATGATGTTAATCAAAGCAGTAAGACCTAATAAGATATAGCCAAAAATAACTTTGTTATAACGACATTTAAGAAATAAAAAGAAGAAAATCGCAACGAAATTCCAAATCAACATTAAGATATAAAGAGTTAAATGTTCTCCGAAAGTTAATAAGAAAATTGTTCCAACAATACAAATTGGAAGGAGAATCATAAATCCATAATCTTCAAAGAATAATCTTGGCCATCTATCTCTACATGCAGGGAATAAAGATGGGAAATTTCTTAATAAAGCATTAAATATTAACGCTAACACGATGGAGAAAAAGCCACCATAGAAATATTTTGTGACGCTTGTAACTGGTTCATCTAGTTCAGCTTCTTGCATATATGTAACAATCGCGAAGAAACCTACAAAGAATAAAATAGCAAGTCCAATGCCACCTAAGATATAGTGAAGAACTTTAAGGGCGATTTCTTTTCTTCTGCTGTAATCATATTCTTCAATAATTCTCGCCCAAGAAAAAGATGTTAATAAGACACAAATAAGACCAAAAAGAAGGAATGTTACACCTAAGTCTTCAACTTTGCCGTGGATAACACCTGCAAAGATAACACCTAAGACAACAAAGAGTCCCATTAAGCCTTGCCAACAAATAGTTAACAATTTATTAATTTTCATAGTAAAAAACCTCTAAAAGTATTCTATTACAAACAAATTAATTAAAGAAGGATTATTTATATTCTTTTAAAGCGTCATAAGCTTCTATAGAATTTATTTTTCTTGAATAAATAAAGGTAAATATCGCTGTAAACAATATGGTAAACATTATTGGAATTATAAAAGATAATGGGGAAGCAAAGAATGTCATAATATTAAATGAAGCCTTACCACCAATAAATAAGCTAAAAGAAACAACGGATAATATTCCGCCAATGGTTACGCCTATCAAAGAAGCTGCTAGCGAAATAATTGACGCCATTTTTATAAAGGATTTTTGAATATCGGTATTTTTGAATCCTAAACACTTCATGATTGCGAATTCATGGAATCTATCTTTAAGAACGTTCGTAATCCAAACAAGCAAAACGCTCGCGGAAATAATAACTAATACAGCGAGTAACGCTATAATAAAGCCATTAAATTCTAAAACGCTTAATTCATAGAAACGCGCAACAGGGCTATCTAAAAGATCAATATTGTTATCGTGCAAATAAGTGATAGTTTCATGAATTTTGGTTCGACCAATAAAAGGAAGTCCATTATTTACTAAGTATTGGGATAGAAATGACTTATAGGCGTCTTCGTGAATATACACAAATGAATATTCATCATCCGTAACACCTACTAATGTGTATTCGCTATAAACATCATGCAAATCATTAATATAATCGCCAAAATTTGATGCCCCTTCTTCTTGTAATGTTCCAACAGAAAACGTTTTCCCTAGAGGATCGTCCATTTTTGACAAAAGATTATTGTATATTGTTTGACTAACTATAATTTCTTGTTTGTTTTGAATTTGATTGCCTTTAATAATGTTTTGACCTAAATATTGAGAAATATTTGGTCTAAGAAAACCAAAAAAAGTTTGAGGGCAATTCAAATTCATTTTTGTGTTTTCAGGAAGTGCATTTACATATTCGCTTAATAAATAATCATATGAAACAAATCCAAAAGATTCAGTTTCTGGGTCTGGATTATCTTCCCATTTATATTTTGCCTCTATGTGAATTCTTTCCTTAGAAACAAGAAGTGGCAAATTAAGACTAATGATCGGTAATTCATTTAATTCGATTCCATAACCATCAATATAATCAGACAAGAGTACACTGTCATCAGGAATTTCATAGCGTTTCCCTTCTATTGTAACAGTGTCCAATTTTGTAATATAAATTGAAATAGGATAGTTCCTTTGATTGATTGGGTGCCAAATAGATGTTATTAAATTTACATAACAATTTTCGTTTTTGTTAACGGGTCCATTTAAAGCTGCGCCTCGATAGTAAACACCTGAGTCAGTTTGCATTGTTAACTGATAAGCAAAACCAGGTTTGTTTTCTAAAATTTTCGCACTTTGATAATCAGTGTCAAAAAAAGTAAGATTAGAGCATACAAAGATAGAAACCGTTGTTAAAAGTAAGGACACAAAAGTAGCTATAGTTCTTCCGATTCTACCTAATAAATTTTTATATGAGAATTTATTTAAAAATTGTTTTTTATTAAATTGTACTCCATCAGCTTCTTCTAATGTTTTTTTCACCTCACTAGTCGTAATAAGCCTGATTTGAGTTTGTTTTCGTTGATTTTTTGAATAGACGTTATCACAAAGTTCGATATAGTTTTTACGATTAATTGCAAAAATATCACCATTGATTTCACATTCAAATTCACCATAGTTGAATAAAATGTCATAAAGTTTTCCGATTTCAGCCTTACCATTATTTGGAAAATCTAAAATTAAAGTATGTCTATTTTCTTTAATTTCGGATATTGTTCCATCATTTAATAAAATAACTTCATCACCAAAATGATACGCTAATTGGTGATTATGGCTAACAACTATAACAATTTTGTTTTTGCTAATTTTTTGAACCAATTCCATGACTTTTTTAGAATTTTCAAAATCTAAATTACCTGTTGGTTCGTCTAATAAGAGAATATCTCCACCTTTTAAATATGATCTAAGTATAGATAATCGTTGTTTTTCTCCTCCAGAAAGATATTTAATTTTCATATTAAGAGAAAAAGAACAATTAAAATATTTTAACAAACTATCTAATTTATCTTTATCACTTTCATAGATTAAAAGATTGTCATAAACAGTTAAATTTTCAAATAAATTGTAATCTTGGAAACAAAAAGAGACATGTTGACTAATAAATTCTTGTTTATTTTCAACTGGGTTTCCATCAAATAATATTTCACCATCAGAAGGAGAGTCCAATAAACCAAGAATACTTAAAAGAGTAGATTTACCACTTCCGCTTGGTCCTAATATAAAATATGTTTTGCCGCTTTCGAATTCGTAGGAAATATCGCGTAAAACATAATTATATTGGTTTCTTTTTTTGTTAATTAAAAATCTTTTAGAAATGCTGTTTAATTTTATTTTCATATATTAAATAGTATATAAATATCAACTATATCTAACAATATAATGTTTTATTTCCTATCATCCTCAGTTATTTTTCGAATAACTCTACAAGGATTTCCTACTGCTAATGAGTTTTTAGGGATATCTTTTGTAACTACACTTCCTGCACCAATAACAGAGCCTTCACCAATTGTGACTCCGCCGATAATTGTGACGTTTGAAGCAATCCAACAATTATCTTCGATTGTGATAGGTTTACCATATTCTTTATCTGTGTAATATCCTTTTTCGGATTTATATATATTTCTTTCTTGATAACGTAATGGATGAATTGGAGGAACAATAGAGACATTTGGGCCGATAAAGACATTGTCGCCAATATTAACTCTACAAACATCTAAGATTGTTAAATTAAAATTCGCATAAGAGTTCTTACCAAAAGAAATAAAACAGCCATAATCAAAATAGATAGGTCCTTGAAGATAAACTCCTTCTTTTCTATTTAAACCCATTTCATCTAAGATTTGATTTCTTAATTCATCTTCGTCTTCTCTTGTTTGATTATATTTCAAACATAAATTGTGACATTTACGTCTTAAAGTTAATAATTGTTCATCATTAGGATCATACAATTGACCATTTAGCATCTTTTCTAATTCATTCATAGTTCTTACCTCTTTTTAATTATGGATGAATATTTATTCTTTTCAACAAAAAAGAGGCCCCTAGGACCTCTAAATTGTGAAATTGATAAATTATTCAACCCAAGCGACTAAAACGATTGGAGCGTCATCTCCGCGACGGTTTCCAAGTTTGACTTGTGTGGTGTAACCACCATTACGTGTAGCAAATTTTGGACCGATGACCGCGAAGAGATGATCAACTGCGTTAACATCGTCGGAAACTTTAACGTTTCTAACAAATGCTGCTGCGCGTCTTTTTGCGTTCATAACATCGCTAGATTTTGTGAGGGTGACTAATCTGTCTGCTTCTTTAACGACATCAACTGCAACTGCTGCAGTGACTTTAACGTGTCCGTGAACAATTAAGTCAGTGACAACATTACGAAGCATGTTTTCATATTTTGATTTGGTATAAGCGGCTTTAAATCTAACACCGGTTTTACCATGTACATTTTTTCTACCTTGCGCTGGCATAAATTATCCTCCTATTCAAAGTCTTTGAAGGAGAGACCTAACAAGGTAAGTTTTTCTTTGATTTCTTTAAGTGATTTCTTACCAAGGTTTTTCACCTTCATCATATCTTCTTCAGTTTTTTCTGTTAATTCAAGAACAGTTTGAATACCTGCTCTTTTTAAACAGTTGTAAGAACGAACTGAGAGATCGAGTTCATCAATCATGATGTTTTCATATTGATTTTCTTCAACTGTAACGACATCTTTTTCGATATTGATATCGCGTGTGACTTCAACTAAGTTGAGGAATTTTTCAAAGTGAGCGATAAGGATTTGGTTAGAAAGGACAACCGCTTCTTGTGGAGTGATTGAACCATCTGTCCAAACTTCTAATGTTAAGCTATCGAAACGGGAATCGTGACCAACACGTGTGTTTTCAACTGTGTAATTAGCTTTTCTAACTGGTGAATAGTTAGAGTCTGTGCAGATAACACCGACACCAAGTCTTGGGTGGAGAGTTTTGTTTTGTTCACCTGTGACATAACCTCTACCATTACGTGCGTGAAGGACTGCGTGGAATTCTCCGCCTTCTGTAACGTGAGCGAGAACTAAGTCTGGGTTAATAACTTTAACTCCTGTTGGGCAAACGATGTCGCCAGCGGTGACAACTGCTGGTCCTGTAACATCGATAGTTAATCTTTGATTTCCTTCGATTTCGAAGTCGATATCAAGAATTAAATCTTTAAGGTTTAAGATGAAGGATGTAACATCTTCTTCAACACCTGCTAATGCAGTGAATTCGTGTCTTGCACCTTCGATTTCAATTGCGTAAATAGATGCACCTGGAAGAGCGCTTAATAAAACTCTTCTTAAAGCGTTACCTAAAGTTAAGCCAAAGCCTCTTTCTAATGGTTCAATTACGAAACGACCGTAATTTTCTGTGCCATCATAGTCAGCTTGAGTAACGTTGAAACGTTCAAATGGATTTGCAATTTTCATTTTTGTGTCTCCTTTTTTACTTTAGCCGATTAGCCTCTTGGGCGTTTTGGTGGGCGGCAACCATTATGTGGGATTGGTGTGCTATCAGTGATGGATAACACTTGAAGACCTGCAACTGCTAAAGAGCGGATTGCGCCTTCACGGCCTGGACCTGGACCTTTGACATCAACGTCAACGGAACGTAATCCTTGATCATATGCGTTTTTCGCGGCTGCTTCAGATGCTTGTTGAGCGGCAAATGGTGTGGATTTTTTCGCACCTTTAAAGCCTAATGCACCTGCGCTGGACCATGCGATAACATTACCTTGTTCGTCAGAGATTGTGACGATTGTGTTATTGAAAGTAGCGTGAATGTGTGCAACACCACGTGTATATGAGCGTTTAACTTTCTTTTTACGAGTAGTTGTTTTTGTAGCCATATTCGTCTAAAACTCCTTTCAATATTAACCTTGTGAAGCTGACTTCTTGTTAGCAATGGTTTTTCTTGGACCTTTGCGGGTACGTGCATTAGTCTTTGTTCTTTGACCATTGACTGGAAGTCCTCTTCTATGTCTAATACCACGATAGCATCCGATTTCGGATAATCTTTTGATATTAAGGGCGACTTCACGACGGAGGTCACCTTCTAATTTATAATTTGCTAATTCGTTACGAATAGCAGAGAATTGATCATCAGTTAAATCTTTAACTCTGATTGTTTCGTCAACTTTTGCAGCTGAACAGATTTTTCTTGCAGTATGAACTCCAATACCATAGATGTAGGTGAGGGAGACATATACTGGCTTATCGTTTGGAATATCAACACCAACAATACGTGCCATTTAATTTTCCTCCTTATTAACCTTGTCTTTGCTTATGCTTTGGGTCTTGGCAAATGACCATGACTTTGCCATGTCTTTTGATGACTCTGCATTTTGAGCAAATTGGTTTGACTGAAGGTCTGACTTTCATAGTTTTTTCCTCCTAATAGATTCTATTTGAATCTGAATGTTATACGGCCCCGTGTTAAATCATAAGGCGAAATTTCTACTGTAACTCTATCACCTGGTAGGATGCGAATGTAGTTCATTCGGATTTTACCAGAAACGGTAGCCAGAATTACAACGCCGTTTTCGAGTTTTACCTTAAACATCGCGTTTGGTAAAGTCTCGGTAACGACCGCCTGAACTTCGATGACGTCTTGTTTTGACATATGTTCTCTCCTTTTACATTGTTAATATTTCATAACCATCTTCGGTAACAACAACTGTGTTTTCATAATGGGCGCTAAGTTTACCGTCTCTCATTTTGACTGTCCAGCCATCAGAGAGAGTTCTAGTATCTGGACGCCCCATAGCCACCATTGGCTCAATAGCAAGTGTCATTCCTGCTCGAAGTATGGCTCCAGTTCGAGGATTTCCGACGTTTGGAATACTTGGATCTTCATGTAGATGTCTTCCGACACCGTGACCTGTAAATTCTCTTGGAAGGGAATAACCTCTACTCTCACAATATTTTTGAATTGCGTTAGATATATCACCAACTGTCGCGCCTGGTTTAATAACCTTAACCGCTTCAAAGAAACTGTTTTCTGTTTCTTCTACTAGTCTTTTAGCTTCACTATTAACTGTTCCGACTAAATAGGTGCGACAAGCGTCTCCGCAATAACCTTTATATGTTGCCCCGACATCAAGGGAGACAATATCACCTTCTCTAAGAATAATTTTAGATGATGGGATACCGTGAACTAATGTCTCATTAACTGAAACACATATTGCCCCTTGGAATCCTCCATAACCTTTAAAGGTTGGTGTGCAGTCATTATCAAGAATGATTTTTTCTGCAATATTAGAGATTTCAAGAGTGGAGATACCTGGTTTAATATAAGGTTTGATATCGTTAAATACTTTAGCGATTACCTTACAGGCAACTCTCATTAATTCAATTTCCCTTGTTGACTTGACAATAATCATATAAATTTACTTTTTCAAAAATGAAGAGATTTCATCGAATAATACATCTAGAGCGACTAATGAATTAAAGTTGACTAGAAGATTGCGGTCTTCGTAATAATCAATTAATGGTTTAGTGTCTACGACGTAATGTTGTAAACGAACTTTTAAGCTTTCTTCGTTATCATCGTTTCTTTGATAAAGTGGACCGCCACAAGTATCACAAATACCGTCAACTTTTGGTTTTAAGGTATCGATATGGTAAGGTGCACCGCACACTTTACAAACACGACGACCAGAAATTCTTCTTATAAGTTCTTTTTGGTCACATTCGAGGTTGATGACCGCCTCGATTGGACGGGATATTTCTATTGCGATTTTTTCAAGTGCTTCCGCTTGTGGAAGAGTTCTTGGAAAACCGTCTAATAGAAATCCTTTTAATGTGTCTTCTCTTGAAAGACGTTCTTTGACGAGAGCAATTGTCACTTCGTCTGGCACTAAATGTCCTTTAGAGATATATGAATCGGCTAAGATACCAAGTTCGGTTTTAGCTTTCATTGCTTCTCTAAACATGTCTCCTGTAGAAATATGAACTAAATCATATTCTTTAAGAAGCATTTTCGCGAGCGTGCCTTTACCCGCGCCTGGAGGGCCCATGAGAATGATATTTTTAATCATTCCCTATCTGCCTCCATCGGCAACAACTTGTTCGAATGATTTACCCGCAAGTAAGCCATCGATTTGGTTGCTGAGTTCTAATGCAACACCAACAACGATAATCATACCTGTTCCACCTAATGCAAGGTTAGTGTTTTGTCCGAATACACCAGTCATTGTAAGAATTGGTGGAAGGGCAGCAATGAAGACGAGAGATAATGCGCCAAGAACTGTAACTCTATTGAGGACTTTTCTGACATATCTTTCAGTTTCATTACCAGGACGAATACCAGGAATGTAACTTCCGTTCTTTTGGAAATTTTCCGCGAGTTGTTGTGGATTAATTTGAATATTCGCATAGAAGAAGGTGAATGCGACGATGAGGACGATATAGATTAATAATCCCCATGGCATATACCATTTTCCTCCATTGAACCAAGGCATTTCATATAATGCTGAAATGTTGAAGATATTTGTCCAACCACCATTAGCGGCATTTGGATCAATGAATGCTGCGATAACACTTGGTGCCATTAAGATTGAGCTAGCGAAGATTACAGGAATAACACCAGCGGAGTTAATCTTAATTGGTAAGAAGGAAGCTTTTGCCATTGATTGGGTTTGGCCTCCAGATTTTCCTGAGTGTTGAACAGGAATTTTTCTCTTCGATAATTCGATGAATGTAACGAAGGCAATGATTAATAAGTATGCAAACACGTATAAGAGGAATTGGAAGATACCAGTGAGTTCTTTTCCAGTTCCAAGTGCGGTTTGAACCCATGTTCCATAAGCTGTCATCATTTGTGATGGTAAGGAGCTAACGATACCTGCAAAGATAATCATTGAGATACCATTACCAATTCCCTTAACAGAGATTTGGTCACCTAACCACATGACAAGCATTGAACCAGATAACATAACAATAACGATGTAGATATATGTTAACCAGTTATCATTCATGGTGAATGTGATTAATTCATTTCCACCACTTCTCATGGTTTGGATAATACCATAGGCTTGGACCGCGCCTAACATTAATGTTAGGTAACGGGTTGCAAGTTCCATTTTCTTTCTTCCGTATTGGCCTTGACGTTTGAGCTCACTAAGAGCTGGTAAGACGTCAGTCGCTAATAAAGAAACGATAATTTGTGCAGTGATGTACGGACTTACACCTAGCGCGAAGATTGAGAACGTTTGAAGTGTTCCACCACCTAATAGGTTCATAAGCGACAAGGCATTATTACCTTGAAGATATTCATTTAAGCTTTCAGCAGGCTTAACGCCAGGAACCGTAATTTGCGCACCAATCCGGAAGATAAAGAGGATAAGAATCGTAAACATGATACGATTCATGATTTCTTTATTTTTTAGGATTGAGACGACTTTTTTCATAATTAAATAACCTCAACTTTACCGCCAGCAGCTAAGATAGCTTCTTCAGCAGTTTTTGAAAATTTATGGGCTTGGACTGTTAAACTTTTTTCAAGTTTGCCGTTGCCTAAAACTTTTAAACCATCATATTCTTTTGTGAGAATACCATCTTCTTTTAATAATGCTGGATTAACAACTGTACCGTTTTCATAACGATTTAAAACGGAAACGTTGATAGTTGCATATGTAATATGATTGACGTTCTTGAATCCACGTTTTGGTAAGCGTCTGAATAATGGTAATTGACCACCTTCAAAGCCTAAACGGACACCGCCGCCACTACGTGCGTTTTGACCTTTGTGACCAGCACCGGCTGTTTTGCCATTGCCAGATCCAATACCACGGCCTTTACGGTAGTGAGCTTTACGAGCGCCTTCACTATATTGAAGTTCATGCAATTTCATGTGTTATACCTCCCTAATAAATTTTGGTTATAGTAAACAACTATTCTTTGCCACGAAGGACTTTCATCTCTTTGTAGCTCTTGAGGCTATCTAAACCTTGGCTTGTAGCTCTAATAACATTGATTGGAGCACGGCTACCGTAAACTTTGGAGCAAACGTTAGCAACACCAGCGAGTTCTAAGATAGCTCTGACAGGGCCACCAGCGATAACACCGGTACCTTCAGGGGCTGGTTTTAAGTAAACATTGCACGCGCCAAATTGTCCAACGACTTCGTGTGAAAGTGTTTTACCTTTGACTAATTTAATATGGTGAATGTTCTTTTTAGCGGCTTCAGTTGCTTTTTTGATAGCATCTGGTACTTCTGCAGCTTTACCTAAAGCAAAGCCATATCTACCTTTTCTATCACCGACGACAACTAAAGCGGTGAATTTCATACGACGACCACCTTTAACGGTTTTAGAGACGCGGTTAATGAATACGACTCTTTCTTCGAATTCTTTAACTTCTGGTTCGCGACCTCTTCTATCGTTACGTCTTGGGCCACCTTTACGGTCGCCTCTTGGGCGTCTGTCATGTCTTTCATGTGTAGCAGGAGCAGTTTCTGCTGGAGCAGCTGTTTCTTCAACAGTTTCAATAACTTTATTTTCTTCCATTTTAACTTCTCCTTAATTAGAATTTTAAGCCAGCTTCACGAGCTGCTTCAGCAAGTGCTTTAACACGGCCGTGATAAATATAACCGGAACGGTCAAATACGACTGTATCAATACCTTTTGCTAAGGCTTTTTCTGCGATATCTTTACCGATAGTTGCGGCAGCTTCAACGTTGCCACCGTTTTCTAAATGTAAAGCGATTGAGCTGGATGAGACGAGTGTTGTTTGTGCGACATCGTCAATGATTTGTGCTTCGATATTAGCGTTAGAACGGAAGACACATAATCTTGGGCGTAATGCTGTACCAGAAACTTTGCTTCTGACACGGGCGTGACGTCTGACACGTGAGATATTTTTGGATTTCTTTGTGATCATAGTTTATTGTCTCCTTTCTACTACTTTTTACCGGAACCGGCTTTCTTACCTTCTTTGAGTGCGACATATTCGCCTTTGTAACGAATACCTTTACCTAAGTATGGTTCTGGTGGTCTCACTCCGCGGATAAGAGCGGCTGTTTGTCCAACGGCTTGTTTTGAAATACCTGTAACATCAATTTCAGTTGCGGATACACATGTAATTGTGACACCTGGTTCTGGATTGATAACAGTTGTGTGGGAGTAACCTGCCCAAATTTCAACCGCTGTACCTTTCATGATGGCTTTATAACCGATACCTTTTAATTCAAGGGTTTTCTTATAGCCTTCATGGACACCGACAACTGCGTTATAGAAGTTAGCGCGTGTTGTGCCGTGATTTTGTTTTGTTTGTTTCTTTTCGTTTGCACGAGTGAAGGTGACAACTTCACCTTCTTGGTGTAATGTAATGCCTTCGTTGATAACGACATCTAAGCTACCTTTTGGACCAGTAACTGTAGCGACATTACCATTAACATTAACTGTAACACCTGCTGGTAAGACGACTTGTTTATTTCCAATACGTGACATAAATTATCCTCCTACCAAATGAATGCGATCACTTCACCACCGATACCGAGTGTTCTTGCTTTTGCGTCAGTCATAACACCTTGGCTTGTGGAAATGATTGCGATACCTAAGCCTTTTAAGACGCGTGGGAGTTTCTCACAGGAAACGTTAACGCGGAGACCTGGTTTAGAAATCTTCTTAAGATTGGTGATGACACGTGTGCCATCTTCTGCATATTTTAAGGAGATTGTTAATTCTTTTTTGACATCACCATTAACTTTGTAGTCAACGATGAATCCTTCTTCTTTAAGAATCTTTGCGATTTCGACTTTCATCTTGGAAGAAGGCATTTTAACAGATTCGTGTTTGAGAGCGTTTGCATTACGGATTCTTGTAAGCATATCCGCGATTGGATCAGACATCATAACTATATTTACCTCCTATTACCATGATGATTTCTTTAAGCCTGGAATTTCACCTTTATACGCTAATTCGCGAAGGCAAATTCTGCAAAGATGGAATTTTGAATACACTGAGTGAGGACGTCCGCAACGTTCGCAACGTGTGTATTCGCGTACTTTGAATTTTTGTGGACGAGCACAACGAATTTTCTTACTTGTTTTTGCCATGTTTTAGACTCCTTTCTCTAGCGTTGGAATGGCATACCTAATAATTCTAATAAGGTAAATGCTTCTTCATCTGTTGTTGCGGTAGTGACAATAACGATGTCCATACCACGAATTTTTGTAATCTTATCGTATTCGATTCTGGGAAGATTGATTGTTCTTTGATACCTAAGGTGTAATTACCACGGCCATCGAAGGCGTTGCGGCTAACACCACGGAAGTCGTGAACACGTGGAAGTGAGATGGAAATTAATTTATCGAGGAATTCATACATTCTGACGCCTCTTAATGTAACTTTACATCCGATTTCTTGACCTTCACGGAGTTTGAATGAAGCGATAGATTTTTTCGCTTTTGTAATGACTGGTTTTTGACCAGCGATTAATGTTAATTCGTTAACAGCTTGTTCTAAGCGTTTGGAATCTTGAGTTGCATCACCGACACCGATATTAATGACGATTTTGTTAACAGCTGGGATTTGCATAACTGAAGAATAGTGATATTTTTCAAGTAATGCTGGTTTGACAACTGTGTTGTATTTGTCTTTTAAACGGTTTGCAGCACCTTGTGGAAGAGCTTTCTTTGTAGCTTTTTTAGCTTTTGGAGCTGTTTCAACAGGTGTTTCGACAGGTGTTTCAACTGCTGCTACTTTTTTAGTAGTTGTTGTTTTCTTTGTACCAGTGCTAGTAGTTTTTTTAGTACCGGTTGTTTTCTTTTCTTCTGCCATTACTAATTACCTCCTATAACACTGTTCCGCTTGCTTTTGTAACGCGGACTTTTTTACCTTTGACAACTTTATGTCCGATTCTTGTACCTTTTTTGGTTTTTGGATCGACGATCATAACGTTACTTGCATCGATTGGAGCATAAATCTCAACGATGGAGCCTTCAGGATTGGCTTGTGTTGGTTTTTTGTGTTTTTTGTGGACGTTAACGTTTTCAACGACAACTTTATTGAGTTTTGGGTAGACTCTTTGAATAACGCCTACTTTACCCTTATCAGCGCCGCTAATAACGATGACTTTGTCTCCTTTTAATAGGTTCATAGTCTATTTCCTCCTTATAACACTTCTGGTGCTAAAGAGACGATTTTCATAAATCCTTCAACACCTTTTTCTCTTAACTCACGGGCGACAGGTCCGAAGACACGTGTACCGACTGGGTTATTTTCATCATTAACAATGACGACTGCGTTATCATCGAAGGCAATTGTAGAACCATCTGGTCTATTGATTGCGTATTTTGTTCTGACGATAACAGCTCTAACGACATCACCTTTTTTGACTTTGCCGTTTGGGATAGCATCTTTGACTGCGCAAAGAATGACATCGCCGACTGAAGAATATTTACGGAAGGAACCACCGAAGAGGTTGAATGCTCTAACGGATTTAGCACCTGAATTATCAGCGACGTTTAAGTTAGTTTCGCGATGGATCATAACTATTCAGCCTCCTTGACTTCTTCAGTTGCGGTTTCAACTGTTTCTTCTTTAACTTCAACTGTTTCAACTGCTAATTTATCAACTGAAACGAGTCTGAATCTTTTTAATGCACTTAATGGGCGTGTTTCCATGATGGTAACTGTGTCACCGACGTGTGCTTGGTTTGCTTCGTCGTGTGCGTAATATTTTTTACCATATTTAACACGTTTTCCATATTTGGTGTGTCTTTTGTAGGTTTCAACAAGGACGACAATTGTCTTATCGTTTTTATCGCTAACAACGACACCTTGGATTGTACGACGAGTAGCTACTGTTCTAACATTTTCCATTTACAATTTCCTCCTTATTATTTACCAGCGAGTTCTCTTTCGCGAAGAACTAATAAGACTCTTGCGATATCTTTACGAACTCTTGTGACTTCTTCACCGTGTTCGAGGGCACCAACAGCTTTCTTTCTGCGGAGTTCGAACAAGTTTTCTTTGAGCGCATATAATTTTTCTTGTAATTCGCTTGTTGGAATTTCTCTAACTTCACTAATTTTCATATTAATTACGCTCCTTTCTTGCTAACGACGCGGCATTTGAGTGGGAGCTTATAAGATGCTAATCTTAATGCTTCTCTGGCGATTTCTTCTTGGACACCGCCGATTTCAAACATGATGCGTCCTTGTTTAACGACTGCGACCCATTCTTCTGGTGAACCTTTACCGGAACCCATACGAACTTCTGCAGGTTTTTTAGTTTTTGCTAAATGTGGGAAGATGCGGATATAAACTTGACCGCTTCTTTTTGTGTAACGGGAGAGAACCATACGTGCAGATTCAATTTGACGTGCTGTTACCCAGTTACCTTCTAAGGCTTCAAGACCGTATTCACCGAAGCTAACGGTTGTGCCACCTTTTGAGTGACCTTCATATTTAAGGATATGTGGTCTTCTGTATTTAACTCTTTTTGGTTGTAACATGGCTATTCTCCTTTCGCTTCTTTTGCTTTTTTAGAAACTGGACGAATTTCGCCACGGCAGATCCAAACTTTAACACCTAAACGGCCATATGTTGTAGCAGCTTCGCAGTGTGCGTAGTCGATATCACTTCTTAAGGTATGAAGAGGGATAACACCTTCTTTATAACCTTCGCCTCTAGCGATATCTGCGCCGCCTAAACGACCGGAGATGAGTGTTCTACATCCTTTAGCGCCAGCTTTTCTAACTCTTTGGATAGCTTTCTTTTGAACTGTTCTGAAGGATGCTCTTGCTTCTAATTGAGCACAGATTGATTGAGCAACTAAGTGAGCGTCTAAATCTGGATTTTTGACTTCGACGACATCAACTCTAACTGTTGCGTTTTTAACTAATTTAGTTAATTGTTTTTTGATGTTGTTGATGTTTTTACCTTCTTGGCCGAGGACAACGCCTGGTCTAACAACGAAGATTTGAACAACAACGTTGTATCCTTTGTCTGTTTTACTTCTTTCGATTTCAACGTGAGAGAGTAAAGCTTCTTTAAGAACACTTTCAAGATAAGAACGAATCTTAATATCTTCATTTAAGAAGACGTGGTATTCTTGATCATTTGCGTACCAACGTGAATTCCAATCACGATTGACGCCAATTCTCATACCAACTGGATTTACTTTTTGACCCATGAATGACTCCCTCCTTATCTCATTTTGACCACAACTGTGATGTGGCAATTTCTTTTAACTAAGCCAGATGCTGAACCTTTAGCTCTTGGCATATATCTTTTCATCTTAAGACCATCGTTAGCCCAGATGGATGCGATATATAAGCTTTCTTTATCCATTCCGAAGTTGTTTGTTGCGTTTGCAACTGCGGATTTGATAAGTTTTGCTACAGGCGCACATGCAGCGCGATTAGTATTAGATAAGATAGCTAATGCTAATTTAACATCTTTACCTCTAACTAAGTCGATGACTAATCTTGCTTTTCTTGGTGTGAGTCTGAGGTTTGTTGCAGTTGCTCTTGCTTCAGTAACTGCTGGTTTAGTTTCTTTAACTTCATCAACCTTTTTGGTTGTTTTCTTTGTCGCTTTTTTAGGAGCTTCTTGGACAGGAGTTTCAACTGTTTCAACAACTTCTGTTACTGGTTCAGCAACTTTTTTAGTTGTCTTCTTAGCTGTGGTTTTCTTTGTACCTGTTGTTTTTGTTTCAGCCATGATACTACCTCCTATCTTCCTGCCGCTGCTGCTTTATCTTCAGCGGTGTGTCCTGTATGTCCGGTGTATTTTCTTGTTGGAGAGAATTCACCTAATTTATGTCCGACCATATCTTCTGTAACATAGACAGTGATATGTTCACGTCCGTTATAGACCGCAAAGGTGTGGCCAACGAAAGATGGATAAATTGTGGATCTACGAGACCATGTTTTAATGATTTCTTTTTTACCGGCTGCATCTAATGCATCGACTTTCTTTAATAAATATTCATCGACGAATGCGCCTTTTTTAAGACTTCTTGCCATATTTCATTTTCCTCCTTTACTATTTGCTGTTGCGACGACGGACAATTAATTTTCCGGACGCTTTTTTGTTTGATCTTGTCTTGACGCCTAATGCGCGTTTACCCCATGGGGTTCTTGGTGCATCACGTCCGACAGGACATTTACCTTCACCACCACCGTGTGGGTGATCGCAAGGGTTCATAACAGAACCTCTAACTGTTGGTCTAACACCGTACCAGCGGGTTTTACCAGCTTTACCGATGTTAATGAGGTTCCAATCTTCGTTACCGACTGTACCGATTGTTGCGCGGCAGTTGCCGAGAACCTTACGGACTTCGCCGGATGTAAGACGAAGGATGACATATTTGCCATCAGTACCAAGTACTTGAGCACTGGCACCAGCGGCTCTAACCATTTGTCCACCTTTGCCTGGTTTTAATTCGACGTTGTGAACAAGTGTACCTTCTGGAATGTTTTTAAGCTTCATTGCGTTACCAACGATAATATCGCAGGCATCACCAGAGATGATTTTGTCTCCGACGTGGAGATCTTTTGGTGCAAGGATGTATCTCTTTTCACCATCAGCGTAAGCAACTAAACAAATGTTTGCGTTACGGTTTGGATCATACTCAACAGTTTTGACAGTCGCTGGGATGTTGTCCTTATTACGTTTGAAGTCAATAATACGGTATTTACGTTTATTGCCTCCACCAATGTGACGGCAGGTAATAACGCCTTGGTTATTTCTACCACCGGATTTGGATAATGTAACTAATAAGCTTTTCTCAGGAGTGGATGTCGTAATTTCGTCAAATGTCGAGTTTGTCATGTTTCTACGGCTTGGTGTCGTAGGTTTGTAAGTTCTAATAGACATTTTCTTTTCCTCCTATATTTGTGGGATGTAATCTTTTAGATTATTCCTTGAATAAGTCAATTGCTTCGCCTTCCGCGATAGTGACAATTGCTTTTTTGTAACTAGCAGTTGTACCTTGATATCTTGTACCTCTAGTTAATGATTTAGCAGCGACGTTGCTAACCTTGACATCAGTGACCTTCACTTGGAAGATTCTTTCGAATGCGAGTTTAACTTCGGTTTTGTTAGCAGTTTTAAGAACTTTAACTGTAACCTTGTTTTCGTTTTGCATTAAGGCCATTGATTTTTCTGTGATGATTGGTCTAATGATAACTTCGAAGTCTTTTTGTGTCGCTTTTGGGAAGCGTTTAGCTTCTGTTGTCTTTTTCTTTGCCATACTATGCTAATGCCTCCTCTACGGTTTTGATAGCTTCTTGGGAAATAACTAAGTGATCAGCATTGAGAAGATCTAAGACGCTTAAGTTATCCCATGTGACTAATTTTACCCATCCAACGTTACGTGCGCTGGCGAATAAGTTTTCATCGATTTCTTTGACTGCAACGATTGCTTTGCCTTCAACTTTAACTGCATCTAAGAAGTTAACGAAGGATTTAGTTTTAATTGCATCAAGAGCGATGTTATCAACAACCACTAAGCCGTCTTTAACTTTTAAGCTAAGAGCACTCTTAAGGGCGAGTTGATGTTCTTTTTTGTTTTGGGAGATTTTGAAGTTTTGAACTCCTGTTGGACCGAAGACTGTGCCGCCGCCAACCCAAATTGGTGAGCGTGTGCTACCTGCACGAGCACGTCCTGTGCCTTTTTGTCTCCAAGGTTTCTTACCACCACCGCTAACTTCAAATCTTTTCTTTGTTTTAGCAGTAGCTTGGCGAGAATTGCTTTGTTCAACTTGAACGGCGTCGAACATTGATTGGTTGTGTGGTTCAACTGCGAACACACTTGCTTTAAGCTTTAAGTCAGATACTTTTTCGCCAGCCATGTTAAGGACTTTGACGGTAACTGTTTTCTTTTCTGCCATATTACTGTTCTCCTTTCCGTTCATTATTCTGCAGCTTCATCAGCAACTTCTGCTGCTGGAGCGCGGTTGATTAATGTTTTGACAACTGGTTTTTGACCTAATTGTGATTTCACTGCGCTTCTGACGATAACGAGTGATTTTCTTGGACCTGGAAGTCCACCTTTAATTAAGATGGCATTTCTTTCTACATCAACAGCGATGACTGTTAAATTAAGGATTGTAGCGGATTTGTTGCCATGGTGACCAGACATGTGTTTACCTGGGATAACGCGGTTATTGCAACGACCATTGTTTGCGAATGAACCTTGTCCTCTGTGGTAACCTGAACCATGACCTTTTGGACCGATGGACATATGCCAACGTTTAATGGTACCGGTGTAACCTTTACCTTTGCTTGTGCCGATGACGTCAACGATATCGCCAGCTTTGAACATATCGACTGTAATCTTGTCACCTAATTGGTAACCAGTCATTTCGTCGCCACGTAATTCGCGGTGGTGTTGGTGAGGAACTGTGCCTGCTTTTGCTGCGATACCTTTTTCGCATTTGCTAGCGCGGCTTTCTTTCTTTTCTTCGTAACCAACTTGAACAGCGACATAACCGTCTGTTTCAACTGTTTTGACTTGTGTAACGACGTTTGGTAAGACTTCAACGACTGTAACTGGATACATTGTTCCATCTTCAGCGAAGACTTCAGTCATGCCCATTTTACGACCTAAAATAGCTTTCATCTTGTCTTACCTCCTTATAATTTGATTTCGATATCAACTCCAGATGGTAAATCGAGATTCTTTAATGCATCGATTGTTTCCTTCTTTGGATTTGTAATATCGATAATACGTTTGTGTGTTCTGATTTCGAATTGTTCGCGAGAATCCTTATACTTGTGAACAGCTCTTAAAATCGTGAATACTTGTTTTTCCGTTGGGAGCGGAATTGGACCAACAACTGTGGCGCCAGTATTTTTCGCTGCTGTTACAATCTTTTCTGCACTTAAGTCTAAGTTAGTGTGATCGTAAGCTTTTAAGCGAACCCTGATTTTAGTTGCTTTTGCCATGAAATTTTTTCCTCCTATATCACTTCAGGCTTGACTTGCTGACGCTCCGAGCGAATTACCAGATGCACCTTCATGACAACGCCTGTGGGTGTATCTGCAACCTCGCACATCAATGCGGGCAGTCAACGTTAAAATATTATATTATACGTGTATATGTGTCAAGCATTATTTTAATAATTTTGCGCGAGAAGATAAAAACGGTTCAGAATCTATCGTAAATTAGGTAATATTTTGATTAAAAAATATAGAAAAAACCCATTTTTTATGGGTCATTTTTTGATTTTTTTCTATCGATTATTGGTGTTTTTTTAGGTACGACAAATAGGAGAATTTACACCCACAATATTCTTGAAAATATAGGTCGAAATCCTTACAAATAATAAGACTATCCTCATATCCATTGTTCTTTTTAAAATCAGCGTATAACCATTTAACAGTAGGATAATTTTCTTGTAATTTTTCACCTATTTTATTTATGTCTTGAGCGTTTTTATATCTTGAGATAGTCATAACCGTTCCAAAATATTCAAAACCGTTTTTATAGGCGTATTCAAAACCTTGAATAAATCTAGTTTTAAAACAAACACGGCATCTTTCATAGCCTTCTTTTAAATCTTTATAAGGTTCTAATATATAGTGAAAAGATTCCCCATCATAATCATTAATAACTAAAGGAATATCTTCGTTATGACTTTTTATAAGATATGTCTTAAGTTCTCCAAGCCTTCTATCGTGTTCTTCTTTTGGATATATATTTGAATTAGAGAAAAATAGAGTTATGTCAAAATGATCTTTAAATATTTTTAAAGGAATTGTGGAACATGGTCCACAGCAAACATGGAGTAATAGTTTAGGTCTATTATTTAGGTTTTCAATAGTGTTTTGCAGGATTTTTTGATAATTTTTTCTATTTTCCATAAATAATCATTGAATCTCCAAAAGAGAAAAAGCGATATTTACTTTCTACAGCGTGTTTATAAAATTCTAAAGTAAATTCTCTACCAGCGAAAGCAGAAACCAGCATAATTAAAGTTGATTTTGGTAAATGGAAATTAGTAATAATTGTATCCACAGCCTTAAATTGATAGCCAGGTTCAATAAAGATGTTTGTGGCTTCTTTTGTTTCTTTGAATTCATTATATTTAGAATAATTTGCTTCAAGGGTTCTAACCGATGTGGTTCCAATTGCAACTATTCTTCGACTTTCTTTTTTAGCTTTATTTAAAGTATCTGCAGCTTCTTTAGATACTTCATAGACTTCGCTATGCATGACATGATCTTTAGTGTCTTCGACTTTTACAGGTCTAAAAGTACCTAAACCAATGTGTAGTGTAACATCAACTATAGTAATTCCTTTATCTTCTATCGCTTTAAAAAGCTCAGGAGTAAAGTGAAAGCCTGCTGTTGGTGCAGCTGCACTTCCTTCGTGTTTAGCATAAACAGTTTGATATCTATCATTACCACATAATTGTTCTCTAATATATGGAGGCAATGGCATTTTACCTAAGGAATCTAAAACTTCTAAGAAAATACCATCATAAGAAAATTCAAAAAGTCTTAGTCCTTCTTCTTTTTCTTCAATGCATTTTGCAAATAATTTGCCATCTCCAAAATTGACCACCGCTCCTGCTTTAAGTGATTTAGCAGGTTTGCAAAGGCATTCCCAAACATCACCTTTAACACGATGTAAAAGTAATAGTTCGCATTTAGCACCTGTAACTTCTTTTACGCCTAAAAGTCTAGCAGGAATAACTTTTGTGTTATTTCTAACAAGAACATCACCAGGTCTTAAATATTCTAAAATATCAAAGAAATTTCTATCTTCATAGGTGTGATTAATTTTATTAATCGCCAAAAGTTTTGAATGATCTCTTTTATCAGCGGGCTTTTGAGCAATTAATTCTTCTGGTAGATAAAAATCAAATAAATTAATATCCATTAGAAACCTCTTTTATCTCCGAAAGCCGCTAAAACTGCGGTTTTATAATCGCCAAATCTATCTTCTTTAATAGCTTGTCTTGCTCCTTCCATAACTTTTATTAAAAATCTAACGTTATGATAGGAGAGAAGTCTTTTACCAAATGTTTCATCACAGACATATAAATGTCTCAAATATGCTTTTGTGTAATTTTTACAGCAATAACAATCACAATTAGGATCTAATGGCGAAAAGTCTTCCTTGTATTTTGCATCTCTAATATTAACTCTACCAGTTGAAGTCATAAGAGCTCCATGTCTTGCAAGTCTTGTAGGTAAGACACAATCAAACATGTCTACCCCTTTAGCGACACCTTCAAGCAAATAATCTAATGAACCAACGCCCATTAAATATCTAGGCTTGTCGCTAGGTAAGTATTTAATCGCATAGTCAATCATTCTGAAACAAACTTCTTTTGGCTCTCCAATAGAGGTTCCTCCAATTGAATAGCCAGGGAAATCCATTTTCACTAATTCCTCTGCACACATTTTTCTTAAATCTGGATAATCTCCACCTTGAACAATACCAAAAAGAGCTTGATCTTCTCTAGTGTGAGCATCTTTTCCTCTTTTCGCCCATCTTAAAGTTCTTTCGGTAGATTTCTTTACATAATCATAGTCAGCAGGATATGGGATACATTCATCAAAAGACATAATGATATCTGCCCCGAGCTTCTCTTGAATCCCAATAGCGACTTCTGGTGAGAAAAACATTTTCTCTCCACTTAAATGATTTTTAAAAGTAACACCTTCTTCAGTTATCTTTCTTTTTTCTGCTAAAGAGAAAACTTGGAAACCGCCGGAATCGGTCAAAATTGGTCCGTCATAATTCATAAAACTATGCAAACCTCCAGCTTTTTGAACGATATCAGCACCTGGACGAATTGATAAATGATAGGTGTTAGATAAAATAACACCACTACCCATTTCCTTTAATTCTTCTGGTGAAAGTGTTTTAACTGTAGCAAGAGTGCCTACTGGCATAAACATAGGAACTTCAACATCTCCATGTGGAGTATGTAAGATACCGTATCTTGCACCTGTTTGTTTATCGATGTGTAATATTTCTAAATAAAAATTTTTCATACCAACTCATTATATAGATTTAAATCTTGAAATCAAGATTTTGATTAGCCTTAATAATACTCATAAAGTTTTTGTTTCGTTTTAAGAACATAAAAATTATGTAACCCACTACCATAACAACAACTTCTCCAAGTGCAACAAAACCTATCGCCATCCACATCGGTTCTCCTAATAAGTAATGAAGTTCTAAGCCAATGATAAAAGCATTAAATACAATTGGTGCTAGCATGGCTATAAAAAGGTGTTTGCTAAACATAATAACCAAACAAGACAACAAAGTTGCTAAAGAACCAAATAAAATATCTAAAGGGGAAAAGCTTGCAATATTTGTGATAACACACCCAAATACTAATCCAATAGCGAAATCTTTCCTAAAAAAGCAAAGAAGCATTAATATCTCTGCAACACGAAATTGAACCATTCCAAAAGATAATGGGTAGGTTATTAACGATATTGTGACATATAATGCAGCGACAAGTCCGTTGTCGACTATATTATTAATTTTGAAACTTTTCATGTTTCCCTCCTTGTTTTGATGGTGGTTAATCAAGGACAACACCATAATTTACATATAATATTTTATTGTTGCTAACACTAACTCTTTGTTAGTTTCGTATTCTTCTTTCAACTTAATGCATTCTGTTGGTAAGTTACACTCTTTTAAATGTTCCACTAACTCTTTTGTGTGAAACCATAATTTAACATAATGATTAACAAAATTTCTATCTTCACTATATTTTTCAAACTGAATATTTAGATAAACAAGTTTTCCATTTTTAAGCTTAAAATTTTCTGGAGAAAAATTAAGATTAATACCTTCGATTTTTGATCTAAATGCGATGTTAAATATTGACTTATAATAAACTTCATCAAGAGGCCCTTTGCTTAAATATAATAATGGGCTTTCTCCCTCTATAAACTCAGATAGAACAAATAACTGTTTTTTGTCTTTAAAATAGATTTTTGGAAGCAAAACCCCGCAATTTTTGAGATATTTTGAACAATCAATATAATTTATAAATTCATTTTTGTTATCGAATTTCTTCATAAAATATGTCTTACCTTTAAAAGTGACACGATAAGATTTTTCACCTAATTGTTCTATAATTTCGATTACTTTTTTCTTATAAATAATTTCCATATTAAATTACCTTAAATGTAATTGTAGCGGATTCGCTTGTAACACTATCAAAAGTTACTTCAAATGGAATAGTTGTTCCATCGTGCAATTGGTTGTTTCTAAAGAACGAAGAATAATCGTTGATAGTGAATTTATCACCTGTCGAGAACAAACTAGCGTTAGTAGCAACTGCGTCTCTATTAGCGCTACTTTGGAATATTGTGTCGTTGTTTGCTGGAATAAGAGCAATTAGATCATCTCTTAAAGAAGATGTGCCGCTAGAATATGAGTCGCTAGGTGTATTTGAATAAGCAACAGAATATAAATTTCTTGAAGATGTTTTAGTAACAAAATTGTTATTGTAATCAATCAAACGAGAGTCAACATGCATCAATCTAACGCCAGGTTGAGTAAATGTTTTTGAGCGGATTGAAGGATAAGCTTTAGTAGCGTCTTGTTTCCATAAACCAGTAGGTGTTAATAATTCTAATAAAAGGTACTCACTAAAAGCATTTCCGTTATATGGTGAGCTTGGATCTCTTAATAAAATACATTGACCACTACTTTCAGCAGGTTTGATTGTAATCGTGCAATCACCTGTAACAACATAAGGACGTGACCAGCCTAAAGCCATTTTGGAATAAGCATTATGATCACCTACGTTATTATCTTGCATATCTATTGCACCTAAAGGACTATGGACACTATCGTAATCATAATAATCATCTAACCCTAATACGTGGCCAGTTTCATGAATATATGTATGTGCGTCAATTTCAATTCCAACGCTTTCCCCTTCGTCCATGAAGTCATAAGAAGCCCATGCATATGTATTAGGAACAGGCTTATTAACATCTTTATCGTTCATAAAGTTATACGCAACGAAAGAAAATGCCCAGAAAGTATCTGTTGGGACTAAAACTGAATTAGAACCATTTGGACAACCATAAATCATCCAAATCGAGTCAATATAACCATCTTTATCTAAATCATAATCTTTGAGATTATAACCTTGCGTGCTTAACCACGAATAAACTTTTTCTAAAAGATAATATGTTCCACCATCACCATATTTACTATCTTCTTTTGCTGCTATTTCTCTTGGAGATAGATTCGAATTATACCAAGGTGTAACTTCACCTTCTAGTTCAAATTGTCCAAATGAAGCTTTATTAAAGTATGTTGAAACAGATTCCCATCCAGTTTCACTAGAGGTTCCAAAGAATGCCTTTTGTATCTTACTTCTTGTTGTTTCGTTCGCGGTAGATTCATAGCCTTTAATAGCAATAGGTACAACTAATGTTTTTGCTTGACCAAGTGTTTTTGGATGTGTTTGGCCATAAGCGCTATGTTGACCTACTGTGTAATAGGTATCAATGCTTCTATCCGCACGATAATAATTTGCGTTTTGAGGTGTACTTTCTTCCTCTTCGCTAGGATAAGGAGTTGAATCAGTTTCTGACCCAAAAAAGAAATCAAAATTACAACTTGTAAGACTTAATAAGGCAATAAATATAGATAAAATAGCGATCTTTTTAGTTTTCATAAGTAATACTATAATAACGTAAATAATAAATTATTGTTATTTCTTTTTTAAAGAAAATATAAAAAATGTATAATGACAATAATTAAGAGGTTTAGATATGAAGGCAATTGATAGATTTATAAAATATGTGAAAATCAACACGAAGTCTGATGATAAAAGTGAAGCAATCCCTTCAACCGCTATTCAATTAGATTTGATGAAGGTACTTTTAGAAGAATTAAAAGAATTAGGAATTGATAATGCTTTTATTGATGAATATGGCAATTTATACGCTCATATAGATGGAGAAGGAGAGACTATTGGTTTAAATGCACACGTTGACACTGCAACGAATATAAGCGGAGAAAATGTTAAACCTCAAATAATTCTTTCTTATAACGGACAAGATATTAAATTAAATGATGAATATACATTATCTAGCAAACAATTCCCAACTCTTTTAAAACATATCGGAAAAGATTTAGTGACCACTTCTGGCGACACACTTTTAGGTGCAGATGATAAAGCGGGAATTGCAATCATAATGGGTGCAGTTGATTATTTAATTTCTCACCCAGAAATCAAACATCATCCAATTGCCATTTCATTCACATGTGATGAAGAAATTGGAAGAGGAGCAAGATATTTTTCATTAGAGAAAATGAACGCCTCATATGCATATACGATTGATGGAGGAGATATTTCATATATCAATTATGAGAACTTTAACGCTAAAGGAGTTAAATTAACTTTTGAAGGTATCGCTATTCATCCAGGAAGTGGGAAAGATAAATTAATTAACGCGGTTTTATTATTAAACGAATTTTTAAATGAATTGCCTAAAAATGACAACCCATATCATTCAGAAGGATACGAAGGTTTCTGGCATATTGATGATGTAAATGGAAATTCTCAATATTTAGAAGCAGAAATGATATTAAGAGATTTTGATATAGATAGATTAAATAAAAGAGTAGAAATAATTAACCTATCTATCGAAAAACTAAATAGTAAATATCCAGGTTCGAAATCTAAAGCGATTATCTATGATTCATATTCAAATATGAAAGAATATGTAGATAAAAAACCTATTGTTATTGAGAAAGCTAAAGAAGCTATGATTAAAAACGGATTAGAGCCAAAATCTGCTCCTATAAGAGGTGGAACTGATGGAGCGACATTCTCTAAAATGGGTCTGGTTACACCTAACTTAGGAACAGGCGGCTATAACTGTCATGGACGATATGAATACCTTGTAATCCAAGACTTCGAAAAGATGATTGATGTCGTGATAGATATCTTAAAAATATAGTAAAAACAACTGCAAAAACGCAGTTGTTTCTTTTATTTTGATAATAATTGATTATTTTTTAGTTGCAAGATTAACAACAAAATATGTTGCAAAAGCACCTAAAATATTACCGGTTGAACCGAGTAAAATTGACACTAAAGCATTAAGAGCGTGAGCTTCAAAAAAGTCGCCAGAAAAGCCAAGATAGAACATATCAGCGACACAGTGTTCAAACCCTGAAATAACAAAAGCTCCAACACAAACAATTAAACCTAGAGTTCTAATAAATGGGTGAATATTTTCTCTTCTAAAAATATCAACAGCAAGAAAAACAAGAACCCCACAGAAAAATGCTAAAATTAACATACTATAGAATGTTTGACCGAATGAATCTGCTGCATTAAATCTAACGAGTTTGTGTTGCGCTAATTCGGTAGCAACATTTTCAATAACATCGTTTTCTAAAATACCAGTAAGACGCAAGATTGATCCAAAACCAACCGCACCTATAACATTACCAATATAGAAAATTAATAATTCTTTTAAGAAGGATAATTTGTTTTCTTTTGCAAAAAGATAACCAACTTGACCAGTGAATAATTTAAAACCAAAAACACAGATTAAAAATAATCCAACACTAAATAAGATTCCGCCTAAAATGTTTAATTTGTTAGCGATACACATAATATTAAGCATGCCGCCAAAACCAATGCAAACACCTGCAGCGATTGATAAAACTAATAACTTTAAATTTCTCATAACCTTGATTTTATGTCACAAAGAAAAAGGGATAAATCCCTTCTCTTATTCTTCTTCTGGTTCAAATGCGTCTTTGCCCGCGCCACAGATAGGACAAACATAATCTTCTGGGAGTTCTGGAAGAGGATAGATAAATCCGCAAAGAGTGCATTTCCATTTTTTAACTTGTTTATTTTCTTTTTCAGACATAATAAATCTCCTTGTTTCTTATTATATTACTATTATATTTAGTTGTAATAAATATTAAAATACAATTTTTGATATCTAGAAAATGAGGTTATTTCATTTGTGCCTGGATTGATAATTATAGGTGTATCATCATATCCACCCGTAGAATCATTGCCAAATATTTTTAAATACAAATTATTAAAGAATTCCGCGATTTCATTAAGTAAATCATGACTTGCCCAGTACTTATTAATTTGGTTTAAATTTTTGATAATATCTTCATCTAATTGATTGACTAAATTTTTATAATCATCTTTATTACCTGTGTATCTAGCGAGATTTAATAAAGAAGTAAAAGTATAAATATAACCAGAATATCTTAAATAAGGATCTTTGCTATTTAAACAAATATAGGCCGCCATAAGCTGGGCATCATTTTCTCTCATTACTCCTTTAGAATGAGCAATCTCGTGAGCAAATGTAAACGGGTATTCGGCAGTAGTCATTAAATAATCGTAATTTGATTCTCCAAATGGACCAAAATATACTCCGGTAATATGGAATTCTCTGAAGAGAAAACTAGTGGCTAACGGTTTCATATATGTTGTAAAACTAGAGAAATATGAATCATCTACTTTTTTATATTCTTCTTCAATAATTCGAGATAATTTAGACGCGGAATAAGGCATAATAAGGGAGCCATCTTCGTTATACGAAAGTGTGCTAGAACAGTAGTTATAGTCCTCTAAAAAATAGGAAACAATAGGCACAAATTCACTTTTTTCTACCTTTTCTTCGTATAGAGGAATTGGCAATTCCGCTCTATAGTAAGCAAGTGAGGTCGTTGAAACATAAGAAAAAATAAAAGCTACATAGATTAAAGTGATATCAATCGTTCTTGATAAAGCAAACTTTTTTCTCTTTTTAACTAGTGAGATTATTGTCCACACTATTAACCAAATTGTTACACCTATTAAAGAAAGCACAAATAATTCAGTAATTGAAAAAGGGATATATTTAAATAGAAATCCAGCAGTCGTTTGGAAAAATCTCGATATATTTCTAGTCCACCATTCGCATATTAAAGGGTTATTTTGAAAAATGCCTAGTACAATTAAAAAAACAATTAAGGAGGCTATAACAACAAGCCTTACAAATATAGATTTATTTTCTTTTATTAGTTTTTTCATCCGATATACCTTTTATTTATAAATGATAACATATCAAAGTTTAATGCTTGTTAGTATTTTTATTTTAGAAAGTGAAATTACCATTATATAAAAAACCAATGTTTGCCATTGGTTCTACTTTCATAAATGGTGGACCAAATCGGGATCGAACCGACGACCTCATCGTTGCGAACGATGCGCTCTCCCAACTGAGCTATTGGCCCAAAGCACATTTATTATATCAACTTATTTTTATTTTTAAATAATAAAAAGTGTTTTTCTATTCGTCTTCACCAGTTTTTTCTTCAATTAATGGTGATGAACCTTTAATTGATTCAAATTTGTTATTAATTCTATCAACTCTTGAATCAAGTTTTTCACGTGTTTTAGTTGCTCTATCAAGTTGATCTGAAAGGGTATTCCATTCACGTGCGAACATTTCGAAATCTTTTCCAAGTTTTTGTAAATGTTTAGAAATCTCTCTTGCATTTTTTGCTCTTTCCGCTTCTACTCTCACCATGCTGATAGTGACTAAGATAGCTGGGAGTGTGCTTGGAGAGGTAAGAATAACTCTTTTATCTCTGGCGTGTTCGACGACGTCTTGAAGTTCGTGATGAATAAAAGCAAACACTCCATCGTTTGGAATAAAAATTAATGCCTCAGGGGCGGTTTTACCTTCAATGATATATTTATCCTTAATTACAGTTATATGTTTTTTAACCGCTGAAGCGAATTCTTTTTTGTAGGCTTCTTTTTCTTCGTCTGTTGAAGCGTCAAACATTCTAGAATAATCTTGGAATGGGAACTTAGAATCAATACAAATCATTTTGTTTGGTTCTGGCAAAAAGACAGCAGCGTCAGCGCGAACATCATTCCCGTCTTTGCCTTTTTTAATTGTGTATTGTTCTTGATAACAACCAATTGTGTCTCCAAAAACATTATGAAGCACCATTGAAAGTTGGTATTCTCCATATTGGCCTCTTGTTTGATTGCCTTCCAAAACAGACTTTAAAGAGACAACATCTGTAGATAATTTTTCAATATTTTTTTGTGCGTCATCAATAGCTTGCAAGCGTTCTCTTACTTGCGCCATTGTCTCGCTTGTACCTTTAAAACCTTCAGATAATTTTTCTTCGACTTTAGTGTTAATTTTGTGCATTTTATCGTCGATTTGCTTATTTAATGCATCAAAACGATTATTTAAAGATTCAGTAATGTTCTTTTGGAATCTTTCAAGTTTTTCATTGTCGGACTCGCTTGTTTTTCTAGCCTGTTCACTAATTTTAATCATTTCCTTCGCGATAGAAAGTTGGATGTCTTTTTCAATCGCGGAAGACATTAATTTAATTTGCTCGCTTATCGCACCTAATTCTTTTGAAGCAACTTCTGGGTTACCAGCGTGTTTCTTAGAATTAATAACAAGAAAGATAGTTAAACCAATAAGAATTAAGATTAATAAAGAGCATAAAACAACAATGATAATTTCTAACATAAAAGGCCTCCAAAATATTGTAGGTATATTTTAGCATATTGACCTTCTTATTTTTAGGAATTTTTATAGAAAAATAACCGCTGTTTCTCGTAGTTAACACACAAGAGAAATTAAACGATTTTTTTATTTTACACCACATGTTAATAATGTAGGTTTTTATTTTATAACAGTGTCTATGTTTTTAACTTTTATATTTATTTTTTTCTATATATAATTGCAACACATGAAAACAAAAAGAAACATCGCGGTTATTGATTTAAAAGCTTTTTATTCGTTTGTTGAATGTCTTGATAGGGGGTTAGATCCTTTTACTACCCCTCTTGTTGTGTGTGACAAGGAAAGAGGCAAAAACACGATTGTTTTAAGCGTTACTCCGTATCTTAAAAAACATGGGGTGCCATCTAGATTAAGAATTAGAGATTTACCAAAAAAATTCAATTATGTATATGCGGTTCCTAGAATGGAAAGATATATAGAAAAATCAAGTGAAGTTATCTCTATACTTTTAGATTTCTTTTCTGAGGAAGATATTCATGTTTATTCTATTGATGAAGCATTCGTAGATATGACTTCTTATTTGAAATATTACAAAATGAATCCTTTTGAATTAGTTAGATTTATTTTAAATACCATTAAAGAAAGAACTGGATTGTCCGCTACTGCTGGAATTGGTCCTAACTTCTTCCTTTCAAAGGTTGCGTTAGATATTTATGCAAAGCACGAACCTTCAGGAATCGCAGTTATGAATAAAGAAGACATCAAAACAAAACTTTGGCCCATTACTCCTCTATCAAAGATATGGGGCATAGGAGAAAGAATGGAAGCTCGTTTAAATGCGATGGGGCTATTTACAGTGGAAGATATCGCTTTATCCTCGAAAGAATACTTTATCCAACAATTCGGTGTTATGGGTGAACAACTTATTAACCACGCGAACGGCATTGATGAATCTTATATAAGAGAGGAATATATTCCTAAAGATCGTTCCTTATCAATCGGACAAGTCTTATTTAAAGACTATACAAAAAATGAAATACCTCTTATTATTCGAGAAATGAGTGATGACCTATCTTTAAGACTTAGGTTAGAAGGAAAAGTCGCAAATGGGGTATCCTTATATATCGGTTATTCAAAAGAAGGTGGGTTCTCTCGTCAATTAGCGCTTAATAGACCCACGAATGAAAGTTCAATATTATACGATGCATTAATGGTTATATTTGATAAATTTATTCAAGATTTCCCTATTAGAAGAGTGGGGCTTAACTTTCACAAATTAATTCCAATCCCTGATTATGAACAGTTAAACCTTTTTGAAGATCCAGAAGAAGCAAAGGAAAGAAGGTCGCTACAAAAAACACTTGATGAGATACAAATGCGTTATGGTAAAAACGCTGTTTTACGTGCATCTTCTCTTTTTGAAAACTCCACTATTAAGGAAAGACATTCGCAGATTGGGGGTCATAGAAAATAATGGAAAGAGGTATGAAAAAGTGGGCCCCGTATAAGACATTAACGGACCAATACGAGAAGTTATATGAGCTAAGAAAAGAAAGGGAAAAAATTGAAAAACCAAGAATTTTCCAGGAAAAAGCCGATGAAATTAACGAAATTTTAGTTAATTACCAAAACGAAGAATTAAAAATTACATATTATAAAAAAGGAGAAATCATCAAATTAATTTCTCCTATATTTAAGATTGACGCTTTTAATAAAACGTTAATTTTAGTTAATGGACTTAAGATTGAATTTAAAAATTTATTAGACTTAGAAAGAATCTAATTAGATAGCCCAAGTTCCATCTTTAAAGATTTGAATTTCTTTACCTTCTCTTGTAATTCCGACGATAGAAAGGTCGCTCGTGCCAATCATAAAGTCAACGTGAGTCATGGAATCATTGATTCCTTTTTCTTTGATTTGTTCTGGTGTTAAATCCGCTGCTCCTTCGATTGTCATTGGGAATCCTGCCCCAATAGCGAAGTGACAGCAGGCATTTTCATCAAATAATGTGTCATAGAATAAAATGCCAGTTTCATTAATTGGAGAATTAAATGGAACCAAAGCTACTTCACCAAGCATTTTTGCCCCTTCATCAAGGGAAACCATTTGTTCTAATAAAGCTTGGTTCTTTCTTGCTTTAACTTCTACTACTTTTCCATTTTTAAATGTTAACGAGAAATCTTCAATAACTTCACCATTATATGAAAGAGGTTTAGAGGCCACTAGTGTGCCTTCACATTTTCCAGCGTATGGAGAAATAAAGATTTCTTCGGTAGGAATATTAGGATTATATTTTCTTCCATCATGGGTAAGGTCATATCCTCCACCCCATTTACTATTAGGAATTAATGTAACTTCAAAATCTGTTCCGTTAGAAGCGTGATAAATTAATTTGTCTAAATTTAATTCATTTAATTTATGTTTTTGAGCATGTAAGAAGGCATTATGTTCTTCCCAGTTTTTAATAGGATCATTATCGTCCACTCTAGCAGTTTTTAAGATCGCTTCCCATAAAGCTTCAATAGCGTCCTCATTGCTTAGAGTTGGGAATACTTTCTTTGCCCATCCTAATCCAGGAACAGCAGCGATACACCATTTATAACGGTCTTCCATTTTATCGCGATAAGGTTTAATGATTGGATAAGATTTCATTCTAACCTTTGCCATTTTCTTTTGATTTATTCCTTTTAAACCATCTGGATCATCGGAAATGATATGAATAATACTTGGGAATTTTGTAGACATATATTTATATCTTGCTCTTTCATACGAAGGAACTTTAGAAAGTTCACTTATAGAAGCGTATTTATATGTTGGGTGAACAGTTTTAGAATATGACCATCTGATAACAACTTTTCTGGCTCCAAGTTTATAACATTCTTCCATAACCATGACGACAAAGTCAGGTTGGTCTAAATCCGCGTTAATCCAAATTTCTTCTTTCTTTTGGGTGTTAATACCTACTTCAGCGATAAGTCTCGCATATTTTCTTAATCTTTCTATTTGCATAATTTTTTTCCTCGATTTGTAAATATTTTACAAAATTTACCATCATTCTTAAACACTTTGCTATAATTTATTTTAGAAAGGTGGAAATTTTATGGCAAAGTTAATTAAAAAAGATAAATGGAGTCAAATATTTGGTGGAGCAATTCTTGCTATCGCTGGTATTGTCACAGTAATTTTATCAATTATTGATAAGGGTTCTTTAGATAAAGTATTCTCTATCATCGTTGCTGTTTCATTATTTATTTTAGGTGGTATTTTAATCGTTACTAACTTAATTAAATCCACTTATAATTTCTTGGATAGCGGTTATTTAACTGGCGCGATTGCAATTGCGTTTGGTGTTGCTTTATGCATTAACACCAGTCTTCTTCCAGGTATCTTGGTTCACGTTATCGCAATTACCGTTTTAACATTCGGCGTTGCGGTTTGCACTAAAGCCGTTGTCTTCTGCGTTAAAAAAGCGCCAACAAAATACATTGTTCTTGCATTTGTTATCGGTGGACTTCTTTTAGCGGCAGGTATCTTAGGTTTAATCTTCCATGCTGAAACAAAAGGTTTCATCTACATTATCGCAGGTGTCGCCTTAATCGTCTTCGGTGCGATCAACCTAATTAATGGTTTAAGCAAATAAAAAACATTAAAAAAGAGTAACAAAAAACTTCTGGGATTTGAAATGCGACCCAGAAGTTTTTTTGTATCTTAGCTTATGCAGTAGTTGTTAATGTGTAAATTAATACAGCGAGAAGGAAGAAGACAATCGCGCAGCAGAGTGTGAGAATTGAAACAACTTTTTCTGCGCCTCTTTCTTTGGTTTTAACAAAGACGTTAAGTCCACCACCAGTAATCGCACCGGAAGCACCTTCTGATTTACCACCTTGTAATAAACAAAGAACGATAATGATAATACTAACTGCTAATAAAGTCCAATCGTACCAAGCTAACATCTTTGTTCTCCTTTCGTGTTGCTAATTTATAATATATAAATCATTTGAAATAGTCAAATGTTTTAAGAAGTTTAATCTTCATCGTCGTTGCCGTTATGTGGAATAACAAGCAATTTCTTAACAGTGTTATGTTTGCCTAAGGCAATAATTTTGATATCTAAATTTTTAAATGTTATCTCCGTATTTAAGGTCGCGAACTCATCATCCAAGAGTTCAATAATAAATCCCCCAATTGTGACATATTCTGTTTCAATTTCGTCGAAATCAATATCAAAAACGTCGCAAAAGTCCTCTAAATTCATCAAACCATCAACAATGAAAGATCCATCATTACGTTCAACAAGTGGCTCGTTTGTAACATCGGTTTCATCCCAAATTTCGCCGACTAATTCTTCAATAATGTCTTCTCTTGTGATAATACCTTCTGTTCCTCCATATTCATCAAGAACAACTGCGATATGTTTTCTTGTTGTATGGAAATATTTTAAAACATCATTAATTTCTTTTGTTCTTGGGAAGAAACCAATTGGTTCAATAATTGATTCAATAGATTCGGTTTTATTTTCAAGTTTTAATCTAATCAATAACTTAGTTCTAATAAAACCAATAATGTTATCGATATCACCTTCATAAACAGGAATTCTAGACCAGCCAAAAATCTTATTATCATCGATTAATGAAGAAACAGTTCTTGTCTTATCAACTGCATAGATTTTTGTTCTTGGGGTCATGACTTCATAAAGTTCAGTCGTAGCAAAATCAACCGCACCTCTAAGAAGTTCGGCTTTATCTTCATCAATAATTCCTTCTTCTTCCCCTTCATCAATCATTTCATGAAGAACTTCGTCTTCAATTGCTATATCTTTACCAGATTTTGTAAGTGGATAAGTAACAAGGTTTCCAAAACCTCCTACTAAAATAGTGATAGGGAATGTAATGTAATAACAAACATTTATAACAAAGCTATACAAATTAACTGCTTTATAGTTAAAAACTTTACCAAGTGATTTAGCAATAATTTCTCCAATAACAATCTTAGCAACTAAGAAAATCATAGAGAACATAAGACCATAACTTTCTTGAATTGGTTGAGAAGAAATGCCTAAAAGTTCTACTGCTACCTCAATTCCAAGTAAGGTCGCTATTGTGTCGATACCTGCGTTAATCGTGTCATTAAACAATAAAATTGTAGATATAGTTTTATCGTAATTTTTCGTAAGTTTGAACGCTCGTGCTTTAGTTTTAGATTTAGGGTCGTTTTCGGAAGCCTTTTGAAGTCTGACTTCAGATACACTTCCATACGCCATATCCGCGCTTGAAAAGAACATTGATAAGAAAATCAAAATAATAAGAATAATCAAATAGGCGGTAATTAATGGGGTCATAAATTGCCTCCTTTTGCTTCTATGTTAGATTGCTCTCCAACAAGTTCATCAAGAATATCTTCCATAGTTATCATCCCAACAAGTTCGTTGTTGTCGTTTTTAACTAAAGCAATATGGCATTTTTCATTGTTAAGTTCATCAAAGATTTCTTTCACAGTTTGTTTTTCGTTAACGAAAAGAGGCTGAATAATAATAGATCTAATATCCAAATGTGGATCATCTGCGAATTCTTTGAAGTACGTGTTAACACTTAATATACCTATAATATTTTCTTTATCATCTTCGTAAACTGGGTAACGAGAAAAATTGTGACTAAGTAAAAATTTGTTCATTGATTTAACATTTAAATCTTCGAAGTTAATGGAAACAATTTTTTCTTTAGGTGTTAAAACACTAGAAACTTTAATTGCATCGAAAACAAAAGCTTGTTTTAAAATTTTGATTTCATTTTTTTCAAAAAGAGCCTCTTCTTCATTATCGACATTTTCGACATTAATTGCCTCTTCCGCGGTTTCGAGGAAATCTTCTTTAGTGATAAGTCCGTTATCTTTGATCTTAAAGATTTTATGAATTAGTTTAAGTAATAATCTGAAGATTATTATAATTGGATAAAGTAAAATCCCTAATATAAAATCAGGCCATGCAAGGACATAAGCCATACGATTAGGAACGGCTTTAGATAAAATTTTAGGAATAGTGTCGCTTACAACATAAACAAGTAACGCCATTACAACGGTAGATAAAATAGCTTCAACACTATCTCCCCACCCATAAGCATTACAAATGTTATAGAACAAAATAGCAGACATAAAGGACATAAAAGTTTGAACAATGTTATTTCCGACAAGAACACTAACAAGAGTGTCTTCAAATTGTTCGGTAAGTTTAACAATTATCTTCGCGGTTATTTTTCCTTCGTCCGCTAATACTTTAAAGTGATATTTATTACAGTTGCTAAAGGTGTTCTCACTTGCAGAAAAAAGTCCACTTACAATTAGTAAGACACCTATAATAATCCAACATACCCAGTCGGGCATGCCGAATACACCTGTATTGCTATAAATATTTATACTCGACAGAGGATCGACTGTTAAATCACTAAACATACTAGTTAAATTCATAATATACATTCTATCATCTAAAAATATTAATTCAATTAATACTTTTTATCTTAACTCTGCTTTTATTTCTAAAATAATATCTCTAAGTTCTGCAGCTTTTTCAAAATCAAACTCTTTAGCGGCCTTTTTCATTTGCGATTCTAAATCTTTGAGTTTTGCTTCAATTTCTTTTCTAGAACCTTTTTTAGTTAAAGATAAAATATTAGAAATTTCATCGTCAGCATTTCTGATCGGAGGTCGAATTTCTTTAATAATTGTCATAGGAACAATGCCGTTTTCTTCATTGAAATCCATTTGAATAGCGCGACGTCTATTAGTTTCATCGATCGCGTATCTCATCGATCCGGTAATATTGTCCGCATACATAACAACTAAACCATTCGCGTTTCTAGCGGCTCTACCAATAATTTGAACTAACGAACGTCCGCTTCTTAAGAAGCCTTCTTTATCTGCATCTAAAATAGTTATTAAAGATACCTCAGGAATATCCAAACCTTCACGTAACAAGTTAATACCTACTAAAACGTCATATTTACCTTTTCTAAGTTGATAAATAATCTCACTTCTTTCAAGAGTTTTAGTTTCATGATGTAAATAAACGACTTTTATTCCTCTTTCCTTGAGGAAGTTAGTTAAATCTTCCGCCATACGAACGGTAAGGGTGACAATCATTGTCCTCTCGTTTTTCTCTATTCTTTGTTTAATCTCAAAAAGAAGATCATCAATTTGACCAGTTGTTGGTCTCACTTGAACAATTGGGTCTAATAAACCTGTTGGTCTAATAATTTGTTCAACAATTTCAGAATCAGTTTTGTTAAGTTCATAATCACCCGGTGTAGCGGAAGTACAAATAACTTGAGGCATCAAGTTTTCAAATTCTTCGAAATTTAGAGGTCTATTATCTAAAGCGGATGGTAATCTAAATCCATAATCTACCAAAGTGGTTTTACGAGATCTATCTCCGTTATACATCCCTCTAATTTGAGGAATAGAAACGTGAGATTCATCTATGATGAGCAAGAAATCTTTTGGGAAATAATCCATTAAGCAATAAGGTCTAGTACCTGGTTGTCTTTTATCAATGTGTCTAGAATAATTTTCTATTCCAGAAACCATTCCAAATTCTTCCATACTTTCAATATCTTGGTTAGTTCTTAATTCAAGTCTTTCGGCCTCAAGATATTTACCGTTTTCTTTGAAATATTGAAGTCTTTCTTTTAATTCCTCCTTGATAGTAACACACGCCTCTTTAATTCGTTCTCTCGTTGAAGCATGGTCATAAGCTGGGAATATAGGGAAAGTATTATAAGAATGTTTAATCTCCCCTGTTAAAATATCAACTTCAAGTATTTTCTCAATCTCATCACCGAAAGTATCTATACGTAAAACATTATTTTCATTAAAGTGGGCTGGAACAATTTCAATGACATCCCCTCTTACTCTAAATGTGCCTGGATTAACCTCTAAATTGTTTCGTGTGTATTGAGCGTCTATTAATTTTTTAAAAAACGTTTGTCGGTTAATTTCTTCACCTACTCTAATATCAAAAACAAGTCTTCTATATTCGTCAGGATCTGTTAAACCATAGATAGAAGCAACTGAGGCAACAATGATTGTGTCTCTTCTTTCAATAACTGAGTTAATCGCGCTTGTTCTAAGCATCTCGATTTCTTCATTCATGACTGCGTTTTTATCAATATATGTGTCTGATTTTGGAATATATGCTTCAGGTTGATAAAAATCGAAGTTAGAAACGAAATATTCGACTCGGTTATTAGGAAAAAGCTCCTTAAATTCTGAATAAAGTTGACCCGCTAGTGTCTTGTTATGAACTAGAAAAAGCGTAGGTTTTTGAACCTCTTGAATGACATTTGCCATAGTAAAAGTTTTACCAGTTCCGGTCGCACCTAAGAGAACTTGTAATTTTTTATTTTGGTTTAAACCCTCTACTAATTTGCTAATAGCTTGAGGTTGGTCACCAGTTGGTTTATATGATGAAATTAATTCAAATTTATGACTTTTATCCATTTTTTGCAGTGTTTTTATGAGTTTTCTTTAAATCCTTCGCCGAAAACAGCGTTAGTTTGAGTAAAGGTAATAAATGCTTTTGGATCAATTTCTGAAATCGCTTGTCTAAGCTTATGGTATTGAGATTTAGGGAAGACAATTCTAAGAATAATTCTATTTGCACCTTGATAACCACCAGTGGCATGCATAATAGTTGTGCCTCTATTAAGTTTCTTTTGAGCGTAATTAGAAATTTCTTCCCATTTATCTGAAATGATATCAGCGATATAACAAGATTGATTACTGATATAAATAGCGTCTAGTACCAGCGCGCTTAAGGCAGTGCCAATAATACCACATAATCCATTAACAACATTATTTGGAATTAAGAAAATACCAAGTAAAACAATCGAACCATCTACAATGAAAAAGAAGATTGATTGTTTAAGTTTTGTGTATTTTTCAACAATGAAAGCAAGGACGTCTAATCCACCTGTCGAGCCACCACCTAAGAAGGTTAAAGCAACGCTTCCTCCGATAGCGACCCCACCAAAGATACCGCAAAGAAGAATTCTACCAACTTCTGTAGTCAATTCAGTAGCGGTTGGATCAATATAAGCAATGTCTTTTGCAAGATTTGTGAAGAATGAAAAACGTAAAGCAATGGCTAAAGCGATTGGATAAACAATAGATGAAACTAATGTTTTTAAAGCAAATTCTTTTCCTAGGAATTTAAAGCCAATTATCCATAATAGCCACGTCATAATGAAAACAATAATATCGATGACTTGGATATCGGGATTTATCAAAGAAACAAAGTGTTGAACAATAATACCAATACCGCTTAATCCACCGGTAACGATATTAAGTTCAATAAGAAAAATCGCATTCCCTAACGCTAATGCGATAGAACCAATGATAACTAACAAGTTACCAAAGATGTGTTTTTTTACAAATGAAGAACTTAATTTTTTAAACATTTTTCTTTGCCTCCATTTCTAAGAATGAATATAAAAATCCGTCGATATGGCCATCCATAACACTTCTTACATCGCCTTCTTCATATTTAGTGCGGTCGTCTTTAACTAAGGTGTATGGACAGAAAACATAAGATCTAATTTGACTACCCCATTCAATGTTTTTCTTTTCACCAATAATTGAATCGAGCTTGTTTCTCCTTTTTTCTTCTTCCAGTAAAAAGAGTTTTGATTTAAGCATATTCATTGCGGTTTCTTTATTAGAAAGCTGACTTCTTTCTACTTGACAAGATACTACAATTCCAGTCGGTAAGTGAGTAATTCTAACCGCGGTTTCAACTTTGTTGACGTTTTGACCGCCTGCACCTCCTGACCTATATGTATCAATCTTTAAATCAGTGTCATTAATTTCAATATTAATTGAATCATTTTTAAATTCAGGAATAACATTAACGCTTGCAAATGAAGTGTGTCTTCTCTTATTCGCATCAAAAGGAGAGATTCTAACTAAACGATGAACGCCTTTTTCTCCTTTGAGGAGTCCATAGACATTTTTGCCATTAATTTTAAGAGTAACCGATTTTAATCCAGCTTCTTCTCCCGCTTCATAGGAAATTAAAGACATTTTAAATCTATGTTCTTCCGCAAAACGGACATACATCCTATAGAGCATATCGGCCCAGTCTTGAGCTTCTGTTCCACCTGCTCCTGGATGTATTTCAATAATTGCACCCAAATTATCAAATTCCCCTGTAAACAGAACCGATAATTCAAATTCTTTTAATTGTTTTTTAAGTTCGGGTAAAAGTTCTAAAACTTCATCCACTAATTCTTCATCATCTAAATTAAGTAGATCAATACAATTAGCGACATTAGATGAAATTTCGTTATATATATCTAAAATATCTTTGCAATAATTTAATCTAGCAATCGTAGATAAAGCTTCCTTTTGGTCAGTCCAAAAGTCACCTTCATTCATCTTCGCTTCTAATGAATTTTTTTCTTCCTCTAATTTAGCGAGGTCAAAGTGAAGACCCGAGTTGATGGATTCTCTCACCAACTGCATATAACTCGTTTTTAATTTGGGCTATATCCTTCATTATTTATCTTCCTCGTTTGGAACTTCTTTAACTTCTGCTGGAACTTCTTCAGCTTGTTGAGGTTGTTCAACAGGTTTTGGTTGAATATTTACAAGATTTAAGACAGCGTCCACACTTGAAAGTTCTAAACATTCACTAAAGAGTGAATAACCTTCATTAACGTAATCTTGAAGTGGGTTGACGTTTGCATAACTTCTTAAGTGAATTGCTTCTCTTAATCTTGCCATTGTGTCGATATGTTTTGTCCAGTTTTGGTCGATGCAGTGTAGAATAACGCTTCTTTCAACTCTATCAACACTTTCTTCTGGCCATGTTTTCTTTCTACGTAAATAATGGTCGTGAATAACAACGCCTAAGTCTGGACCACATTCTTCAACAGGAGATTCATCATAAAGATTTTTCTTGATAGAACCCGCTGGAAGGAATCTTGGTTCAACTGTTTTTACTAATAAATCACCAGAAACAATTCCATCATTATTTCCAACTGGAACTGCTTTTTTAGATAAGAATTTACCAGTTGTTTCAAAAATTTCTTCAACGATATCTGTAATGTCGTCACCCATGATAATACGGTCACGTTTATCATAGATAATTTGTCTTTGTTTCGCTAAAACATCATCATAATCTAATAAGTTTTTACGAATATCAAAGTTTTGACCTTCGATACGTTTTTGAGCAGATGTAATAACATTTGTAATCATTTTTGCTTCTAAAGCTTCATCACCAAAGTTCTTTTCAATGAAGTTACGGATATTATCCGCAGCAAATCTAACTAATAATGTATCATCGAATGAAACATAGAATCTTGAGAAGCCTGGATCACCTTGACGTCCAGCACGTCCACGTAATTGGTTATCAATACGTCTAGATTCATGTCTTTCAGTTCCGAAAACACATAAACCACCTAATGCACGAACTTCGTCATTAATCTTAATATCGGTACCACGACCTGCCATGTTCGTAGCAAGTGTAATAGCGCCTTTTTGACCAGCGTTTTTAATAATTTCAGCTTCACGTGCGTGGTTTTTAGCGTTTAACATTTCATGTTTTAAACCCGCTTCAGTTAATAAAGCGGAGATTTCTTCTGAAGATTCGACAGAAACTGTACCAATAAGAATTGGTTGACCTTTTTCGTGTCTTTCTTTAACTTCTTTAACAAGCGCCGCTAATTTTGGTCCTTTATGAGCGTAGACATAGTCAATCGCATCAATACGTTGAATAGGTCTATTTGTAGGAATTGGAAGAACTCTCATGTTATAGATTTTTCTAAATTCTTCTTCCTCTGTTTTAGCAGTACCTGTCATACCACCAATCTTTTTGAATAAACGGAAGAAGTTTTGATATGTAATAGTTGCCATTGTGACTGTTTCTTGTTTGATGGTGACGTTTTCTTTTGCTTGAACAGCTTGATGTAAACCGTCAGACCATTCTCTGCCAGGTAAAACACGGCCAGTAAATTGGTCGATAATTTGGATTGCGCCTTCAGCGTCGACTAAATAGTCGACATCTCTGGACATTATGTAATTAGCTTTTAAAGCATTTTGAATTCTATGAACTAAATCAGCGTATTCTGGATCGTAAAGGTTTCTAATGCCAAACATACGTTCCGCTTTTGCGTTACCATCATCAGTTAAGTTAACTGTTTTTTGTTTAACGTCGATTTCGTAGTCTTTATTTTTTCTTAAAGTTTTAACAAATCTATCGGCGACTGTGTATTGAGAAGCAGACGCTTTTGCTCCACCTGAAATAATAAGAGGTGTTCTAGATTCATCAATTAAAATCGAGTCAGCTTCATCGATAATGCAGTAGTTCAATCCTCTTAAAACTCTACGGCTAAGTTCAACCGCCATATTGTCTCTTAAATAATCGAAACCAAGTTCAGAGTTTGTTGTGTAAGTAATATCGCACAAATGGGCCTCTTTCTTTTCGGAAGGAGTTTTTTGTCTAAGGTTAACACCGACTGTTAGACCTAAAAACCTATAGATTTGACCCATCCATTCCGCGTCACGGCTTGATAAGTATTCGTTGACTGTAACAACGTGAACACCTTTACCAGAAAGAGCGTTAAGATAAACCGCCATTGTGGCAGTTAAGGTTTTACCTTCACCAGTTCTCATTTCAGCGACATCACCTGCATGTAAAACAAGCGCGCCAATAATTTGAACTTTATAAGGGAATTCACCTAAAGTTCTTTTCGCAGCTTCCCTAGCGGTAGCGAATGCTTCAATTTTAATATCATCTAATGTTTTGCCGGAAGCTAATAAGTCTTTAAAGTGTTGAGTTTTCGCACGAAGTTCGTCATCTGTTAATGCGGCGAATTTTTCTTCAAGCGCTAAAACTTTGTCAGCTTCTTTTGAATATTTCTTTAATAGTCTTTTATCAAAAAATCCCATAGTTTTACCTTTTACACAAATTCTTGTGTCCTTTCTTTTTTTAAAAGAATGATAAACATTGCTTTTCTATTCTAACAAATCTATATAATGTAGTCTAACAAAATTAATTTTGTTTAATATTTATAGTTTTAGCGATAACCAAAATCTTAATAGATTTAGGTTTGCCTTCTTTTATTAATTTAATCGCTGCTTTTAGAGTCGAACCAGTAGTAACTATATCATCCACAATAAGTATTTTTTGGGAATTCACCAACTCTAACTTATTAACCTTCAAATGTTTATATATTTCTTTTCTTTTTTCGCCTGAAACATCTACTTGTTTAATGTCTTTAGTCTTTTCTAATATATCTAGAATTTCTAGATCTAATCTTTTAAAAATAGCGAAAACGTGATTGAAACCTCGCTTAATGTCATCACCTTTAAATGAAGGAATTGGAACAATTTTATATCCTTTAAAAAACAAAGATATTTCTTTTTCAAAGGGAAATAAGAACAATTTATGAAGTTCATAGTCCCCACATACTTTAAATGTATAAATGACACCTTGGATATATTCATCATAATCATAAATTGAATAGGCTTTTATTCCATCTATTCTAAATTTTTGAAAATGAGTTTTCCTTTCATTCAAACAAGAATTACACAAAATATTTTCTCTTTTTGCAAGGTTTAAAAGACTATTTGGTTCTATTTCTTTAAAACATTTAACGCAATGATTCGTTTGCGGTTTTGATTTTATTAATGCAGTTAGTAATTTGTTGGTTTTCTTCTTCACAAATAAATATCACATCTCCTTTTGTCGCACCTATTTTTCTTCCAACCCTTCCAGCAATCTGAATTAAAACATATTCGTCATATAGCTGGTGATCACTATACATAACAATGACTTGCAAATCTTTAACGGTAACCCCTCGTTCTAAGACAGATGTAGTAATTAAAAATTTAAATTCTCCCTTTTTAAATGATGAAATTGTTTGTGCTCTATCCTCTTTTTTCGAATGAACGCATTTTACACTACTAAAAAATAATTTCGTAATGTCATATATCTTTTCAGCAAGCTTTATTGTTGGACAAAAAATAAAAACTGGTTTGTTTTGCTTTTTATACTTTTTGAGTAATCTAAATAATTCAAAAAATGCGAAAAAATTATTTCTTTTTTTGACTATAGGAACCGGGAGATAATCTCCATGATATCGTTTAAATAATTTTAAAATATCTCTTCCTTCTTTTTTGAAATAATCAATATCCTCATTTGATGGAGTCGCGCTCATTTTAATAAAATGACCTCTCAATGAACTTTTAAACATTGATTCAAGAACATCGTTCCCTTTAAATGGGAAAGCGTCTATTTCATCGATAATTAATAAATCAAAATAGTTTTTGTATCTATATAGCTGATGGCTAGTGAGACAAATTATATCTCCTTCTTTTTCTTCGCTATGGCTACCATAAACACCAATAACTAAATTTTCCTTAAAGATAGATTGTAACCTTTCTTGAATTTCTATAACAACATCCCTTCTAGGAATCACAAAACCAACATTCCCGCCGCACGAAACCACTAGACTTATCAAAGATAAAACTATTTCGGTTTTTCCAGAACCACACACCGCATAAACTAAACTATCTATGCCTTTCTTATAGTTTTCCACTAATTTTTCTGACAATTCTTTCTGTTCTGTGGATAGCCCATACTCTAAGTGAATTGGAGCTTTCTTTGGGCAAGAAGGTTTATGTTCCACTTCTTCACCACGAAAAGAGATACATCTACGGCAATATGGCTTGCCATTTAAGTAACCGATTGAATATATGTCAGTGTTTCCACATATTGGGCAAACAAAATTATTTGTCGACATTAAGAATCTCCCTTATTTCTTTAATTTTGTTTTCTAGCAATTTCTTATTTATTAATTTTGTCTCGTATGTACTTATTGCTATATTTGAATTGTTCTGTGCCACTGAATACTCAACGACTGTTTTATCTTTTGAAGTGCATAGAATAATACCTACGCTTTGATTTTCGTTATTCTTCTTTTCTTGTCTATTTAATGACTCCAAATAAAAACTCATCTTTGAAATGTATTCTGGTTTAAATTCGCCTATTTTCAATTCAAACGCGACCAGACAAGAATATGTTCTGTTGTAAAACAATAAATCAATATAAAAATCATGCACTCCAACTTGGATTCTGTACTCTTCTCCGATAAAGGAAAAATCATTACCGATTTCTAGAATGAAGTCTTTTAAATTTGAGACTATGGACTTTCTTAAATCTTTTTCAGAATATGTTTTTGGTAAATCTAAAAACTCCAATGAATAATTGTCTAAGATTTTCGATTTTGGAATATCATCCTCGTCTACAGCAGGTGTCAAACTTTCTAAAGCGTCCGTGCCTGACAATAAATATCTTTCATAATACCCACTAGATATTTGTCTATTTAGTTCTCTATATGAGTAATTGTGTTTAATACAAAGTCTTAAATAAAATTCTTTTTCTTCAATTGATTTTGTACTTGATAAAATTAGAATATTATTGCTCCAACTAATTTGTCTCGACAGTGTTGAGACAATTATATTGTCTCCATATTCTTCATAAAACTGTACCATCCTATATAATCCTGCTCTGTTAAAACCTTTTAAATTTGGATACACTTTCATAACATTTTTTGAAATCGATTCAATGGTTTTCGAACCCCATTTTTCTGCTTTAATCTTCATGGATAAGTATTTGCCAATTTCAAAATACATCAATACTAATTCTTCATTAATTTTTCGATATGCTTTATCCTTATGTGACTGGATGATTGTTATAATTTCGTTTAATTCTTTTTCCATAAAAGTTATTCCTTTCTATTATGTTATTCGTGTTTTTGGCGACCCGCATACTGCATAAACCAAACTATCTATTCCTTTTTTATAGTTTTCCACTAACTTGTCAGATAATTCTTTCTGCTCTGGTGATAACTCATATTCCAAGTGAATAGGTGCTTTTTAGGATACGATGGTTTGCGTTCTACTTCTTCACCTTTAAAAGAGATACATCTACGACTATAAGGTTTACCGTTCAACATACCAATTAAATGAATATCTGTGTTGCCACAAACTGGGCATTTATAAGTTTCTATATTGCATTGCCTCCTTTATTTTGTTTTAATATATGCGGTGATTCGCAGGTGAGATCCATTGTTGGTCTGGTGAATCATTTTTTCTTTTTAATAGACTTTATATTGCATTAATTCTTTTGTTTTGTTTTAATAATAGATAGCCGTATGGCAAGCGATCATAGGGACGTTGATTACCTAGTCGGGATTGTTAAATAAATCTATGTTTAGATCGCTTATTTATGAATCTTAGATTCAATGGTAATAGCCTCACTGATATCAATCGATATTACCGGTTGCAGAGTTAGGACTTGTATGCGTAAGGACCGGCACCAGACATGGCGAACAAGGCAACTTGTGATTAATGACCACGAGAACACCAGCTGCTTAATAAACTCAACTAAAGCAGTGATGACACCCGCCTAGAACACTAGAGGGAAACATAATGTGTCAATGGAGTCCAAAACAACTAACAAGGTTTATCCTTGTTTTTTATTTCTTCTTTTTTTCTTTTATAACTTTTATTTCTGGGTAGGATATATCAACGCCATTTTTAAGTTCAATTTCGAAGTAGCTAAATCGAGCTTTTGAATCTTTTTCTTGTTTCTTCACAATTCTCATTGGTCTGTTATCCCCTTTTATAGGGTTATTATTTTTTGTCCAATTTTTTCTACCACCAGAAGTTTTCGAATGGGTAACTCTATGAAATACATAGGTATTCCCCTCCTCATCAACAATATATGCAGGGTGATTATTTTTAAAATATATTCTAAAGTGTCTTCTATATTTATTCATATTCTCCTCCTTTTGTTATGTATTTCGTGTCTTTGGCTAACCACATAGAGGATAAGAAAAATCCTTTTGATTTTCCATTTTTGCCTCCTTCCATCAGGGCTTTCTATTATTACCAAAATATAGAACCTTACTTTTTCTTAGAATTAAAAAAGCCCCTAATATAAATAGGGACGTTTTTTCAAATATTACCGAAAATTTTTAAATTTTATATTTTAGAGTAGTTCTTTTAAAGTTATAAAGCGATAATTCATTAAAGTAATTTGTATAATAATATTTTTCTTTAGATGGAATAGTTGCAAATAATACGAAATACAAAATAAATGGAATAGTATTAATTTCCAAGACAGTCAGAGGTGTAGGCACAAATAACATATCATAAATAACATTTCCTAAGACACCAACAACTAAAGTTAATGGAAGAGCAATCTTCACCAAGCACAAACTATGTAAGAATGTATCGCTCAAATAGTGAACAAATCTATCTTTTTTCACTAAAGTGAAAATGAATGTTAACACCAACAATATAGATACAAAAATAATTAAAGTTGCTAAATATGGTTTAATATTTATTTTGTTATAGAGGAATCGGACATATAGACCACTTAATACGCTAACTAAAACAGTGGTTAATATTGGATAGAAGATAGTTCTAAAGATAAATCTCTTTCTACTAGAATCTTTATAAAACATTGTGATTAATTGAGGAACAAAGATTAAAGAAATCGCTAACACGACTAAGATAGTTAAAACTGTATTCAACATCTCTTTATGTTGATAGGTCATCAAAGATGTTAATAAAGTAACGCAAGGAATAATTAAAGAAATAATAACAACGCTAATGAATCTACGTAACTTGCGATATTGCATCTTGTTATATGCGTAATCACCATTTTTAACTTGATTAACAAGTTTAGGTTTAAAGACCCCTCTCGCACAGTTAAATAATGGACACATAAACATAATTGTGACTAGCATATTAACCATAGATGTAGAATAGAAAGCAACGCTTTCCAATAATGAGTGCGCTAAAACTCCGCAAATAATTAACCCAAATGTTATAGAAAGATTAACTTTTTTCTTAAAAAGTAAATAGATACAGGTAAATACCACTAAAAGGATAAGAATTGCATATAAACCTAAACCAATTAATCCGCTATTAAGTAAGATATTAATTAAGCCATTGTGAGCGGAAATAATAGCTCTTTCAAAAGAGCCACTGCTATGCATTAACCCTAATCCCTTTAAAAACATGGAAGATGTTCCATAACCTCTACCTATTAATAAATTAACAAGATTGGTATTAATTAAATTATCAAAAATATCTTTCCAAATACGTGTTCTACCAGTGAATGTATTAAAGTCTTTAGAAAAGATTTCTTTTTGAATATATGTGAATAAGTTTTTAACCCAAGAAATTTCATTAGAATACGCTGTTGAAAAGAAAATAATAGCGCCAACAATAATGGCTGTTGAAATACCAGCAGAGATTAAAGTTAACACCCAATGTTTTTTAAAGTTTCGAATTAAGTCAAAGATGATATAAATAATAACAGCGCATAATCCAACAAAGAATGTAGCCGCGCATGTGGTTAATGTCATATAGAAAAATAGGCCCGCGATTAAAATATAATTATGAGGTCTAGTGTGATAAAAATTTAAAATGAAGCAACCAAATATTGCATATAGAATAAACATCGCAAAGAGGTTTTCGTTATGGAAGAATGAACTCAACCCTACTAAATCTGTTCCTTCTGAGACAAAGATTCCTTTTAATGTAGTAAATTCAGTAGAGATAGAATAAATAATTGCAAATACAACAAATGCAATATAGATTCTAACAAACCAGAATATTTGCTTAACCCTAAATTGTTTGCGTCCAAAACTGAATAAAATCATGTAGATATTTGTCAAAAACAAAGCAATAACCACACTAAATTTTATTTTTTGAGTAACAGTTATAGAAACTACGATTGTATAATTTGTTTCGCTATTGGTGAAAGTTTCGCTTCCTTGCATCCAGATTGCTGTAATCATTAAAACAAGTAAAGTTAAACAAATTGGGAAATAGACAGGATGGACTTTAAACTTATTTAATCTATGTTCCAACACAAAATAAATAATAATTAAAAAGAAAATAACGCCCGCCATAATATAAAAACCAGGATCAGAATAACCTTTGTAAAAATCACCTGGGGCAAATTCAAAACTACTTAATAAGACAGCGGTTAATGCGATGATTGGCCAAAATATAAGTTTTGTTAAAACAAAATTTAACTTTCCCATAACATACACAATTATACATAGTATCCATCGCTTTGTCTAACCTAAATAGAATGAAAAAAGCTACCTTATAAGGTAGCCTTTATATCAAATGCGGGAATTATAGTTCAACTTTCCAAAGACCGTGGAGATTGCAGTATTCGTAAACTGCGATTGGAGTTTCCTTCTTGCAAAGTGGGAAACATGTTACAGCTTCAAGCTTATCGCTAATTTTATTGACTCTAAATCCTTTTGTTGTTTCAAGAGCAATAAATGAGATATGGTGTTCGGGGGTCATCGGATGTGGAACTGAACCAACTTTAACGCTAAGGTGTTGTTCTTCAATTTCTACAACTGGAACATGTTTTTCAAGCGAGGCATCAACGGTGTTTGCGTTAAGCTCTTCCATTTCTACTCCACAGCAGTGTGGGGTGACTCCAGAGTCGTTGATCATTGTAACAATATTTCCGCATATTGGGCATTTATAGAATTTCATAATATGTATCCTCCTAACTACATAATAAAGCAAAACTAATTAATGATGAAAAATAATGCTTAAGAAAATTTATTATTTTTGTGTTAGATGATAAAATATTGGGGATGAATATATTCAAAAAAAGAGAAACTATCACTCAAAATATCTCATATATGGCAATAATGGCGGCGATTAATGTCGTTTTTGTCTTACTCACTACATTTGTTCCATATTTATTCTTCTTAATAGTTTTTGTCTTACCTCTTACATCTACAATCGTAATGCTTTTCTGCAAAAAGCGTTATTTCGCTATATACGCATTTTCTACACTTGGAATTTGCTTAATTATTACCCTATCCAACATTGGAGACACTCTTTTTTATGTTCTACCATCGATTATCACTGGTGGCGTTTTTGGTCTCCTTATAGAAAAGAAGGTCAGTAACTCAATAATTATTATCATCACATCGATTATTCAAAGTGTTATCACTTATGCAACCTTACCTCTTATTGAACTTTTTAGTGGTGTAAATGTTATTACAACCTTTGTCAACCTATTTAAGTTAGAAAACTTTGCATATATTGATTATTTAATTCCAATTAGTGTGTTTTTTATCTCCTTAATGCAAACCATAATTTCCTTTATGGTGGTTAAAGATGAAATTGAAAAAATTACAGAAAAAACTAATGATACACTTTCGTTTAAAAGTGAAGTTATTATTAATCTCATTATTTACGTTTTAATAATTTTAATTATTATCTTCGCATTTGTTTATGGTCCGATTAGTTATTTATTACTCGCGTTTTTAATCTATTTAGCAATAAACGAAACAGCTTTAGGTTTTATGAAAATGAATAAAATCTTAACAATAATTTTGCTATCTAGTTTAATTGTTTCTTTCTTCCTTTTCAGTGGACTGTATAGTTTTATTCCTGCTCCATTCTCCTTATTATTAATCGGGGTCTTTTTCATTATTCCATCAACAATTTCTTTCATTTATTCTTTGCTTAAAAATTTCAAACAAAAATAATTAGAAAGAATTTCTTACTATTATTTTTACAAAACAATGTAATTTATTGAAAAGTTTATATTATAATTAAGATAATTATGGGTTCATTTTTTAAAAGTTTCGGAAAAGGTGTCTTATATATATTAACTCTCCCAGTTGTCTTAGTGGTGTTAGTTTTCTACGCTGCTATAGGATTAGTGACATTCCTTTTTCTTATGATTAAATCTGTGGTTTTATTTTTCAAAGGAAAAACAATTTTCTCTGAACTCCCAGAAGATATCAAAGCAAGAGAAATCTTAAATCCAACCCCTAAAGATGAAGTTGATGTAATCGAACCAGAAGAAAACGTTCTTCCTTCTGCTTTTACTCAAACTTATTTTCAAGATCCAACAACTTCTTACCCAACTGTAGAGGAGCAAGAGGTTGATGAAATTGATTTAAAAGAAGATATCCCTGAATTAGAAACACCACAAGAAATTGTTCAAGAACAAGTCGAAGAAGAACAATATGAAGACCCATTTTTAGATGAACCAGATGGAATTGAAATCAAAGAAGAAAGCGAAGATTTAGATCTCGACCACTTTGATTTGGGTTCAAGAAGAATTATTAAGGACGACGAATAGGAGGGCAATATGATTACTTTAATTAAGTTAAGCGAAAACGATAAAAGATTGATCATAGCTCTTTTACTTGTTCTTATTTTAGTGTTTGTTCTTATCGGTGTTATCGGAATGCTCGTTCAAAGAGTAATGAGATGGCAAGGTAAACGAATGGACACCCTTGTTCATGATGTCGTAGTTACTAAAGTAATTACCAACAAAAAACAACTTAAAAAATACGGTAAGAAAAAAAGCTGGGCGCTTTTCTTTAAACAGTCTTATATTCCACTTATCCTCATTATGGCGGCTTTTTTAAGTCTATTAATTACGTGCATGGTAAGGAAAGATTTTAGCTATAATATTTTCGACCACAAGAAAACGGGCTTTTCGACGTTATTGTTCCTTTGGGATTTTGATAATGCAATTTATGTTAAGGTTTTCGGTATGACTGTTCTTTCAGAATGGCCACCTTTATTAAATACTCCTCATTTTGAAGTAGACGCGATTGGCTCTTACATTTTTGTGCCTCTATTTTTAGTAGGTGCGATTTGGTATTTAGTTGCAGTCCAATCTTATATTTCAAGAAGAATTAGACTTTTTAAATTATGTTCTACAATATTTGAAAAAAGCTTGGAAGGTTATACCCAAGCTCATGGTTTTAATACAAATCCTACTATCCAAACCCCAAATAATCCACCTGCTACTAATCCAGATGGACAACAACAATAATTAACTTTTATTAATTAAATCGACAATCTCCTTTAGTTCAGTGAAGGAGATTTTTAAAAACTCATCGCTCACAATTTTTCTTATTGCGAGTTGCCCTGCGTGAGGAAATAAATCATAAAAAGGTTTTAAATCTATCTCTTTGTGGTGTTCATAGATGTATTTTTCAAATATTGGATTTTTATATAGCAAAACAAGTGGATGATCTAAAGTAATCGTTTCGCTTCCAACGCTTGGAATAAGTGCCTTTGGGCTTTTAATTTCTTCAAAGATAATTCCATCTAATTTAATTTCAAGTTTGTGAATAATTTCCTTCGCGTTTTTCATGATATAAACTTGATAAATTCCGTCTTCTAATTCAAAAGAATCAGTCTTATCTCTATAAGAAGTTAAATCATCAATATCTAATGAAACAACAACTTCTTTTTCTGTTTTTTTAGGAACAAAAATTTTCTTAAATCCTTTCAATTCTTTCTTTGGACGATAGATGTTAGATGTTTCTTTAGCAACATAAATTTGAATAACATCTTCTCCATCAATTTCTGATTCATTTTTAATATTTAAGCGAACTTTTAAGAGGTTTTCTTCCTTTTCTAATGAGAAATTGGAGTAAGAGAACGTTGAATAACTTATCCCATATCCAAAAGGTAAATAAAAACCTTCTACCCCTAAATCATAATAACGATATCCAACAAAAACATCGTCTGTGTAAAGAGTGTAAAAATAATCTTTAGAATCATATTGATGATTGTGTTCATTTTGATAAATATCGCTAATCCAGGTTTCTGGTAATCTACCTGATGGGTTATTAATTCCATAGAGATTATTAAATATTGCTTCAGCTTGTCCTTCTCCTGCTAAATAGGTGATAAGAAGTGAATTAGAAAGTTTATAAATTTCACTTACATCGACTACACTTCCGCTAATAAGGACTACGCCAAAATCGCCAAAGACTTCTTTAACCATTTTTAAAGTATCGATTTGAGATTTTCTTAATTGAATTGTTTTTCTATCTTCGCCTTCGGATTCATCTTCTTGGTATTGTCCAAGAAATAAAATAACCTTATCAAATCTATTTTTGCATTCTATAAGTTTATCAGCGTTTATAGAGACATTATCTCCATCAAAACATTCGATAAATTCATAAGAAATGTTTTGTTTATCTAAAACATCTATAAATGTTTCTTTGCGATACGCTTTTACAAAACCACTTCCGTTACCAACAAACCTAGAGTGATTTGCGAAATAACCAAGTACAAGCACTTTCTCGTCTTTATTTAACGGAAAATAATGATTATCATTTTTCGCTAAAACTAAAGTTTTATTTGCGATTTCAACCGCGTTAGAATAAAGAACATCTAAATCTAATTCTTTTAATCTTTCTTTATTTTTAAAACGTAACAAAGAATTATATGTTTCTTCATCTCTTTTAATTAAATCTTCATCATTAAAACAGGTTCCATATTGAGCATCAATTTCTTCATTTGTTAATAAAGATTTAGGCATTTCAATATTTACTCCAGTCGATATGGTTTTACCTTTATCGCTAATCGCACACCAATCGGACATAATTAAACCTTTAAAGTTGTATTCGCCTCTTAACTTTTTATTAATTAAATAATCAGATTCATTAACATACACCCCATTGATGCGATTATATGAGGTCATAATTGCAGTAGGGTTTGAATATTTTAATGCATACTTAAACACTCTAAGATAAATTTCATTCAACGCTCTTAGGGAGACATCAGCAGATGAAATAGTTCTTGCCCATTCTTGTGAATTAACCGCAAAATGTTTTAAACAAGCCCCAACTCCATTTTCTTCAAGACCATTAACATAAGAAGCCGCTAGTAGGCCTGCTAAAAAAGGATCCTCAGAAAAATATTCAAAATTTCTTCCACATAAAACATATTTTTTAATATTAACTCCAGGCGCTAACAAGATATTCGTGCCATATCTTTTACATTCTAAAGCGATATTTTTTGAAGAATAATAAACAATTTCTTCGTCAAAAGAAGCTGCTAACGCACTTGGAGTAGGAAAGCAAACTGTTTGAATAATCTCGTTTTGTTTTGTATGTTCGTTACAAATAGGCTTTCTTAAACCGCTAGGTCCATCGTTTAATATAACAACATTATCTTTATCTTTATAACTTGCGATTTCCCACGCTGAAAGGCCAGTTAAATATTTATATCTTTCGTATCTTTCTTTTTTATTCATAATGACATTATCAGTATATTATTTGAAACAAAGCCTCTCAACAAAACAATATATACAAGCATAAAAAAATAAATAATTCTGCACAGTTTAAACACTATTTTGCAAAAATGTGTTTTTACTTTTATACTATAAATGTTAATTAATTTAGAGGCGTTTTATGAAACAATATATTCTTCCTAGAAAAATTCTTTCTTTTGAGTCAATTGAAAACATTGAATCTCTTTTTATCGACAAAGATAAATACGCATGTATTATTCCTGGTGACGATAAGATTAAATTCTGCGCGAAAATCGAAGGAAAAGGCGCGCATCTTTTAATAGATTTTGGTAAAGAAATGCACGGAGGAATTAAATTCATCACCGACTGGGTTCAATTAGGTTCTTGTAAGGTAAGAATTAGATTTGGTGAATCCTATGGGGAAGTTAATTCATCAATCGGAGAAAAAAATGCCACAAACGATTGCTCCCCAAGAGATTTTGAATATGTTATTCCTGCATATGGTGACATTATCATTGGGGCAACAGGCTTTAGATTTGTAAGAATTGATGTTTTAGAAGATAAATATATTTTTATTAAAAATATTTTCTGTGAAAATCACATTTTATCAAAGCCTTTAATTTATAAATATGAAGGCGAAGATAAACTTATCAAACAAATCTTTAACACAGCGAAAAGAACAGTTGATCTTTGTTCAAGTGGAGAAGTTATTTGGGATGGAATTAAAAGAGATAGACTCCTTTGGATTGGTGATTTAGCTCCAGAAGTCATGGCCTTAACATCAATGTATGGAAGAGTTAAAACCATCGAGACTTCTTTAGAACGCGCGGTAAAAATGTATCCATTACCAGGTTATATGAATAACATGTTCTCCTATTCCTTGTGGTGGCTAATTATTTTAGGAATTTATTATAATGATCTTAAATGTAGCGATTATGTTAAGAAACACCTTGATTATATGCAAGGTTTAATAGCTCAACTTGATAAAGATATCAATGACAGAGGTGAAATTCCAACAAACGTTCGCTCTATCGTTGACTGGCCAAGCGTTGGTTCTGTTGATGAAAATGTTGGTAATCTTGTGATTGTTATTCTCTCGTTAAATTCTGTTGAAAATATTTTTGATGATTTTGATTTAGATAAAACTCACTTAATCAATGTTAGAAATAAAGCATATCTTAACGACTTAAGTGTTAAAGAAATGAAACAAATTATCGGTTTAAAATATGCGGCCACAGGAAAAATGTCTGATGAAGAATATGAAACACTTATTAGAGGTGGAGCAAAAGGCTTCTCAACATTTATGAGTTATTATATTCTTAACGCCATCGCCTCTCGTGATGAACAACTCGCGATTAAATTAATGAAGGATTATTATGGAGCAATGCTATCAAGAGGTGCAACCACTTTCTTTGAAGATTTCGACATTGAATGGCTTAATAATTCCGGAAGAATCGATGAAAAAACCCCGGAAGGATTATTAGATCTTCACGGGGATTTCGGTAAACATTGTTATGTCGGTTATAGACATTCCTTATGTCATGGTTGGTCATCTGGTGTTATTAAATTTATTAAAGAACACTGCAAATAACCAATATTTTAATTAAAATTAATTAAGTTGCTTTAAATATCTATCATAATGTGGTAGATATTTTTTTGTATTTTCTAACATTTCGTTGAATAAGTTTCTCGCATCTTCAAAACCTAAACAAACGTTTGGATTATTAACAAATGCAACAAAAGCTTTTTCATAATCGCCAGTAAGTGCAGCATCACAAACGGTTTCTTGTTCTTCAACAATTCTTTCAAATAAAGCATTTAAAGCTGGTTCAACTTTTCCTGCGTGAACTGGTTTTAAAGAATCGCCTGAGAAGAAAGCATTTGTTTCAACAACCGCATCGATTGGTAAATTTTCAATTTGTCCTTTATTTGGAATATTGACATTTGTGACAATGTTTCCTAAACCAAGCAAGGCCTTGATTTGAAGGACTGTTTCTTCACCTGTTTCGCGTAATTCAAAAGGTTTACCATTATAGTTATCTAAAGTGACTTTTTTACGATTGACTAAATCATTTTTTCTCCATTGAACACTTGTTAAGGTGAAACCAAAACTCCTAATTGTATCGATATCTTTTAAATACCATTTGCCTGGGCAGAATTCGACAAGGTGACGATCACCTGCTGCAGCAATTGCTCCATATCTTTTGAATAAATCAAATTTAACTTTGTGTGTGCACATAAATGGAGCGTTAGCCCAGTGGTCAGGATCAATTGGTTCTCCAATACCTTCTGGATGTTCATCAACATATTTTTTATAAATTGGGAACAAATCCATGCCTTTGTATTTTGCTTCAGTTAAGAATGTGAAGTGGTTAACCCCAACGATATTAACAATAATATCTTCTCTTGGTACATCCAAATCATATGTATCTTTAAGGACTTTTGCTAAAAGTTTTTGAGTGCCAAAAACCTCGTGGCAGCAACCAAAGGCTTTAATTTCAGGGAACACTTTATAAAGTGTTCTGACACACATTGTCATCGGGTTTGTGAAGTTAATAACCCAAGCGTTTGGACAATTGTTTTTAATCGCAATCGCGAATTCTTCAAACATTGGAAGACATCTTAGGGCTCTAACGATACCACCAGGACCTGTTGAATCACCAACTGGTTGATAAATACCATATTTTTCAGGTGTGTGGACATCACTTTCCATTTCATCAAAAGTGCCAGGTAAAATAGATATAACAACAAAGTCAGCGCCCGTTAAAGCATCATCGATTTTTTCATAAACTTTATAATTCCATTTACCAACAATATCTTCTCTCGCGCTTAAATCGTTTCCGATTTTTTCATTCATTCTCGCACCTTCTAAGTCGATATCATACAAAGCAACTTCGCCTGCTAAAAGAGGTTCTTTTGCCAGGTCGTTAATAAGATTTCTTGCCCAACCTCTTGAGCCTCCACCAATATAAGCAATTTTTAAATTTTTAATGTCTTTCATATTATCTCACTACCCTTCCTGATCCATCTCCATTCATTAAGTTAACAACTTCGTCAACGCTAACGTGATTAAAGTCGCCCGGGATGGTATGTTTTAACGCACTAGCGGCAACTGCAAATTCTAATGCGATTTGTTTATCTTCATAAGTTAATAAGCCGTGAATCAAACCACCAGAGAAGCTATCACCCGCACCAACTCTATCGACGATAGGATTGATGTCGTAACGTTTAGATTCATAGAATTTTTCTCCATCGTACATAAGAGCTTTCCAACCATTATGCGAAGCTGAGAAAGATTCTCTTAATGTGGATGCAACGATTTTAAAATTAAAATCATTTTTCATTCTTAGAAAGATATCTTTATATCCACTTGCGTCAGTTTTTCCGCCTACGACATCGCTATTTGGTTTATAACCTAAACATGATTCTGCATCTTCCTCATTGCCAATACAGATATCAACATAATTCATTAATGGAATCATGACTGATCTTGCCTTTTCTTTGCTCCATAATTTCTTGCGATAATTTAAATCACAAGAGACTAAAATTCCTAATTTTTTTGCTATTTTGCAGGCTTTTTGCACGAGTTTTGCACAATTATCAGATAAGGCTGGTGTAATACCAGAGAAATGAAATACACTTGCACCTTTAAGAGCTTTTTCTAGTTGGAAATCGCTTAATAAAGCTTCGCTTATGGCGCTATTCGCACGGTCGTAAATTACCTTACTTGCCCGTAATGCTGAGCCAGATTCTAAATAATAAATACCAACTCTATTTCCGCCTCTTGCAACATAGTCGACATTAACTTTTTCTGCGCGCAAAACTTTTAAAGCCGATTCCCCAATATCGTTATTTGGTAATTTGGAGATAAAATATGCATCATGTCCATAATGAGCAAGAGAAACTGCAACATTAGCCTCGCCTCCACCATAACAAACATCGAATGATTTTGATTGAACAAATCTTTCGTGTCCTGGAGTGGAAAGACGTAACATGATTTCACCTAATGTAACTACTTTCGCCATCATTATTCTCCTTTAATAATTTTATTTGCCTCTAAACAATTCGCGGTGATGTCGCCTTTGACTAACCAACTACCGCCAATCGCAAAAATTGATTTTTCTTTAATAAATTCGGCAAGGTTTGAATTATCAACTCCACCAGTAGGCATAAATTTAACCGAAGGAAAAGCACTTGAAAGAGCTTTAATGGCTTTAAGGCCTCCAAATACGCCTGCAGGGAAGAATTTTAAATAATAGATACCTAAATCAATAGCTTTAATAATCTCGGTTGGTGTGACCACTCCTGGAATATATGGGATATTATGTTTAACACATACTTCATTAACACTTTCACTTAATCCAGGAGAAACAATGAATTTCGCACCATAACTGATCGCAAGTTCTGCTTGTTCTTTGTTAATAATTGTGCCTGCGCCAATAACCATGTCTGGGTATTTTTGAATTGCAAGTTTCAAACCGTTAATTGAAGCCTCATTTCTAAAACAAATTTCTGCAACGTTGACTCCACCTTTACTTAAGGCAGGTAAAATTACATCAACATCTTCAATTTCTTTGAAAACTACAACTGGAACTAATTTTGTTTCTAATATTTCTTGAATCATAATTAAAGTTTTCTTTCGAAATTAATGAGAGAGTCTATCTTCTTCCGCTTTAAGGGCAATAATATGAGATTCTAAAGACTCCTCTAATGTAGTTGTCGCCGGTTTATTAAGTGCGCATACATCATATAAATCTTGAACAAGACCTGCATCACCACCACCATGGCCACCATTGACATCTGCGATAACGCTAAATGGAATGATTTCAGGTTCTTCCCCATAGACATAAAGTTCTAATTTTTGATTGATTTCATCAAAGATGATTTCACCAAATGTACCATGAAATGTATAACGTCTTCCACATTCGTGTGTGAAGCCTGTCATAAGCAAGTTAGCAGTAACTCCGTTTTCAAATAAAATATTTGTTTCTTGATGGTCAACTACGTCATTATCACAAGCAAAAACGCATTGACCGTAATATGTTTCTTCAATGGCTTTTTTAAGAGCTTCTTCTGTTAATGGAACCGTGCTAGTAATAACATTTTGTGGCCAGCAGTTTTCTAGTTGTCCTTGTATTTTCCATCTTTCGATATAAAGTCTATAAGCTGAATATGGACATGTGTCTTTATATTTACAAGTAGAGCATCTATCAGAGGCTCCATCTGGTTGATTTTCTTTTCTAAAGAAAGTTAATCCTCCAATTGAGGAAACGTGTTTATATCTACTTTTTGCAAAGTGTTGAATTAAATCTAAGTCGTGACAGCATTTCGCCATAATCATTGGGGTAGAATTTTTAGAACTTCTCCAATTTCCTCTAACAAAGGAATGGGACATATGCCAATAACCGACATTTTCAATCGCGTGAATATCGATTAATTTACCAATCTTTCCACTATCAATGATTTCATCTAATTTCTTATATAAAGGGGCGTATCTTAAAACATGGCAAACAATAACTTTTCCACCATACTTCTTTTGGGCTTCAATCAATTGATAACATTCATCTAAAACTGGGGTAATTGGTTTTTCTAGCAAGATATCATAGCCAAGTTCTAACGCTTTTAAACAGTGTCTCACATGGTCTTTGTCTTGTGTTGCGATAACACAAACATCCGCTAATTTTGTTTTAAAGAAATCGTTTTCATCTAAAAAACAATTTTCTTGAGGAACATTGAAGACCTCTTGGAATCTATCGATTTTCGCTTTTCTAACATCGCATAACGCAACGATTTTAAATCTAGGGTCTTCATTCATTAATTTTCCATAAGAGTCAGCGCCTCTTGACCCAGCACCTAGAATAGCGACTGTTAAAACTTTACTCATAATCCACCTCTTTAATTGTTTTAAGTATAAACTTATTTGTTTCTACTTATAAACTATAAAACACCATTTCAAATGTTTCAAATATAAATCAGTATCTTTTAACATTTTCGAATGTGAAATCAGGTCTAGCGTCTTCCTTAATTGTCTTAACCTTCACATTCTTTATTGTTAATCCATTAATGTCTCTAAAATAAATACCTTTTGCGGGAAGCTTGCTTCCATAAACATATACCTCTGGATAGGAGCAGTAAGTGTGTGGAACATCATTGCTATATTCCTTAACCCCTCCTAAGAGTTCTAAATAGACATTTTCTAAAGTAATATCTGAAATAACTTTTCCGTTATAACCACAAATATTACAAGTATGTTGCCAATGCTTATTACGTTTTTCTTTAAGTTCTTCTTTTGTGTGTTTATATTCATTACTCCAAGGATATTGAACATAATCTTTTGCAACATATGAAAGGTAATTCCATGGAATTGTTTTATAAGGAACATAAGGTCCGGTTGCGACCAAATTTGAGATTTTAATCTTGGAAATGCCACCAATTTTGCTACCTTTTGGACCTCTTAAACGATTTCCCAAGTGAATGAATATAGGTGCGTTAACATTTTTCATGACGATATTTTCAAAAGAAATATTTTCAACAAAAGCCCCGTCAACTGATTCAAGAGCGATCCCGCTGATACGTGTATTTTTTATCTTTATATCTTTAATGGAAATGTCTTTAAATCCACCGTTAGATTCTGTGCCAAATTTAATCGCGTTGCAACGTGATTGAATAGAGCAATTTCTAACTTTGATATCTTCGCAAACTCCTAATTTATTTAAGTTATAGGAAGATTTAAAAACAATTCCATCATCCCCAGAGAAAACATTACAATCTTCAATTACCACATGTTTAGAATTGTCTGGAGATATGCCATCAATATGAACTTTTAATTTTACACCTTTAACCCACACATACTCACACCATGCGAAATAAATTGCTAAATCTGTAGCGTTATACAAAGAGATATCATGAATATGAACATCTTTGCATTCTTTAAGTGCAATAACCTTCGCACCTCTATGAGCCATATTGTTTTTATTCTTTTCGTCCCAAACACTTCTTAAGTCAATTTTGCCTTTTCCTTTGAAGGTGATATTAGTCAAATTTTTCCCCAAAAACATAGAACAATTAAAATAGCTATGTGAGACATCTTGATATAAAGGGTAATCCACGGGGTCTAAATCTAAGAAATCATCAAAATTTAAAGAACCTAATAAAGTCGCGCCTTTCGCAATATTAATCGTGATGTTATCTCTTAAAACAATTGTAGATAAGATATATTTACCGCGAGGAAAAAATATTTCTCCTCCATCAGAAAGAGAGTCAATCAAAGATTGAATCTTATTAGTTAATAATTCATCCGTATTAGGGACTATGCCGTATTTAGTAACATTTATTCTTTTCATTTAAAAACCAAAATATTCAATCGAGTTGTTATAAGAAATGTCTTGGATGACTTTACCAATAAATTCTAAGTCAGAAGTAATTTCTCCATTTTCCACCATTTCACCAAGATAATTACATAAAATTCTTCTGAAATAATGATGTCTTGGATAGGAAAGCAAACTTCTTGAATCGGTTAACATTCCAACAAACGCTCCGATGTGGCCTGTCGCGGTTAAATCTTTAAGATGCTTTTCCATACCTTCTTTATTATCTAAAAACCACCAGGCTGGACCATATTGGATTTTTCCTCTATGAGAATCATCTTGGAAACAACCAATAAGAGTCATAATTTCACTATTCATCTTTGGATTAAGATTAAAGATGATCATCGCAGGCAATTTTCCTTCACTATTTAATCTATCCATAAGACGAGATAAGTTATAAATTCCATTGTCTTCTGCGATTGAATCAAAGCCAGTGTCTAAACCAAGTTTATTTAGCATCACTGTGTTATTATTTCTCATCGCACCAATATGAAGTTCGCTTTTGATATTATGTTTCGCGTATAGGGACATAAGGAAATATGTAAAATAACCTTTGAATATTTTCGCTTCTTCTTCTGTTATTTCTTCTCCTTTAATTCTTTTTTCAAAAACTGCTTTTGCCTCTTCATATTCACTTACTGGAAAAACTCCTTGAAGAGCAGTGTCACTCGCTACACATCCAACTTTTTTAAATTCAATTAATCTTTCTTCTACTCTATTAAGTAGGCTTTCAAAACTAGAAACGCCACCTAATTTTTCAATAAAAGATAAATATTTTTCCGCTTCAATAAACATGATTTTATCCGCCCTAAAAGCAGGAAAAACCTTAAATTTATAGCCTTTTTGCTGGATTTTTTCAAAAATTTCTAAATCATCAAAGATTTCATTTGTTGTGAAAATAATTTTAACATTGCTTGATTCAATTAAACTTTGAGGGGTAACAACGTGACTTGAAATATAAGCGTTACAAATATCCCAAATCTTTTCTGCATTAGCTTCATTAATTTCTAAATCACATCCAAAATATGTTTCAAGTTCAACTTGACTCCAGTGATATAAAGGATTACCAAACGCTTTGCCAAGAACACTACAATAGGTGATAAATTTTTCTTTATCACTTTTTGATCCAGTGATATATTCTTCGTTAATTCCGTAATTTCTCATTAATCTCCATTTGTAATGATCGCCTGCTAACCAAATTTGGAAAATGTTTTCAAATTGTTTATTTTCATAAATTTGATATTCAGATAAGTGGCAGTGATAATCAAAAATTGGCATGTTAGAAGCATAATCAAAATATAATTTTTCACTGGTTTTATTTTTAAGTAAGAAATTAGATTTTAAATAACTCATAATGTTACTCCTTTCTTGAAGAAAGCAATCTCATGACCATCTTCTTGTTTAGCTTTATACCTTCCTGAAGCGGTATTAATAACTAAGTTATATAAACCTTCTTCATCCATTGTAGAGGCATCAAAGTCTATCCAATGTGATTTATGGCGGGCAATATAATTGTTTGTCGCAATTTTAAGTGTTGGAACCGCTGTAGAAAATGGAGTGCCCCTTCCAGTTGTGAATAAGATTAATTGGCAGCCAGAGGCAATTAATGCGGTCGCTGCAATTAAATCATTACCAGGTCCATTTAAGACATTCAGTCCGTCTTTTTTAATGGTTTCTGTATATTCTAAGACGTCTTGAATCAAAGATTCACCTGCTTTTGTGATACAACCTAAAGATTTTTCTTCTAAAGTAGTGATACCACCTTCCTTATTTCCAGGTGAAGGATTTTCATAAATTGGAAAACCTAAATCTAAATAATAATGTTTGAAATCATTAATCATTTTGTTGAATTTATCAAAGGTTTTTTGATCAACGCATCTATTCATTAAGATTTGTTCCGCGCCAAACATTTCTGGGACTTCAGTAAGAATCGCACTTCCTCCCATGGAAATAATCTTATCCGCCACTTTCCCAACAAGTGGGTTCGCGGTGATACCAGAGAAAGCATCGCTTCCTCCGCATTTAAGACCGATACAAAGTTCTTTAATATCAATTTCTTCTCTAGTAAGTTTTGAAGCTTTATCCGCCATACCTTTAATGATGTTAACACCATAAGAGACTTCATCTTCAACTTCTTGAGCAATCATAAATTCAATATTGTCGCGTTGATATTTTTCTAAAATCTTTTTAATACCTTTAATTGAGTTATTTTCACATCCCAAACCCACGAACAAGACATATGTTGCGTTTGGGTTAAGCGCGATACTTGCTAAAAGATTTTCGATATTGTTTTGGTCATCACCAAGTTGAGAACAACCAAATTGATGAGGTAAGGCAAAGATGCTATCGATTGATCCTTTAACAAATTTTTGAGATTCTTTCTCAATTTCTTTAACCACACTATTAACGCATCCGACTGTAGGAATGATATAAATATCATTCCTAATACCCGCGCGTCCGTTTTTGCGTTTGTAACCCAAGAATGTTCCCCTATCTTTATTTAAAGTTATATTAACTTTGTTATAGGTATAAGAAACATCCTCATCTAAATGAGAAATTAAATTATGCGAATGGACCCATTCACCTTTTTTAATATCAACTTTTGCCTTTCCGATAATATGTCCATATTTATAAACATATTCGCCTTTTTTGATATCTTTACAAGCAACTTTATGACCTTTTTTAATATTAGAAAAGTCATCTAATTCAATCGCTACATTATCTAATTCATGAATTTTAAGAAATTTAGACATATTAGATTACCTTTTCTCCCTTTTTAATTTTATCAATATAAAATTCTACTTGTTCATAGAATCCTTCAAAGCTTGTTAAATCCATACCCCAGATTGAAGTATCTTTCATAAAATCTAAAATAGATTTATCAAAGAAATATGTAAGATTTGAAATATCATCTTTAACTTCTATTTCTCTATTTGGAAGCTTACAAATAAATGTATCGTTAAGTTGATAAATATTTGAATATAAGGTCACCAAATAGGCAAATCCGATAGTTAAATATGTAGGGATTTTATGATTTAAATCATAATAATCTTTAAATGATGGGAGGACTCTTGCTTTCCATTTACTAACAGAGTTAAGGGCGATGCTAGTTAGTTGATGGTTTAAATATGGATTTAAGAATCTTTCTTTTGTTTCTTCTGCAAATTTTATAGTCGTCTTAATATCATCACTGACAAATGGGACGATATCATATTTAAGTGAATTATCTACAAAAGTAGATAAATCTTTATCTTTCATCACATCGTAGACTGTGTGCATTCCTAAATAAAGAGAAATTGGAACAAGATTTGTGTGAGATCCATTTAAGACTCTAACTTTTCTTTTCTTGTAATAAGAAATGTCTTTAGAGAAGATAACTTCAATATTATGAAGTCCGTCTTTTAAAATATTTTTAATATCGCCCTTGTCTTCAATGACCCATAAACCAAATGGCTCTCCAATTGTCATAAGAGAGTCTTCATAACCGATTAATTTTGTTAAATGTTGTTTAGTTTCATTGTCTCTTGGATATCCAGAGACAATTCTATCAACAAGCGTGTTGCAATAATAATTCTTAGAATTATTCCATTTTCTAAATTCTTCTGGTAAATTCCATAAAGTAATGTATTTATCAATGCATCTATAAAGTTCTAAAGCGTTATTGTCAATTAATTCCACTGGTAAGAAATAAACTCCATCAAGACCAGCGTTAAATCTTTTAAATAACCATTTTGTGACTTTTGCAGGGAAGGTCATATTTGGACAATTATCAAATTTATCATTTTCATCAAAACAGATACCTGCTTCAGTAGTGTTAGAAATAAATAATTTCACTTCTTTATCTTCTGCTAGTTCATAATATCTATCATTGTCTAAAAATGGATTAATAGCCTCTTTCACACAGTCAACGTGATAAATATTTTCGACATCTGCGTTGTTCAATCTGCCGCGTAAAATAACATTATATTTACAATCTTGCACTTTAAATTTTTCTAAGGAACCTGAGGCAATTGGTTTAATAATAGACACTTCAAAATTATTTAAACCTTCTTTGTTTAAAGTATCTAAATATAAATCCACAAACGCTCGAAGGAAATTACCTTCTCCAAATTGAACAACTTTCATATTACTCACCATTTACAAAGGCTGTTATAAACACCTTTTCCAATAAACCCAATCTGAGCGAAATCTTCTGGGTGTTTGTTAATAATATAATCAACATAAGTAATCACCATATCCGCGGTGAAAAGATAGCCTAACGCGGACATGTGTCCACCTAAGAAATATTTTTTTCTAAACTTTTTGCCGTATATAGGCGCGTATTTTCTTAAATCAATAACATAGAAAAAATCAAAATATTTTTTTAAAGAAAGAAGAAAATCCCTATGTTTATTCGCGCGTATTTTGGCTCCTTTATCTTCTTTTTGACCAGTAGGCATAGTAAGAACAAAGATACGACATTTTGGTTCAAATTTTCTTAATTTTTGAATAATTCTTACATATTGACCAACAAATGAATGTTTATTGTTATCTTCATTTTCAAAATCAACATCATCAATACTTCCAAAACCATCTTCATAAGTATCAATATGGTTTAAGTCATTAACGCCTAAGGCAATAAAATAAGCCTGACAACGTTTTTCATCCACGAAAGGATTACATCCTTCTTTTTGAATATAATCAAAGAATGTGGACGCTTTTAGGCCGCCTTGAGAAAAGTTATAAGCTTTTAATCCACATCTTCTCGCGATGAATTGGCCCCATGAATATTCATAATAATCATGGTATGTTTTCGTGTCATTTAAGAAGCCTTCGTGTTCCCCACTTGAAAGAGAATCACCGATAAACCCTACTTCTCTAAAAATAGACATCGCTCCTGGAGTGGAAATAAATTTTCTTATAGGGTTATTTGGTAAATATCTTGAAATACCCATAAATTAATAATCTCCTTGAATAAGAAGCATTGCAAAGCAGCATGACCAGTTGAAATCAGCAATGCTATGAACGTGTTTTCTATAATCTGGAACCTTGGGTTGTTTTCCTTTTCTTTCACAGTAGAAAGGGGAAATTTGATCTTCTGGATCATAGAATTCAAAGACAACTCCTGTCTTTTTATACCATTTATTAATCATTTCAAGGGTTCTATTTCTAACCTCATCAGCCTCTTTTTTAAAACCGTATTGTTTAAGACCTTTAATGATAAAGTAGTTAAAATTAATCCAGACGCCACCTCTCCACATATCTGTAGAATAACGTGGGTCTTTTTTAGAAATAGATGCGAATGATGCAGGTGTATTTAATAATGTTTCATCAAATAAAACTTTCATCATTTTTTCTACGCGTTCCTTACTTGGAATTCCTGCGAAAAGTGGGACGAAATTAGAATTAGTTAAAACTTTTGTTAATTCCCCGTTAAATAAACGGTCATAATACATTCCATCCTCTTCACTCCAAAGGAGTTCATTAACTTTATCTTTTGTTTCTAAGTGGATTTTCATCCATTTTGCAGCGTTTTCTTGATCACCTAATAATTCATAAATTTTGCTTAAATACAATGTGTCTAAAACAAAATATGAAGTGAAATCAAGACAAACCATTTCAATATCAAAATCAAATCTTGGAGAATTATCTAATCCAGATTCTCCACATTTACAAAGTTCATAGTCTGGTTCAGTTAACCATTCTAATAAACCATTATTGTTTTTATCTCTATTTTTTAAATCATATGTCAAATATTTTTCTAGATATGGGACACATTGTTTTAAAAATTCTAAATTATGACCTCTTTCATAAACCCAATAAGCTGCGTAAGACATAACACATGGTTGAGTGACATCACTCATATCTGTTGGGTTCGCCATATGAGGCATAAAGCCATTTTCTCTAGTTTGTTTTAACATCGCTAAAAAGATTTCTTCCGCAAGTGGAAGGTTATAAGTAGAGAAGGCCATCGCATGGAAGGCGCTATCCCACATCCACATATGACGATGAGGAACTCTATCAGGTGTGGTCCAAAGTGAGTCAATTTGTCCAACTGGAGAATTAACATTAACTTTGTTAACACTTAAACATTTGTAATAAAGTTTTTCATATTTTTTATCTAAGCATTTTGGAAGTTCGCGGTAATAAGAAATTCTTTTTTCCATTAAGTTGTTAATGTTATATGTACCAAAAATATGATTACAACCCGCGCGAGCTTCTGTTGAGCAGAAAGAATGATGAATAACAAATTCGAATAATCCATCTTCTCTTTCTTTAGCTAAAATTCCAACATAATGTCCACCTAAGCCATAAACTTTGACATTTCTTTCTGTGATTTCTTCTAATTTCTTTTCACCTTTAAAAATAGGTAAAGTAGGGGCAACACCTACGAGGGTGTCATTATCATAGAAAGTTAATAAGATTTCTCCTTCTTTGCATGATGCGACAAAGAAGTCACTCATAATGTATTTAATTGATAATGGACTTTTTGTAGGGAAGTTAAATTTGTTCCAATAAGGTCTATATTCAAATCTAAATTCTCCTTTTTTATGCATAGTGATAAGGATGTTATCAAAATAGTATCTATTTGGTCCTTCAATCGCTGAAAAACCAAATAATTGTCCATATCCCCATTTATTGTTTAATTTCATTAATGTTCATCTCCCTTAGTAAACAAGCACAAAGGCTGCTCTACCACTCGATAATTGTAAATTAAGTGTTTTGCTATTTAATGTCACAACACGTGGTAAACCAGATTCATAAATGACCGCATAGTTATATGTGCCATTTAAGGTAACTGTGATATTTTGTAATAATTCGTTTTCAAAGTTGTTGTAAACGTTTTGAATCATAAACATTTTCTTTCCATCAGCTTTAGCTTTTAAACCCGAAACCAAAACCCAGTCTTGGTTAACTGTAAGGGAAGAGAATTCTCCATATGTCTTAGTGGAAGAATATGAAGACATACTTCTCATATATTCATAAACATAAGCAGTATTTGGTTTTACCTTTCCTTGAAAGGTTGATTCAATCCAGGAAGGTGTGAAGTTAAATAAATTACACCACTCATAATCAAACGCTGAGATGAATTTTGAGAATTGTTGAATTTCCATAAGGGTGGATTGGAAAAGATAATAATGATCATTTCTTTCTCCGTTACCATTAAGTGGAGAAGATTCGTCAAGCCATCCTTCTTTTGAAACGCCCGAAGTACCTCTATTGCAATAGACGAAGCTAGAAATATGTTTGACACCCATACCAAGCATCATGTTATAAATCCACGCCATATCTTTTCTATCAATAATACGGGTGCCGTAATATGTGGTAGATTGACCAACCATCTTAAGTTCAAGATTGTTTTCTTTTGCAAAGTTAGCGACTAATAATAAGTTCGCCATATAGAAATATGTAATGCCATTTGCTGTTGTGATATCAGGATCAGAGTGTTTACCATAGTTTCCGCCTTTTTTATTATCTGCGAATGGATAAGCGTCGAACTGAATATAGTCATTACCGCTTGCGTTTAAGTAAGCGTTTAAGTAAGTAAGATAATTAAGTTCGTGGTAATTTTCGGCATCAGATGCTGTCTTATAATTTGCGCCGGCAAGAGTTTCATCGCTCGCGGAGAATGGATGTAAGTTATTACCAAGATAGAAATCAGTTCTTCCGAGTTTAGTTAAAACACGGTGAAGTGATTGCATGATATCTTTAAAGCCATTGACAATTTGATCATAAGATTGTTCATCACCAATAGAGACCCCATAGCAAGCTGGATGATCAATATATAATTTGAGTCTTGATTCAACAAAGGAATCAAGTTCAGCTTCACTATTAAAGTGAGAATAAACCGAAGAGCCGTTCATAACATCGTTTCCAATAAGGGATTGAGTTTGTTTGGAGAATAAACCAAAGGCATCTTCTGATAAGATAACTTTTTTGCCCAATCTTTGAGCGTTATCTAACAAGAAATTAATTGCGTTTTTAGATTTAGAGTGGTCGGTGAGGACGTGAACTCTTTGTTCGTAAATAATTTCATAACCGACATTGTTATATTCGGCAATTTTTGTTGTGTTTAAATAAGGTGCGTAAGTATTTTGATCACCTAATTCAGATGAGAAGGAATAAGCGTGAGTTTTAATACCTTCACCTTGATAATTTGGAATTGGTTTAACATCAACGTTGTTAGAAACTGTAATGTTAAATGGAATTCTATATTTCGCGGTTAATGAATATAAATCTAAATTGATTTTACCGCTTACTTTTTTATTATTAGATGTTTCAAGAAGTTCAATAAGCGCGGCTTTAGGAATTAAATAATTTGCCCCACTGACTTCAAACGGAACTTCTTTTCCATTACATGTCATTCGATAAATGTTTGAATAACCAGATAATGTGTGGTATCCACTATCACCATAGGCAATAGAAAGACTAACATCGCTTTGTTTTGTGAAAACATTTGGTTCGAAGAAAGTGTAATTGGAATATAACTGGTAGTTATGTTCATAAACAATTAAGAATTTTGTGATTTTGCCTTCTTCCATCAAGGCGCTTGATAAATTAACTGTTCTTCCAGAAACAGAAATATTTGTGTCGCTTGGACTTGCTTCAATATCGTTAATCGCGATGTATTCAACTTTATCGATATTGTGTGAAGTGGTAAGTGAATATCCTTCACCTTTTTCAAGATGAATATTACCTTGATTGACATATCCATTATTTTTAACAATACGGATATTATCAAAATAGTAATATCCACTGGTACTACCTTGAACAATAAGGAATCTGCCATCAGAGGTAATATTGCTCTTTGTGAAAGCATATGTCACCCATTGATTTCCAGGATGAACTCCATTAGGAGCAAAACCGATTTGGTTCATGCCGTCAGTGAGATTTTTAGCCGTTAAGTTGGAGTTAATGCCTATTGAAGACATAAAATCAAATAAGATAATATCGTCATCTCCTAAAATGGTTTGAATATTATTTCTTAAATAAAAGGCAACATAACCATTATTTTTACCAATTCTAATGGAGCGTCTACCTTCTGATTTGTGGTCATAGTCATAACCCGCTTCAGTAAGAACTCCTTTATTATCATCGTGTGCGCGGAAAATTCTTTCAGGAGCTTCGTAATAAATATATCCGCTATCAGAGTGGCCTGGGGTGTAGAAATTCCATGTATCTCTAATACCGCCATTTTCAAAACGATAAGGATCTAAATGAACTTTAACTGGAGTAATATTGTCGATAAGAATATAGTTATTTTCACTAACGTTTCCTCCACAAAGGAAGGTTTCACCTTCTTGATATAAATCATAATATTCACGTGTATATGTGAATGTTTTCCAATTTTGGGTAATACCATATGCAGAGTGATTGGACTCGTAAGTTCTATTTGTCCAAGCATTTTTAAGGGGATCATAATATTTTCTTCTGAAGTTGTTTGTGGCGAAGTCACCTTTTGCTTCAAAGTTAATCGCAACAACACTTGGATCAGAAAAGACCTGATCTAAATAATATTTGCTAAGGAAAACGCCAAAACTACCGTTTTTCACAACAAATTTATATTCACCTTCGTCAGTAACTGTCGCAGATTTAACGTTGCTATTATGGGTTAAGATAGAAGGCAAATAACCATCAGAAAAATCTAATGGTTCATTATAAGGTTTTAAATATCTAATATCCGCAGGTTGAATAGTTTTTCTAAAGTCGCTACTCGCACTTCTATTAGTGACTTTTCCACTTGTAGGAGCACTTAAAGATGGTCCTAAATGTGGATGGTCACAACAAATCCAATATTCTTTAACTCCGTTTTCGTTATATGTAGGAAGGAGTTCGTTGTAATGGTTCCAATTACAACTACTGGTGTGAGAGTTGCTCGCAAAAGCATTTCTAATTTGGGTGTTATCTTGAATGACACTAGCAAAGATAATGCCACAAACAATCGATGCAGTGGCAAAAACAAATAGTCTTTTTTTCATTATTCTTTAACACCTCCAAGTGATAAATTTGTCATAAGTTTGTCTTTTAAGAAGATAAATAATAAGACGATTGGTAAGGAAGTACAAATAACTCCAGCAAACTTCATACTTGATGTAACAACAATGGAAATATTATTACCACTTGTGGTACATAAGACATAAATTGCATATGCAAGTGTTGGATAACTTGGCATATAAAGTAATGGGGATTGATAATCATTCCATAAGTTAACAAAGGAGATTAAAAATACTGTCGCAATTAATTTAGAGGCCATTGGAAGAGCGATTCTTGTGAGGCAATTAAGTTGAGTGGCCCCGTCGATTTCCGCAGCTTCTAAATATGAATCGGAATAATTTTCAAAATATGCATAGAAAACAAAGAAATACATTCCGAAGAAATTAAATTTTTGAATAAGAGAGCCGTGTAAGGTGTTATAAATACCCAAGTCTCTCATTAATGTAATCATTGCTGGATAGTTACCAACGATTGGAATAATATAAACAACCAAAGCAATCGCGTAGATAATCTTTGAAACTTTGAAACGATATTTACAAAGCATAAAGGCAACGATTGCAGGTAAAACTGCTTGGAAAAGCGCGCCGACACCCGCGTATACGAGAGTGTAGCCTAACATTTCTAAGTAACTAACTTCTTTTGCGGGGCAAACAATTTCTCCAAAGATAGAAGAATAATATGTTTGTAACCCTACTCTAATTTTGAAGTTTAAAAGAATGTTAACAAAGTTATCAAAAATTCCATGATTTGGATATGCGCTTAAATTTGGTAAACCAAAATAGTTACCATCTTCTAAATCAAATCCATCCTTTAAGGAATTTAAAAGAGTCCAACAAATAACAAATGATAAAACAATTGTAAATAAGATAAGAATCGCGCAGATACAGGCGTAGAAAATTGTGCCTGTAACAGAGTTTTGTTTGATTTTATTTTTATGCGATTTAAGATTTAATTTTGCCATAATATCACCTACCTCGCACTTGGACCAAATTTGGTCAATAATTTTCTAATTCCAAGACTAAGTGGGAACAAAATAAGAGTAATCAATAGTGAGAACGCTGATAAAGTTGAGAAACTTGCAACGGTTGCGTCTTGTGGGACTAAACCGCCACCTTTAGCTTGGGATTGTTGATATAAGAAGAAACCAATCGTGGACAATCTATCGTTATTCAAAGCAAAGGTAAACAAATACATCTGGTTAACGAATATCGATGAGAAAATCATAATGATAAATGTCACAACGGTTGGGAAGATGCATGGAATAGTAACATGGAATAATTCTTGAATTGGATTACAACCATCCAATTCGCTAGCCTCAATAAGACTTGGAGAAATGTTACTCATTGCACCTGTAAATAAAAGAACGTTCGTGCCAAAACTTAAGAATAAAGTAAAGGCAATAAGAGTGAATCTTGTCACTTCTACTTTATTATCAAGTAAGTTTGGTAAATTGTAATATGGAAGAGCTTCGCCTAATAAGACTTTGACAATAATAACGAAAACTGTTCCGGAAATGATTTGAGGGAGGAAAAGTAAAACTCTAAACCATCCACCCATAAATCTTTTCTTATAAATGTAATAAGAGAATAATAAAGCAAGTGGGATACCAATTAATAATTCACATGCTGCTAAGATGAGGGAGTTTTCTAATAATTGAGGTTTACTTTTCAAAATGTTAAAAACATTTATAAAGTTAGAAAATCCCGCGAAAGTAACATTATAGCCGAGTGCACCGTCTTTAATTTCATAATGTTGGAACGCTAAAACAAGGCTATCGATATTAACGTAAAGATAGAAAATTAAGAATTGTAATATAGGCAACGCTAAAACGATGCAATAAAACAAAAGTCTTTTATTTCTACGAGTGTTTTTAATTTTTGTTTTTGCCACGTAAATTACCTATACCTTTCTAATAATTTTTCGATATCTTGATAAATTTTATTTAATGTAGATTTTGTGTTAAATCTTCTTTTCTCACTATAAACAGAGATAGAGATTAAACTTTTTCCTTCGTTAAGAACAATGTTGAAGGAGATTTCAAAGTTGTTCAATTTGCTAAATATATCGAAGTAATCTTCTCTGGCAATGATATCTTCATAACCATGTTCACTTAGATATTTCTTAATATCAGAGAAGATAACATGAGGAGATGCTTTCGCCTCAATCATCGGCATCTTTCCTTTTTTAGAAGTGATGTCATTAGTTGAGGCATATCGTATAAAACACATTATTATCTAATCCTTATTGTTGATTCACGATCAAAGAATAAGACTTTGTTGTTGTCAAAACAGAATGTGACAGCGTCTCCAGTGTTAATTTGATATTTAGCAGGGATTTTAATTGTTAATTTTTGTTTATCGATAACACCATAAACAATTTTTTCATGACCAAGTAATTCACAGAAATCACATGGGATAGTGATCTTTTGACCTGGGTTTTCATTGCCTAAATCATTTTCAATGTAGATATCTTCAGGTCTAATACCTAATGAAAGTGGTGTATTGATATGGTTTTTTAATAATTCTTTTTGTTCTTTGTTTAATTTAATTTTTAAATTAGATTCGCCTTCGACAAGGAAATCTTTTCCATCATAAATTCCGTTAACAAAGTTCATGGATGGTGAACCAATGAAACCACCGACAAACATATTTTCTGGAGAAGCGTAGACTTCTTCTGGTGTTCCAACTTGTTGGATATAGCCGTCTTTCATAATGACAATACGGCTCGCCATAGTCATAGCTTCAGTTTGGTCGTGGGTGACATAAATTGTCGTTGCACCGACTTGTCTATGAATTTTAATGATTTCGCTTCTTGTTTGAACGCGGAGTTTTGCGTCTAAGTTAGAAAGTGGTTCGTCCATTAAGAAGACTTTTGGTTTTCTAACAATCGCACGGCCTAAGGCAACACGTTGTCTTTGACCGCCGGAAAGAGCAGCAGGTTTACGTTTAAGATATGGAATTAAGCCAAGGATTTCCGCGGTTTCCATAACTCTATCTGCGATTTCTTTATTTGTGTAATGTCTATAAGTATAAACAGGAACACTTTCATCCGCTAAAACGAGAGCTAATTCTTTTTCTAATTTGGAGATTTCTTCAATGTTTTCAGGATTTTCTTTTTTAAGAGAGCTAATTTGTTTTTCGAGTAAAAGGACTTTATCTTTATCGTAAGAAAGTACTAAAGAGGAGTACTCTTCTTCAAGTTGTAATAAAAGTTGTTTTGCTTCATTTGATTTACGGAACTTAAATTCAGTAATCGCGTCTTTACCAGCTTTTCTTTCTTTTAATTCTTTTAAACCTTCATTTAATTCATTTTGTTTCGTTTCAATAATGACACGTTTTTTCTCAATATAATTTGGGTTTTTAGAATCCAAAGCTTTTAAAGGCATTCTAACCTTACGTAATTTAAGAGCGAACGCCATATTGTCGTAGACTGTCATATGAGGATATAACGCGTAGTTTTGGAAAACCATCGCGATATCTCTATCTTTTGGAGGCATTAAGTTGATAATTTTGTCTCCAATATAGATTTCACCATCGGTGATTTCTTCAAAACCAGCGACCATTCTTAAAGTTGTGGATTTACCACATCCAGATGGACCGACGAAGACGATAAATTCTTTGTCTTTGACCTCTAAGTTAAAATCAAATACCGCTTGTACGTTGTTATCGTAAACTTTGTTTACATTTTTAAAAGATAATGTAGCCATAAAGAAAGCCCTTTCTATTTAATTAGTCTCTCCAAATTAATCTTCCTGGAATAGTGGTTGTATCCCAGTATCTAGAATCAAATGTTGAAAAATCATTTTCACTATTAATGAATTCGTTTTCATTTAAATAGTGTTTGATGTTTGGAATATTGTTATATGTCCAACCTTCGATTTCATAATCAATCGCATCAAAATATCTGTTGTTATTCGCCACTGTCATAGGAATTTCAGAAATTAAATGACAATTAGCCAAATATTTTGGATGGTAATTGAAGTTAGTGTTTGGAACGTGCATAAACGATCCAAAGTTTTGATTCACTGTGGCATCCCCATAGAATTCAAATAAGGAATTATACATCGCACATGTGTTTGTGACACACGCCGCGACCAATGCATTATTTACGGATTCAATTAAAGATGATGAGGAAATAAAGATGTTTGAGATATCTGCCGCGTAAATATATGTCGCTAAAACGAATTTATCATTGTCTTTAGATGTGTCTAAAACTGCATCTTTAAATCCAACGTTTTTAATAACCGCGCCATTACCGATGATTAAGAATAATCCACCCTTAGGTGCTTTTAAATTACTAATAGTGTGGCCTTGACCATCAAATGTTCCAACGAAACCGCAGTTCGCATCGATTTGATTTGAGCTCATACCTAACATACGTGTTTGGTTTGGATAAGTATATCCAGAGCAATCAATGTCATTAGCTAAAATATAGTAACCGTCGTTTCTAAATGTTTGAACTTTACTTGTATCTTCACCGAAATTGATGATGAAAACATTTAAGTCTTCAGGAGTTCTAAGGATTTTTGTGTAAGCCTTAATATTGACGATGAAGGCGATTTTGGAGTTATAAACAACGACTTGTTGTTCTTCAAAGTTATTGGCTTGAATGCCAAAGACTTTTCCATCAACAACTTCATAATCAAGCGTTCCGTCAAGGTTAGTGGCTTTAATGATTTTGTTATCACCAGGGAAGTCTTTAAAAATTTCTTCACTTGGTAAGACGCCTGTAGAGGCATCGATAACATATGGTTCATTACCAATATTGCCACCGAAAACGTGGTTAACTCTGACAATATATGATTTTTGGTATTCTCCATATGTAAGACGAAGTGAAGCAACCCCGGCTTTAATTGGAGTAATTGTATTAGTGGTTTGGTTGTAATTAACAACAGAGTCAAGGTCGATTAAATCGATTGCGATTCCAGTAGTAAAGACTTCTCCATTAATTGAAATTGCAGGATTTGGAGTGAAGGAATCTTTATATTCTTTACCTCCAAATTCAGAAAGAGAATATAAGTTAACTTCTTTATATTCAAATCCTTCATCTCCATCTCTTAAATAGAATGTAACCGCGTCTTTAACAGTGACATCAATATAATATGGATGAAGTGTGAAGTCATTAAATGAACCGGTGATTTTTAAGACAAAGTCACCTGTTTTACTAGGTGTGATAACGTTATCAGAAATTGTTGCCTCACCTGTTCCACCTTCTTCAATAGAAATAGATGGATTGGTAATCGCATAACGTTGTCCGCTGAAAGAAACAGAAATGTTTAATTGGAATGATGATTCTAAATCTAATTCAAGAAAATTATTAAGAATTCCATCAACGTGAATAACAGGAACTTGTGTGCCATAAGAAACGTTGAACTCACATTCCGCGGATGCGTCACCTTTATTAACTGAAACTGTCGCACTTCCTGGTCCAGTTGCAACAACTAAACCGGATTCACTGACAGAAACAATGTCGGTGTTACTTGATGTATAACTTGTTAATTCGCTTGGATCAACATCAGTGAACGCGATACCTAAGAGGTAAGATTCACCGATAACTAGGTCAACTTCAGTTGCAGTTAAAACAATTTTGTTTACTTGTTCACTTTCTGATGGGGTGGAACTTCCACCACAAGAGACAAGTGATAATGGGAAAAAGGCAAGAAGAGATGCAATAAGATATTTTAATTTCATGTTCTTTACCTCCTATAAGTTTTCAAGTGGAATGGAGGCGATTGTATCTCCGCCATGTTCCCTGGTATTCATACCATCATTTCTTAAGTAATAGATAGAATCTAATAATCTTTGAGCGATGGCTTTTCTTTCATCGATTGTTAAATCGACAGAAGCATATAATTCAAGCATCGCGTAAAGTGGGAATAACGCTTCAGCTTCAATGTTATATTTATAGGTCAAATATTCTTCTTCACTATAATATTCTCTCTTAATCATTTCTTGAGCAGCGTCAACTGCTTTGACTAAGCTCTTGAGTGTGGCAAGAGGGAGATTGTTTCTTGAATTGATTTTGTTATAAATACTTCTGTTATTAACTAATGATGGGTTGCTTTCAAGCATTTGGCTATAGAAGCTTCTTAATAAACCAAAGTAATCCCACATCTTTTCAGAGGCTCTTCCATACATAGCCTTAAAGTATCTTTTCATAAGAACTGATTGATCAAGTGTGGAGTCCCAACTTAATTTGCAGTTTAAGTAAACCTTTAAGTTATTGAAGTTTGTGCCTGTATTACCACTGGCCTTGGTGTCTTGGCCTTGGGCAAAGAACATCTTTAATCCTTTTGAAGAGATGTAGTTATAGAATGGTTGATTATAGAATGAGAAACTATCATAGAAATATGGATATAAAGAGAAGTTTGTTTGATATAACCATAAATAGATAGAGTTTGTAAGAGCACCCCAAGAGTCAAGTGTTTCTTTAATGCCCATGTTTCCGGAATATCCTCCGTTAGAAATAGGGTTATTAAAGAAATCAAATTGGAAATCGCCACGGTCAATAATAGCTAAATAGACACCAGTATTATCTTCTAACACCATTGATGGGTGGGATGGTTCATACACCTTTTTGCTTTCATTATATTTAATAGGTGCATCAACATAACCGTTATATGCGAAGTAAATGATTTGGAAGTTTGGTCTATAGTATTCAGCGTTTTCTTCTAAAATAGACCAAGCTTTAACTCTTCTTCCGACTTCGTTAACAAATTTAATTAAGGAAGCACTGGAAGCTCCATAAGTTTCTTCATCTAATTTACAGTGATAGCAGTTACAAAGATTGAAGTTATCTTCTATTGTGAAGGTGATAACGTTTAAATCTGGGTATTCTTCAGGTGTAAATCTTTTTAAAGAGAAGATAATTTTTCTTGTGACAATGTCAATTAATCCTTCAAGTTCTTCTGGATTACCATGAGCGGTGTAACAGAGTTGATATGTATTTGTGGTACATAAATCAGAGAACCAATCAGGGTGTAAGCTCGCGTATTGTTCATAAGGAACATATGTATTTGTGTTCGTAGATAATTTGGATTCGGAAGAATAATCAAAGTCGGAAAAGACAGGCATGAAGTAATAACCTCTACCTTTAGTCATTCTCATACGATAACCGTATCTAGATTGATCGTAATTACCGCTTCCGTTAAGAAGGAAACCATAGTTTCTTGCTCTTTGTTGGATGTCAGGAATATCGGTAACATCAAAGTTATATAAAACTAAGTTTTTGACGTTACGGTCAATTTCATAAACATCTGGTGAATATTGTTCATATTTAAAATAAATATGTAAGAAATCGTATGTGGCGTTAAGAGTACCGATATCCGTGCCACCGACGATGAAGATAGAGTCACCTTTTGTGACGATTCTACATCCATCTGGTGTTAAGGCGTTGTAATCGATTTTAATGCCAGAAGATTCTAATAATTTTGTTTTACCAAGAGAAATATATTTGCTGTTTTTGCTATGTGTTAAATTTTCATCGGTAATACATTCAAGTTCGATACCAGTCGCGATTTTGAAGAAATGAATTAATTCGTCTCTTGCAACTGAAATATCTGAGCTTGTTTTGCTTGGAATAACAATCTTATAAGATGTTTTTCCTGCTTTCACGAAAGCTTTACCTGTGGATTTATAGTTAAAGTCATGAACGCCTTGATAATATTCGCCTTCAACGTGGACATCTTCATAGCCTGTCGTCGCGACATTATTGTCATCAATATAAATATGATTATCATCGCTAACAAGACTTGAACCACCACAACCTGCTAAAGCAGATACGGAAAGGACTAATAATAATGGAAATAAAATTTTGTTACTTTTCATTTATCTGTCCTCCTTATATCGCTCTAACTGTGTAATAGACAGTAGAAATATTACCGTTTGAATCTTTTGCGTAGTAGTAAACACGGTAGTCACCAGCAACTTTACATTTGAATGAATTGCCTGTGAGTTTGGTGTGAACTAAGTTTGGATCCATAACGTATTTTGTTACTTCAACATTTTCATCGAGATCATCGATAACTTTATAACCTTGAACCTTGTGAGTTGAACCAACTTTAACTTGGACAATCGTGGATTCGTTATAACCGTTATTTAAGATGATGGTTGGTGGGGTGTCATCAACACTGTAAATTGATTTAACATCGCTACCAACGCGTGAATTTAACTTACCATTTGCGTAAGTTTGATCATAATAATTGTAGAAAACTTGATAACAACCGACCTTTGTTAATGTGAAAGTGCGGTGTTTGATGTTTTCTTGAGTGCCATCAAGGAGAGTTCCATCATCCGCATATGCGTATTCACCTTCGGAATCTTCTGTTTCATAGTAAACAACAGAGATTTCAAAGTTTTCTTCTAAATATGGGGAGAAGACATCTTCTGGAAAGAAGAAATCTAATGGAATAACTGTGTTAATAGCACGTGTATTTTCAATTGATGGAGCGACAACATTACCACCTTTTGTGTCATAGAAGGCTTGGTTCATTGGTTGACCGTCAATTGAGTTAACAGAAATGGAGGAAATACCTTCTAAACCGACATATCTAAGAGATAAATAGAATCTATCTGTTTCAAATGGGTTTTCCATTTCATATGAGTTTTCAAATGTATCACTCATAACTTTGGTGATTGGGTTATATGTAAGGGTGTATGTGGCTTTAGAAATAGTGAATTCAATTCCTCCGTTACATGAAATGTAATAACTATCACTCTTTGAGTAAATTGAGAAAACGTATTTATTATTTTCATCCATATAATCTTCTAAGATGATTTCAAGTTTAGCAGCATTAAGATCGCTACCTCTTAAGTCAAACTTAATGGCGAAGGATGAGAAATTAAGTGGGTTGATGAATTCTGCGGAGGCATCACCAACACTTGTGTTTGTGGTTAATTTAATCGCGGAAGATGTTCCAGAAACTTCAAAGTTTTCGGTTGCGAAATAAGACATTTTGTTTAATTTTGTCTTAAAGTCAACGTTTTGAACTGGAATAACTTCTGATGTATATAAGACAGCATTGTCATAAACATACTTAAATTGAACACTTGTATTTGCTTCGGTGGAGAAGTTTTTTCTGTTGATTAATTTGTGATTATCCACTCCATCTTCAATGACATAAATCTTTGGTTCATCATAAGCAAGTTCTTTTGAAGCAACTTTAACAACTCTTGCGGAATCAAAAGTATATGCAGCTTCTCTAATGATGTATTTTGGAAGTCTAACTTCTTCTAAATAGAAGTTGCTAGATGTTTTAGTGGTAAATGAATATGAATATTCATATTCTAAAATACCATCACCATAAACATATGTGATTTCATATGTACCAACTTGTTTTAAGAATAATTTCCAAGAAGTTGTGTTGATATTGGTGACACTTCCGTCTTCAAATGTCGCGTATGCTTTAATTTGAGGTTCGTTGTTATATACGCGGATATAAGGTGTAGGAAGAGTAATCTCTTGTCCTGCTTCTAAATCAGAAACATGATCAACATTAAAGTCGATAATATGTCCTGTTTCAGTAGTAACCGCGTATAAATTAAGTTGAGTTTCGTTAACATTACCAAATGTATCGCTAACACGATAGATAACTGTGTAACTACCTGGTTTTGTTGGAGTTAATTTGTTGTTAACAATTGGGAATTGAACTTGTTGATTTGTGCCGTATTCATAATAGGCGATTTTTTCTAAATCACCTTGGTAGTTAACATCAACAACTTCTGCGTCAAATAATTCAAATGGTTCATTGACTGCGATATAGAAGTCATTATTTGGGTTACTTAAAGTAACTTCAGGCGCTTTAGTGTCAATGACATTATTCATATTTAAGGAAGAGACACCTTTGATATGAGAAACATCGTATTTAGCGGCTGAATCTTTGTATTCAAAACCTGTGATAGAAACATAAGCTTCACCAGTTGTGAATGGTTTAAATAAATTAGAGCCATAAACAGTTGGATCGTCTAAGTCTGTAACATATTGAGTAGTTACATGTTTTACGTAAATCTTTTTTGTAGCGGAGTCAAAATAAACTGAAAAACCAAAGTCATCAGCGTTTGAAATATCCGCGGTTGTACCTGGATTTAATGTAGTGCCGATTGGACGTTTGACACCATCTCTCAATTCAAAGATGTTACCAGTTCTTGTGTTAAGAGTTCTTCCAAAAGAATCAGTGGATAAACCAGAGAAGACTCTATAAGATTGACCATCAATATTGACAAGTCTATCCGCTGCACCGACAACTGAGCCTGGTTCAAGACCGATAAGTGTTTGGGTACTTGTACCTGCAACACAGTATTGTTGCATACGGTTATTAGAAGCGTTAGCGCATCTATAGAAGATAACAACTTCAAAGTAGTTTGTTGGATCATAGGCGTCTGTGATTCTAACGATTGAACCATTAGCGTCAATAGGAGCAGCTTTTGGTTTATTTGGGTCAGTTGAATCAAACATTTGAGTTAAATCCAAATGAGCGTTCGCTGGATTTGCACGGACTGTTTGAGCGTGTGGGTAATAAACAAGTAATGGTTCATCTAAAGATGCATCGCTGATATCGATAGTTTGATTAAAAGTAAATGTATCGTTTTCAGCGAGATTAATTGATAAACCTGGAAGATGTTGATCACTTGTAGGAATTTCATCCACGAATTGGACATATGAGTTATCGTTAGTAACTGTGTATGCTCCATTAAGGGTATAGAATTCGTAATGTGAATATAATTTTGAATTAGATAATTGGGAAATAAGTGTGAGGTCATATTTACCAGCGATATCTAATTTATATGACTCTTGCTTATATGATTTCCCGTTTGGATAAGTAAGATAGTAATCATCGTATGTGTATGTTTTGCCGTTATATGATATTTTTCCGTTAGGAACGAAAAATTCGCTACCTAAAGAATAAGTAGCAGGAAGCTCAGAAGAGGAAACGAATTCCCCTTCTAATGCTTCGACTTGATTATAACTATTGTTAGTCGCACTTGAAATAATGTAGGCGCCACTAACAACTAATAAACCTATGAGAAAACTATTAATAATAATTTTGCTCTTTTTCATTAATTAATTTCCTTTGTAGTAAACATTCATCCATTGTTCAGGAGTGATAAATGAACCCGCAACTACTTGTTCAACAGTAATATTTGGATTATTTGGATCTTTGAACGCTGAGATGTAATCCTTATATGTAACATTATTAATTTTTGCAGACCAAATTGGTGCTTCAATACCAAATTGGAATTCTAATTGTTTATGTTTAAATGTTTCATTTTTTGCTGTCGCATAAGCAACACCATTATTAACTTTTAATGTCAAAACACTCTTTTGGAATGGACTTAAATTTTCAAGTGCTTCATCGCTTAAAACATTGTAATCAAAGGCTGCTTTAGCAGTACCTGTAACTGCGGAGAAGTGTTCGAGTTGTTTGTCGCTATATAAGAATTTAAGGAATTCTAAGACAGCGGTTCTATAACCTTCGCTATTCTTTTCCATCGCGGCTTTATTAACAAAGCAATAGGAATAGCCAGTATCAATAAGGGATGATTTATAACCAACACCAGAAGGATCTTCTTCCACTGAGCCTTGTAATTTGGTTGGTAAGCTCATCCAACCGATGTTACGTTCTTGACGATTTTGTTTTTTGTAATTTTCAAAATAACCTTGGTTTGCTGCTTCGTTATACCAGTAGTTACCTTCGATGAGCATAGCTGCTGCGTATTTATTTCTACCCATAATGAAGCCATCTTGAGTTTGGAAGTTTGTTGCAGAAGAGTTAACTGATTTTTCAGTAAAGAATTCGCAGTCAACAAGGATTTGCATTAAACCTGCAAGATAGTATCTTTCATATGTTTCTCTAGTTAAATAACCAGTTTTTTCTGTAACTTGAACAGTTTTGAATTTTGGAGAGGCGATTCCGCTACCTTCGCAGAATAATTCTTCGCCTTCGTTATAAACAATACCACCACTGGAATTTCTTTCTAAAACATTGATTGTTCCATCAAAATCATAGAAATCTTGGACACCAGCAGCGCCTAATAAAGAAGAGAGGAAACCTTGAATAAGGTAAGCACTATAGTCTCTATGGTTACCCGCAACTGCAAGAGGAGCAATTCCGTTAGAGTCTAAATAAGCACAAAGAATTAAAAATTCTTGGACAGATGTTGGTAAGCCATCATCTTCTGTTCCATAAAGACCGTCGTTACCACATGATTTAACAGCTGTGTCATCAGCGACAAATCTACCAATACCGAAATTATATTCTTTGATACCGACTTGTTTTTTGGCTTCATATTCAATGACATTTTCTTCTTCTGGTGCGGCAAAATAATATGGGTTCATGCCGCCATTATCAAAGGCTGTAACGTCATATGTTAAACCTGGATACCATTCATAGTGGGGTAAGGCATAGTAGTTACCATCTGAACCTTGAAGAGTTGATAAATATTCACTATCAATTTTTTCTTTAATTGTGCGTGTTTCAGAAGGATCAGCTTTTGAATCAAGAATATCGTTAAGTTTGTATAAGTTGTTCGCGTTTGCTAAAGCAAATGGAGTATTTCCTTTTTCGGTGAAGTACAAAGCATCACCGGATGTTTTGATATTACCTAACGCACCACCAGAGTCTGTGTTGCCCCAATAGGTAATGTAGACACCTTGTTTTCCTTCTTCGAAGGATCTATTTTCATTTGCTAATGTGAATTCTGCAATCGCGTCATCAAGCCATTTGCTTCCAATACCACCGCTGAAGTTATAGATGCTGATTCTGGTTTTGCCAGAACCACCACCTCCGCCTCCACATGAGGCAAGTAAACTTGCCGCAACGACAGAAACTAAAATTAAATTATTTTTTCTCATTATTGTTCACCTCTATTATTAAGCTGCGTAATTGATACGGAAATTGTCGAAATGCCAATCGCCGTTAGTACTTCCTTGAAGAATAAGGAACCTACCATCATCGGTAATATTTTCTGCGGTAAATGTGTATGTGACCCATTTACCTGATTCATGTACTTTACCTGTAACGCTATTCATACCATCTTGGAAGTTTCTAACTTCACTATCACTTCTTGCGGCAACTGTGGAATAAACATCGAATGAGAATGTTCCGTTTGCACCCATTAATGTTTTAATGTTGGAGAAAGTGTAGAAAGCGACATAGCCTGAGTTTTTACTAACTTTTAATGAATATCTTCCTTCGGAAGCGCGTTCTGCTGTTAATTGGACATCAGTAACTATACCGTCATTAGCCATTATAGAGAAATATTTTTCTCTATTTTTGGTATCAGGAGCGGTTGGGTTGGCAACGCTATATGAGCCATGACCTGGTGTGTAATAAGTAGAATCTTTGACAGGGCTTTTTTTGTTGAATAAGCCGTTTTCGAATCCATAAACTTCTTCAGTAATTGGATGGAAATTATCTAAGTATGTGTATTGAACATTTGTGCCCGCTCCAACAACGAGGAAGATTTCTCCTTCGACCCAGTTGTTGTAATATTCTCTGGTGTAGTGGAATGTTTTCCATTCTGTGGTTAATCCATGTCCTGTGGAATTGTATTCATATGTAATGTTGGCATTAAGATAACCAGCTTTTCTTCTGAAATCATTTGTTGCAGATGTTCCTTTTGCATCGAATTCAATTGCAATGACATCTGGATCTGAGAAGATTGCATCTAAGTGTGCTTTGGAGAAATTAATACCATATTGGCTTAAACCACCGAGTCTTAAAACTTTGTTGTTTGTGCCATCTTCAGCAACAACTTCTGTAGATGTATTTCTTTCATTAGGAGTAATGACTGATGGAATTTCACCATCTTCAAAGTCAATTGTTGTGTAAGAATATCTTTTTTCTAATGTAGGATTGAAATCATATTTCCAAACGCCTGTGGTTGGGATTTCTTCTTCACCATAGAACCATGAATAGTTGGTTCCTGGATTTTCTAATGTATATGTTTCATCATATGTAACATTTGTTGTTGTCGTTGAGCCTTCATAAGAAACAACATATGTTTTTGCACTTGTGATAGCGTCAATAACTTGAGGATTGTCTAATTCTTGATAGAGAAGTTCGACTTCTGTTGGCCAAGAAACGTTATAACCTTTTTTGTTTGGAACTTCTGGTTTAGCGATATTTGCATAACTTTCTGTAATGTTATAACCGACTAAGTCTCCAACCATAACGTTGTCGAGTCTGAATTCTAAATAATATTTGTGCAATTCATATACGGCAACGATTTCTAAATCAATATCAGCAGTTAAGTCATATTCAGGCCAACTGCCATCGTAACCTGTGTGAACTGGAACTTCTGGTTCAAGGATTGATTCTGTTTCACATGTGAAGTATTGTGTTTCACCAACTTGAACTGATTTTTCAGCATCTTCAAAGAATTTGATGGAGTGAAGATTTGCAGTTCTATCACAATAAACAGTAATGTTGTCTGGAATAATTGTGTAACTTTCCCATGCATATGTGTAACCTAATTCAACAGGTAGGGCTGGGATATTGCTAAGTTCTTCGTCTTCCACGGTGAACGTTGTGGTGCCGAGAGTGGATCCATCAACTCTATTCTTAAATGTGGCGACATAAGAAATAGGTGTATAAACTGGTTCAACTGTGAGGTCCGTTGTCATTTCTTCGACATTGTATTCACCCCATTCAGCGGTATAACCGATTTTTTCATTAATGTCTGGTTCTAATTGCCATACATCGATTTGAGTGGTGACACCTGGAATAATTTCAACTGTAACATCTTCATTTTCACCTGGTTCGGTTTGATGGAATGTCAAATCATAAGTTTTAGTGCCTCCACAAGATGCTAAAAGCATAGCGAATGTCATCGTTAGCATCGAAAGGATTTTGCTTTTTCTCATAATAGTCTCCTTTTTACCAAGAAAAATCAGCACGCTTATAAGAACAACTTAGGTGTTTCTTTTTTGTGAACTGATTTAGATATTTATATGTTATATATAAACATGATTACTTGCAAATAGAGTTAAGACAATATTTAAAACAAAGTTTTAAAAAGTTTAAAAGTTTTCAAAAATTATTTTTATTTAATATTTTTTATGCACGTTTCAATATATTTTTTTAAAAAGTGTGAAAATGTTTTGCATTTTTAATATAAATAAGTTTATTGTGAAATTAAGAACAGGTTTTAACAATTATGGCAGAACTATTTTTAGCACAAAACGAAACAGGTTTAAGGTTTGCTCATGTTCTCACTAGCCAAGAGGAACTTAAAGACAAACCTATTGCTTTAATGCACGCTCATAAATCTTATGAAATTTATTATCTTGTCAGTGGTGATGTCACATACACCATTTCTGATAAAGAATATAAGATTAAACCTGGCAGCATTGTCATTCTTAATGCATATGTCTTACATAAAGTTAATGTTAACGCTGGGGAAGATTATGAACGTTATGTTTTAGAATGCCCATTCATTAACATTCCTACATATAACGGTATTAATCCTTTAAACAGATTTTTTAACATGAACGATTTCGTTCATGTTATTCCACCTAAGTTTGTCGAAACTTCAAATATTGTTGATAGATTAAAAACAATCGTTTCTGAATATGATGCCAATGACGAATATAACAACCATATTTTGATCGCAAACATCATCAACTATGTTGTCGAAATCGCAAAACTTGTTGGAGAGGAACAAAAAATTTCATATAACTTTGTTAAAAATGTCGAAAAGAATTCCGACATCATTAATAAAATCATTCAGTTCATCAATGACAACATCAACAAGAAGATCTCAATCGACACAATCGCGGATGAAATGAACTTCTGCAAATCATACATCCAACATTTGTTTAGAGATAGTATTGGAGTCCCTATCTCCAAATACATTATTATTCAAAAAATGCAAACAGCAAACTTCTTACTCGAAGAAGGAAAAACATTAAAAGAAGTTGCGACAGAACTTGGTTATAAATATTACCCAACATTCTTCTCAGCGTATAAAAAATTCTTTGGATTCTGCCCAAAGGAAAAGAAACAAAAATTAAAATAATAATTTTAATAAAACAAGATATAAATCGCATAAAATTGCGATTTTTTCTTTTCTAGTAAAATCTACGAAATTAACAAATTCACAAAAAAGAAAAAGGCTAAGGAATTAACCTTAACCTTTGACAAATTTAATTTGTGAAATTATGCAGCGTAATTGATACGGAAATTGTCGAAATACCAATCGCCTGCAGTGCTTCCTTGAATAATAAGGAATCTACCATCATTTGTGAAATTTTCTGCGGTCCATGTGTATGTGACCCAACTACCATATGTATGAGCGTGACCTAAAACACCACCTGTGCCTGTTTGGAAATTCTTAACACTAGAAGTACTATTAGCAGAAATAGTTGAATAAAGATCGAATGAGAATGTTCCGTTTGCACCCATTAATGTTTTAATGTTGGAGAAAGTGTAGAAACCGACATAGCCTGAGTTTTTACTAACTTTTAATGAATATCTTCCTTCGGAAGCGCGTTCTGTTGTCCATTGAACATCAGTAACTATATTGTCTTTAGCATCCATAAAGAAAACTTTTTCTCTATTTTTAGTATCAGGAGCTGTAGGGTTTTTGTCACTCCATGTTCCGTGGCCAGCGGTGTAGTATATAGTATTTTGAACAGGACTTTGTTTTCTAAACCAACCATTTTCAAAACCAAAAATTTCTTTTGTAATTGGGCGAATATCATCAAAATATGTATACTCAACACTTGCGCCAGCATTATTAATAACGAAAATATCATTTGCAGTCCAAATATCGTAGTATTCACGTGTATAATGGAAAGATTTCCATTCTAATTCCAAACCATGTTCACCATTATTAAGCTCATATGTAATTGCAGTGCCATTTGCATTTCTTCTAAAGTCATTAGTTGGTGTGGTTGCCTTTGCGTAGAATTCAACAGCAATAACGTCTGGATCGGCAAAAATAACATCTAAATATGCTTTTGTTGCGTTAAAACCATAACCAGCGGCACCTGAAGTTCTTAAAACTTTATTGTTTGTGCCTTCTTCAGTAACAATGTCAAAAACCGTATTTATTGCATTTCCTGTTAAAACAGATGGAATAATATTATCTTCAAATGTGATAATTTCACTCCATGCAGGTATTAAACGATCGTCGTTTGTAGGAAGACTTGCGATAAAGTCTTGGCTTGGTGCTCCTTTTTCAACAATTCTAGAAGCATCAACTTCTGGTTTTAGAAAAACGTGTTCGTGGGTTGTGCAGTTGACCCAATATTCACGAATGCCATTATCTTCTAATGTAGCGTTAACAGCAGAATAATGATTCCAAATTGAGGTGTCTTCTAAAGCAGAACCGAAAAGCGCGTTATTATTTTGACCAGCAATAAATCCGGTTGCCAATAAAACAAGCAAAGAAGCGGAAATAAAAATTTTCTTGTTGTTTTTCATATAAAAACCTCCGATTTCTTATAATTTAGCAAATATATAGGCGTATTAAAATGGGAGTACACGCCTAAAACATATTTCAATATTTTTTCTACATTGAATATTATTTTATAAAATTAGGACAAAATCGTACTAAAAGAGCATCAATCAATACAATATAAAAGAAAAGTTGATTTAATTATCAACTTCTTCTCTATAAGTATCGTGTGTTTCTGGGTTATATATCTCAGAAATCCACATAAGGGTTTTGCTATTAACATCCCCTATGTTTTTAATTTGATGAGTGTAATTAACTTTGATATTAATCGGATTGGGTGAATTTCCGTTTACCACATCTACTTCTATATCGTTATTATGAATGTTTCTTTGTTTGATTTCACATTCTCCAACAACTGTATAGAAAATTTCTTGTTTATAAGTGTGATAATGCCCACCTTTAACAATTCCTGGATAAGAAATGTTTTCGCTGATTTGACCCCATTTCTTTGATTTATATAATTCTTCAAATGAGCCTCTATCGTCTTTAGCAAAATTAAAACTATATCCAACTTCGCTTAAATAATCACAGAATGTTTTAAAAAGTTTTAATTCAAATTCATTATGGATTAAAGGAAGATGTCTTTCGCTTTCAATTTCACCCTTAAAATAATAAAGTAAATCAGCTAACTTTCCTAAACTACAATCGTATGTTGGATTGACATATAAGATATCCTTTGATCCGTTATTTTTTTCTTCTTTTATAACTTTAAGAAATTCCAAACAAATATCTTCAACATAATTGTAATGAACAACATAATTTCTATCTCTAATTTGAATATCTAAATCATGTGCAATGTTATAGCAAAATGTCGCAGCGGCAGAATTATAATTAGGTCTACACCACTTACCAAAAACATTACTTAATCTATATACATAAACTGGAAGGTTGGAATTAAGTAATAAATCTTCTCCCATTTTTTTAGACTTACCATAATCATTATCAAGTTCCGCTTGAATGCTTGATGACATGATAATTGGGGTGAATTTATTTGATTTAATAACCAAATCTAAGAGTTTTGCAGTGAAATTTGTATTTCCGTCATAAAATTCTTCAACTGTTAATGGACGATTAATACCCGCTAAATGGACAATGAAATCTGCCTCTTTTACATATTGGATCAACTCTTCAGGTGTTGAAGAAATATCATATTCAAAAACTTCATATCCTTCTCTATTAAGAAGAAGGCACATGTGTTTTCCAATAAATCCTTTCGCGCCTGTCACTAAGATTTTATTCATTAGTATTTTCTCCACACCATACGGTTGACAACACTTGTGTATGATTGAATTAATTTAACAACCTTATCAGATACATTTGTGTCAATATAATCATTAACTGGTAAACAACCTACTTTATTTAAGACCGCAACTTCAACTGCTTGTAATAAGCTTGTTGTATCAATACCTGCTAAAACAAAGCAAGCTTTATCAAGTGCCTCAGGTCTTTCTGTGGATGTTCTAATGCAAACCGCAGCGATCGGAGTATTTCTAGAAGCATAGAAAGAAGATTCTTCTGGAAGAGTGCCGCTATCAGAGACAACCGCATAAGCGTTCATTTGAAGATTGTTGTAATCAATGAATCCTAATGGTTCATGCATGATGACTCTTGGATCTAATTTAAAGCCAGTAGCGTCAAGTTTCTTTTTACTTCTTGGGTGACAGCTATAAATAACTGGCATATTATATTTATCACATAAAGCGTTAATCGCATTAAATAAAGAATAGAAGTTTTCGTCTGTATCAATATTTTCTTCTCTATGAGCAGAAAGGAGAATATATTTATTCTTTTCTAATCCTAATCTAGTTAAAATATCGCTTTTTTCGATTTTAGAAATATGTTTTGTTAATACTTCCGCCATTGGGGAACCTGTAACATATGTTCTTTCTTTTGGAAGACCGCAGTCTGCCAAATATCTTCTTGCGTGTTCGCTATAAGCGAGGTTTACATCAGAGATAATATCAACAATTCTTCTATTAGTCTCTTCTGGTAAACATTCATCTTTACATCTATTGCCAGCTTCCATATGGAAAATAGGTATGTGTAATCTTTTCGCACCGATAACACTTAAGCATGAATTGGTGTCACCTAAAACTAAAACTGCATCTGGTTTTGTTTCTACCATAACTTGATATGATTTAGCGATAATATTTCCCATTGTTTCGCCTAAATCTTTACCAACTGCTTCTAAATAGATATCGGGATCTTCAAGTTCTAAATCTTTAAAAAAGATTCCATTAAGATTGTAGTCATAGTTTTGACCAGTATGGACTAAAAGAGTGTCAAAATATTGTCTAGTTTTATTAATAACTTCAGCAAGTCTAATGATTTCTGGTCTAGTTCCGACAATAATCATTAATTTTAATTTGCCATTGTTTTTAAAAGTTTTCATATAGTTCCTCCTAGTCGTGTTGTCTAACTGGTCCACCAAAGAGTTCTAGTTTCTTAAGCAAATTCTTCATACCTTCGACATCAAGTCTATCAGTGTTATGGGATGTATAAGATTCACCTAAATTTAATTTTTCATTACCTTTTGAGAAATATTTATCATAGTTCAAATCTCTATTATCCGCTTTTACACAGAAGAATTGCCCCATATCAATACTTTTAAGCATTTCTTCTTGTGTAACAAGGGTTTCATAAAGTTTTTCACCGTGTCTTGTTCCAATATATGAAATACCAGTTTTGCTATTAGTTAAAGAAATAACCGCTTTCGCTAATGTATCAATTGTTGCAGCAGGTGCTTTTTGAACAAATAAATCACCTTGTTCGCCGTGTTCAAAAGCGTATAAGACTAAATCAACCGCATCATCTAATGTCATCATAAATCTTGTCATGTCGGGATTTGTGATAGTGATCGGTCTTCCTTCTTTAATTTGATTTAAAAATAAAGGAATAACACTACCGCGTGAGGCCATAACATTACCATAACGTGTTAAGCAAAGAACAGTGTCTCCTGGAAGTAATTGTCTACTTCTAGCAATGACATTCTTTTCCATTAATGCTTTAGAAATTCCCATCGCGTTGATTGGATATGCCGCTTTATCTGTAGAGAGGAAGATAGCTTTTTTAACTCCGTTTCTAACACAAGCAGTAATAACATTATCTGAACCTAATACGTTAGTTCTGACCGCTTCCATTGGATAGAATTCACAAGAAGGAACTTGTTTAAGAGCAGCAGCGGAGAAGACATAATCAACACCTTTAAAAGCATCTATAATTGAATCAAGGTTACGAATATCCCCGATATAGAATTTTAATTTTTCATTATTATATGCTTTTCTCATATCGTCTTGTTTCTTTTCATCACGAGATAAAATTCTAATTTCTTTGATATCGGCTTTTAGGAATCTATCGACAACCGCATGTCCAAAGCTACCGGTTCCACCTGTGATTAATAAAACTTTGTCTTTTAAAATTGAAGTTGTGTTTGAAGCATATTCTTCTAATTTTTGTTTAATTCTTTCAAGTTTTAATTGATCAGCATTAATTTCATCATTCTCATATGAAACAAATGTGCGTAAAGAAGTACCCGCGATTACCGAGGCTTCTTTTTGTGTTAAATTGCATTTTTTGCGTAATTCTTTAAGTGTCATAATTGCACCTCTTTCACTTATACAATAGTATATATTGCTTTCGTTTGTAAAGAAAAAGTGCAAATTTTGCAAAATATGGCTAGAAAAAATATATTTTAGTTATTATTGATCATTGGGCAATAAACGTTTAGTGTTAAGTGTATTGAAAAGAATAACTTAGAAAACTATATTCAATTAATTTTATCCAAACGCATCAAGAATACATCTTCCCCAAATTTGGTAAAATTAAGTGGAGGATGAATTGAAAAATAGAAATAATATTAATTCTAGTGTCAATTTTCCTATATAAATGGTATAATATCAGTGTGCAGAGGTTATTCATAAATGAATCTAGATACAAATAGGCACTCAGTGTTTAAATTATATTATCATCTTATATTAGTTATTAAATATAGAAGAAGAGTATTAGATGATAATATAAGCGAAACATTAAAAAAACACTTCATTAAAATAGGAAATGATTTTCAAATTTCCCTCGAAGAATGGAATCACGACATTGATCATATACATGTCCTTTTTAGGAGTGAACCTACAACTAATTTATCTAAATTCATCAACGCATATAAATCCGCATCGTCTAGATTGATTAAAGTTGCTTATCCTGAAATTAAAAATAAATTATGGAAAGAAGCCTTTTGGACAAAAAGTTATTGTTTATTAACTTCAGGTGGAGTAAGTGT
>JAFVUY010000049.1 GCA_017502465.1 Bacilli bacterium | reverse complement strand
TTTCGCCTACAGTTGTTCTAACTCCATTTTTACCATGAATGGAATGAATAGTTAAAAGGAATGAAAGCATATTTGCTATGTCTGGTTCAATTGTTCTACTGAATCGTTCATTACAAATATCACATTCTTCCCGACAAATTATACTTTTATTTCCCAATGATTCGCTGATCGCATGAGAAGTATTCTTAAATGACACTATTGGTATTTGTTTTCCACAGAATCTACAAACACGATTAGACTTGTTTGGCTCTCCTATATAATGTCTTCGTTTTGTATTTCCACTAAAGTTTTGCGTATAATATAATGATGCTATCTCATATTTTGTCTTATCCAAATTGGAGTGGATACCAGTTATACCATTTAATTTGTCCACTTCTTGCCTTAAGTGATAAAGTACAATTGTATCATCAATTTTATTAGGAACAACAAGAAATCTACTATCCTGTGGTATTCCATCAAATACAGATTTCATAGTTAAGCACTCCTTATTTGTTTTGCTTAATTCATCAAATACACTCAGACGAGACTTAAACTCTTTACTCGCTATTTGGACAGTCAGAATTTCCCCATTATCATTAGATTCAAATAAGTTAGAGAAAAACTTATAGTCTGTGTATGTTGGTAAATTGATATTTAACACCTGATCCAGTAATGATACTATTGTAATAATCATAAAATATAGTAATTTATTAGCAAAGGTAGTATTTTAATCCTTGATGGTTAAAATATTACGGAATAATCATTACCTTTGTATAGTAACAATTAGTATATGGATAGAAAAGAATTTGCAGAAATATTAAACTCTATAAAAATATCCGAAGGTTGTGATGATAAAATATTACAACAAGAGATGTTGCCAATATCTCATGCCATACTCCAGATGATGCCTAATAGATTATTTCGCTATAGAAGTTGTTCTGATGCAAGTGTTGAGGCTTTTGTAAATGACAAAGTATATGCAGTAACAGCAGATTTGTTTAATGACCCTTATGATACCTTATTAAGATTCGATAAGGATGCTATTAAACAAATGTTTGAGTCTTTATTGTCAAAAGATGTTTTTAATGGGTTTAGGGCAGCTCTTTTGCAAGGAATAGATTTTCCCGATATAGTAAAACAAAATTTTAGTAAGGAATACATTGCGCAGACGAGAGAATACATTTTATCCTTAGCAAAAGAAGAAGATATTGAAACCCTTATTCTAAGCCGGAGAAAAGAAATTAATAATATAGTAGATCTTTTATTTCCGCTACTTGTTAATTATGTTAATAAACGAACCTCAACAATTTCTTGTTTTTCCGAAACAATAGAATCGGTAACGATGTGGAGCCATTATGCAAATTATCATAAGGGGTTTGCATTAGAGTACAATTTAAGGGACACCTTGTTAAACAGCATTCCCAACGTTGGTATATTCCCTGTGATTTACGACAATAAAAGATATGATGGAACACTATATGTAATGTGGGAGTTTCTTAAGTTTATGGGATTTAATACATCCAATCCAGATATACTATCTCACATTAAATGTGTGCTGTATAAGTCTTGTCAATGGGAATATGAGAAGGAGTGGAGATTGATAGATAGTACAATAAGGGGAAATATCATATTAGAGAACAACACATGTGTAACATTGAAACCTACTGCAATTTATTATGGAACAAATATGTCGTTAGATGATAAGAGGAAACTTCATGAGATTGCCCTGAACAAAGGTATCAAGGAATATGATATGTATATAGATTTCGCTTCTGAGAAATATGAAATGTTGTATCGTATATTTTCATAAACATAAACTATTCAACTCCATATTCAAAGCCAATATGAAGCAC
>JAFVUY010000048.1 GCA_017502465.1 Bacilli bacterium | reverse complement strand
GAGACACTAAACCAAAGCAATTATCTTTATTCAAAATCAAAGATTTTGTCTAAATAAAAAACCACAAAAATACGATTCTGAAAAGTAGAAAAAATGAGGCAAAATTTACCTCAAAATTTTTGCAAAAAGGGGGAACTCAAATAATCGTATTTTTTATTATTCTTTAAGAATAAAGGGAGAACCGATAGGCTCTCCCATAAATTCTTTTTGATAACGATATCCAAAGATATCGGATATCCACCTTAACGTTTTGAGAATTGAGGTGCTCTTCTAGCAGCTTTAAGACCGTATTTCTTTCTTTCTTTAGAACGTGGGTCACGTGTAATTAATCCTGCAACTTTAAGAGTTGTACGATCAACACCAGCTTCTAATAATGCACGTGTGATACCAAGACGGATAGCACCAGCTTGACCTGTGAAACCTCCACCTTTAACGTCTGCGGTTACATCATATTTTGCATCAGTACCGGTTAAAACTAATGGTTGTTTTAAATCCATAACTAATGTCGCATATGGCATGTATTCGTTAACATCACGACCGTTAACAACAATTTTACCTGTACCAGAGGTAACATAGACACGAGCGATAGAAGATTTTCTACGGCCAGTTCCGTAATATTGGACACTTGATTTCTTTGCCATTATTTTTACCTCCTAGAATTTGAGCTCAAGAACTTCAGGTTGTTGAGCTTCATGTTTGTGGTCAGGACCAGCATAGACGAATAATTTCTTTTCGATTTGACGACCTAAGCGACCTTTTGGACACATACCGTGGACGCTTCTTTCGACCATTTCTACTGGGTATTTTTCGATCATTTCTTTTGCGGTTCTTGTTCTTAAACCACCGTTATAACCAGAAACATTGTAATATTTCTTGTTGTGGAGTTTATCTCCAGATAATGACACTTTTTCAGCATTAACGATAATAACATAATCACCACAATCGACATTTGGTGTCCAGATTGGTTTGTTTTTACCTGTTAAAATTTGTGCCACTTGTGATACAAGTCTTCCTAATGGTTTGCCGGCGGCGTCGATGACATACCATTTTCTTTGGATTTCATGTGTTTTTGCAATAGTAGTTTGACGTTGCATAACTTAAATCCTCCTTTACCAAACTAACTAATTCCTTACCGGGGACTTCGTTTTTTGGAATTTTAATATGTGCCGATATAAATATTACTTTATTGTAAATAATAAAGCAACATTTTTTGTTTAATTTTCTTTTTAATTAAAAAGACACCTAGAAGTCTAGATGTCTATATGTTTCTTAGAATACGTAAGTTGTAAATCTTGCAATAATATTACCTTCATTAAGGTAAACAACTACTTGAAGAGCAAGAGCCAAATCCCTCGCGTATAAGGCTGCCCAACAAGCTCCGTTAAAGTCACTTCCTAAAATAGAAGATGCGTCAGTTGGAGGTGTATAATTTACAACATCGCTTGGAAGAATATTATGTATATCCATAATAACTCCTTCTAACATAGAAGCATCTCCACTTCCATAATTAATATCTGCGTAATATTCTGTGACTTGAGATAATGGTTCTACACGAGTATTAATAGTCGCTCCAGAACATCCAATAAGTCCTAAAATTTCATTTAAGAAGTCAACCGCGTTATAAGTAGGAATATCACTACCTAAATAAGCATAGGCTTCTAAAAAGAAAGTTCCGCTTGGTGACAAATCGCCATCATCGTTTTTCGCACATAAAAGTACTTCGTAATAAATAACATCATCTTCCGTTTCTACTTCTTGAGTAAAAGCGTAGATCATATCTTTTTCAAAACTCAAACCCATTGTCCAAACATCTAAATCAAATTTAGAGGCATATGCATCAAGTTCGCTAGAAGTAACACTTGCTCCACTTAAAACAAGTCCATCGAAATTTTCATAATATGTAAGTTCTCCATTACCTTCGATGTAGTAATATGGGAGTTCAACATTATAAAGATGTTCTTGAATAAGGGCTAATTCAGCTTCATTCCATTCACTTTTCGTGGAGCTTCCTCCACAGGAAAGTAATGTCATAGACATTAAACCTACTAATAAAGTTGCTTTAAGTTTCATATTTTATCCTCCTATAATTCAACATTATGATAGACGTTTTGAACATCTTGAAGTTCATCTAAAACATCTAATAATTGTAAGAATTTTTCTTTTTCTTCACCTTCTGGAAGAGTAATAGTTTCATTTGGGATAAATGTAATTTCTGATACTTCAAATTCACTAATACCCATATCTAATAAAACTTTTTTAGCTGCTCCAAAAGCGCTTGGTTCAACTAAAACTTCAAGAGTGTCTCCATCAAGGTTGACTTCTCTAACATCAACATCGCTTAAGATGAGAGTTTCTTCTACTTCATCTCTATTATTGCCTTTAAAGGCAAAGACACCTGTTTCTGTAAAGTTATAAATAACAGAACCCATATGTCCACCTTTTTTAGTGATGCTTGATTTAATTTCCCCTGCCGCGCGGTTAACATTATCAGTTAATGAGTCAACAATAATATAAGAACCACCTGGACCAAAAGCTTCATATCTACCTTCGATATAGTTTTCTACATCTCCACCGGCAGCTTTTTTAATCGCTCTTTCGATAACATCTTTTGGAACAGATTGTCCCTTCCATTTATCGATCGCACTTCTAAGGGCTAAGTTACTATCTGGATTTGGGACACCAGACTTCGCTGCCATATAAACTTCTTTTGACGCTCTTGTGTAAAGAGCGGTCTTTTTTGCTGCGGTTTGAGCCATTGCTTTAGCTCTAACTTCAAAATGTCTTCCCATGTTGATTACTCCTTTTT
>JAFVUY010000047.1 GCA_017502465.1 Bacilli bacterium | reverse complement strand
AGCAATTGAGCAAATGCGCGAGGATGTGGAGACCTATGAAGAGGCTGTACGCAAACAAGTAGCTCTCGCTGAGCAAGCACGATTGAAAGAGCAAGCTGCAAAGGAACAGGAAAGCAAAGCCAAATCCTTCAAGGACAGGCCACAGCCAAAGGATAACCCAAACAAGAAATCAAAACCATGAGCCTATGGCAAGTATCAAGGTAAAGTTTCGACCCTCGAAAAATGAAAACAGGGAGGGAAGAATCTACTATCAAATCATTCAGAATCGTGTAATCCGTCAGTTAAAGACGGATTACCGACTCTTTATGCACGAGTGGAATGAGGTTGAAAGTTCAATAATCATCACCAATAGCCGCCGACAGAACTATCTTCAATCCATAGAAGAGCGTATAGATTGGGATATTAAGCGACTGCAAAGCATCATCGCCCATTTGGAAAATAAGCGAGTAAAATACACTGCCGATGGTATTATTTCAACCTTTCAGAAGCAATCCAATGAGCAGTCATTGTTCAACTTTATGCAGGGTGTTATTGCTCAGTTGCAACAGATGGGTAAGCAACGCACATCAGAAACCTATCGTTGTACGCTCAAAAGTTTTATGCAGTTTACAGAGGATAAAGATGTGCTATTGGGAGATATTGACTCGGATTTAATGCTGATGTATGAGGCTTATTTACATAACAGAGGATTAACCAAGAACAGTACCTCTTTCTATATGCGAATACTCCGAGCTGTCTATAATCGTGCAGTTGAAAAGGATTTGACCACCAATCGAAACCCTTTCAAACACGTTTATACAGGTATTGACAAGACCATAAAGCGAGCAATTCCATTAAAGGCTATCAAGCAGATTAAGAACCTCGACTTATCATTGCAACCATCGTTGGACTTTGCAAGGGATATGTTTCTCTTTTCATTCTACACTCGCGGCATGTCATTCATCGATATGGCATACCTCAAAAAGAAAGATCTATCGAATGGCATACTCTCATACCGCAGACGCAAAACAGGCCAACAACTCTTTATTCGTTGGGAGAAATGTATGCAGGAGATTGTGGATAAGTATGATAATCCGCTATCTGAATATCTGTTACCTATTATCAAGCCAATGAATGGCGATGAACGCAAGCAATATCAAAATTCAATATATCTAATCAATCGTAAGCTCAAAGAGATTGGCAAGATGATAGGTGTTCTGTTGGCATTGACAATGTACACAGCAAGGCATTCTTGGGCAAGTGTGGCGAAGAATAAGAATGTCCCAATATCAGTAATCAGCGAGGGAATGGGGCACGATTCAGAAATGACAACGCAGATTTATTTGGCTTCGCTTGATACTGCAGTCGTTGATAAGGCTAATAGTATGATTCTAAATTTGCTATGAGATGTTTAGCAAAAAGCTCTAACTCTTAACAAGAGACAAATTATAAATAATTACAGGCTGTATTTCAATAGTATAATTATCGATTCAAAGTGTATTTGCTAAACAATTCAAAATAAAATTCTTATGCACGAAACTTTTTTCTGGATAAATCAGCCTTTGATTGCGATATTTTGCGTAATTTTGCATCGTGCGATTTGTCTCTTGTTAAGAGATTTAAAATAAAGGACAATGATTAAGGTAAGTGATTACTACAAAAAGAACCATTCTTCAATTGCAAATTTGGATAAATTTGCAGATGTCTCTCCCTGTTCGGATGTTTTCCCTTTTGAAGGTCTGTATATAGGAGAATTTGAAAGTGTAACAGGACATAAGCTCCCTGCTTTATTGTCATTCGAAGAAATTAATGGATTATGCTTTCTTTCAAACTCCACAAATCGCCAATATATAAATAAAATGATACAATCAATCGTGTTACGATTTGTTGCATCATTACCACTTGACTTGTGTAGATTTTTCTTATACGATGGAACTGGATTAGGAGCAAATTTAATTACGCTTTCTAATTTGAACTCTCAAATAACAGGAGGTGAAATCATCACAGAATCACAAGCTCTTTTAAAAGCATTGAGAGATATTCAGAGCCATATACCAAATGTTATCCAAAAAGTTTTGGGTTATAAGTATTCTGATAAAACTTTAATAGAATTCAATTCTATATCAAAAGAGAAAACGGTACCATATAATTTCCTAGTCATAACTGATTATCCACGCTCATTTTCAAGAGAACATTTCGAGTCGCTTCAAATGATTTTGAAGAATTGCAAAAAAGCAGGAGTTTTCGTAATAATGAGTATGGATACCTCGTATGTTAATTCCAATACATACGATGAAGTACCATTTATGAATATCTTAAATGATATGACCACTATCTATCAGAAAGGTGAGAGATATTATATAACGCATACCAAATATGATGATCTTTATAGAAAATTTAAATTAACATTAGATGCAAATTTCTTAGATGATATTGAAAATATTCTAGAATATATTAAAGCCAAAGAAGTTGTTACTAAAAAGATAGAATGTGTAAATTTGATAGATTACATTCCTGCCAACAATCATTGGTGGAAAAGAAATAGTGCTACAGAACTGAGTATTCCATTTGGTGTAACCACTAATTCAGATGTTGTAAATCTTTCTATAACCCAAACATCTGGAAAAAATGTTGCTGTCACTGTAGGGATATCTGGTTCGGGCAAAAGCGTTTTTTTAAATACTATTATTACCAGTGCTGCTATTCATTATTCTCCCGATGAACTTGACCTATATCTAATAGACTTTTCTGGCGTAGAATTCAATATTTATGCAGATGAGGTATTGCCTCACGCCAAAGTTATAGCTCCTGAAAGCGAACGAGAGTTAGGAATAAGCGTTCTGAGGGAAATTGATGAAGAAGGGGTAAGAAGACAAAAATTATTTAGCAAAGCTGGTGTTAATAATATTACCGATTATAGGAAGAAGAATCCAACAGAGGCATTACCTCGTATATTGGTAATTATCGATGAGTTCCAAAAGATTTTTGAGAATGATATGGATTCCATCTCTTATGAGGCGGAAACGATAATCCATAATATTGTCAAAGAGTACCGAAAATTTGGAATTAATTTAATATTAGCTACCCAAACGATTAATAATTATACAAACAAGATTGGTTTGGGAATGATTGCGAATAGAATTGTTTTTGAATGGAATGATGATGATTCACATTGTTTATTTGTTGGTCAGCCACCTACACAAATGATCTCAGAAGTTGGAGATTGCGTATATAACGACAACCTTGGTAAAGCGAAAAACCACATACAGACTAAATGTTATAATGTTTCGTTGGATCAAATACGACCTATTTTAAAACAACTTTCAGAGAAAGCAACATCTCAAAAGATTAAAGATAAGGAATTATTTGTATTTAGAAGTAATGCAAAATCCTATTTTTCAGATAATAAAAATATAACTAAAATTGAGAAGTGCGATATTCCTGGCAAGGTTAGAGTATACTTGGGAGAGCCTATAGCAATCTCTGAAGATCATGTTTATATTGAACTACAGCATAATGTAAATGCTAATATTCTGGTAATAGGAGGTTCTGGTTATGATGCAGCCTTAAGAATCGCTATAAATTGTGTAAAGAGTCTGCTTTTGTCGCACAACGATAATAAAGCCACTTTTGTTTTTTTGAATTTTATGCAGAATGAGAATGTATTGTTTGAAAAACCGAATGAATTGTATGGAAATATTCCATTTACACATGAGTTTATAGAGACAAATGGGCAGTTGGAATATCTCGAAAAAATTAAAACTGAAATTGAAAGGCGTCAATCGAGTCCTTTAATAAAAAGAAGGCATATTTTTATATCTATATACTCATACGAATTTGCATATTCATTTAGAAAGAGCGGTGATTGGGGTGACATGTCTGAGTGTGGTAAGATATTGTCTTATATTTTGGAACACGGACCATTAGTTGGCATCTTTACAATTTTACAGGTGAGTGAACTTAGCAGTCTTAAAAAATCGTTAGAGTCTCCACTGAGTTTTTTTAATCACCGAATTGCTCTGCAGATGAGTGAAGATGACTCTAGAGATGTTCTCAACTCTGCAATAGCTAGCAAGCTATATGACAAGAGACGAAGCAGTTCTGAGAATAGAGCATATTATTATAATAACAGCAATAATTCAATAGTGAAGTTCAAACCATACGAAATATAAAATTATGAGTAATATTGGAATTACATTAGGCCTCTCTGATATAAAAAAACTGAGGCAAAGTTTTAGAGAACTATCTTCCGATTTAAACAATGCTTTAAAAGAAACCGAAGAAAGTATTGAGGACGTTTCTAGAACATGGCATGATGAAAACTTTAAAACATTTTATAATAGGTTTGAAGTTGACAAGCAAAAGTTAATGCCTCTTAGTAAAAAAATTTCAGAGTTTGAAAGTGGCTTCTTGAGTGAAATAGAAAGGAAACTTGTAAAATACATTAATAGAGGGTAATATGGCTGATTTTGGTGATGTAAGATTGAGCGAATTACAGGATTTTCAATCTAAAATATTGAAACTATCAAGCGTGTTGAGACAATATCATGAATTGGTCATGCATACCATGAAGATGACAGGACAGAATTGGAGGGATAATAAATTCATGGAATTTGAAAGAGAGTTTCGTAAATATCAGGATGAAATACAAACTATAAGTGAGGAATACAAGACCTGGGCATTGAACTATCTGCAAAAAGAAATAGACAATGTTAGTGATTTCTTGAATACTCATGTGTAAACTATTAAGTTATGAATGGAAATGTTAAATTGTCAACATTGTATGAACTTGATCGCACCATACACTCCTTCAAAGAAAATATGGGTACTATAAAAGCGGATTTTGATACAATGGTTGAGAAATTCTTTGTACATTTCCGAAAACAGCGACAAGAATTGAATAATCGGTTACTTAATGCAGAAAAAGTATTAGAAGTAGCAGAAAAGAATTTGAGAATAATAGAATTAAGGAGGAGACCATTCTATAATGACGAGCAAAACGATAATTTAATCAAGGAGCATATGATTATTATTGAAGCAAGAAACAAAGTGATGCGAGCTCGTCACGAAAGAGATAGGTGCAAAGAGCTATTACAACGATGCGATAGAATAATTAACAATTGTTCTACCAGAAAGGGATACCACAATGGCATTTATAAAACTATTGAAATGAGTTTGGTAAATGCCTCGAACGAATTGGGACACCATATTGATAATGTCATAGACTACCAAAATACAAGTATGGGAATGAGTTCAAAATCGAGTGCAGAGATAGGTAACTATATTACAGGAAGTAACATTGTTAAGAAAAATGCGAATTGTGTATTCTTCATTAATGGTGGAAAGCCATTAGTAAATGCTAAAATTACAATTGTTGATAATGAACCTTTTGGATTTGGTCAAATAGATATTTTAACAGACAATAGCGGACAAATAAGTATCCCTTACCATAAGACCTCTGATTGTTCTATATTCATAGAGGGTACAGAAGTATATTCGGGTCCCCTTTTTAAATATATGGAGTATAATAGAAACCAAGACAACAAAGTGGCGTATTCTGATTGCGAATAGTGATAAATAGTTGTAATTATATGTGGAGTAATAATTATGAATTATAAAGATGAAATATTCAATTTGCTGAAAAGATTTGACCACGAAAGAGAACAGCATATTCATGGGTGGAATGATGAAAACCAAAAACAGTTTTATCAGAAACATTTGGATTCTATAATTCCTGATACTGTCAAATATATAAATATGGTTGATGAACTTTTAGATTTATTGTCTCGAAGTAAAAATCAAATTGATTCATTAGTAGGCTCGACTACCCCATTCTATGCAGGAACTCCACACGAAAGAGGTGATAGGGTGGATGGAACTTATGCTCCAAAGGATAATACAGTTTTTATTGCAACTGATTTTTTAAACAACAATTCAAGATAGTGTTATGGCACAATATGATGAATATCTACAGTATCTGAAGCATGTAGATGATACCACATTACAAGATTTTGAGAAAGAAAAGAGTAAACTTCAAGATGAGATTACTGCCATAAAAAATCAAAGCAGGCAGGAAATAAAATCAATAGAAGAAAAATGTAAAAAAGAAGTTGAAAAACAAAAATCTGCGTGCGAAATAAAAATTTCGGAAATCAAACAACAGTTCAAAGATAAGGAAGCAGTATTGAATCAAACTCTTGCAGACGCTAAGAAAAATTATGAAGAAGAGATTAAAAGTCTCAAAAATAAACTTTCAACAGAAAAAGCAAGATACACTAAGGATACTAAAAAAATGACCTCTGAGATTGAAACCTGCAGAACAGATATTTCTACATTGACTCATAAAGCAAATATGTATGAACAGTTATACAATAATGTTCAACCTAAGTTGAAATCTCTTTCTAGTATCAGAGGTTTGTTTGTAGCATTAATTACCATTTCCTCATTTGGAATACTTCTCATACTGTATTTCTTCTATTGGATTTTTAATTTAAAGAATTATTTCTCTATAAATAGGTGGATACAATGCGATAAATACGATAGTCCTTGGGTGGTTAAAAGATTATAAGGCAATAGCACCAAAGCCGTAAGAGGTGCATTAAAAATGTAATATTATGGGATTATTATGGGGAAATGAAACAAAAAGATGTCCAGAATGTGGTATGGAAATTCCATCATCAGCGAAAACATGCCCTTACTGTCATCGAAAATTTGAAGATAGTTTGATAGGGGACATCCATCAATTTGGATGTTTAGGCTTCCCTTTAATGCTATTATTCTTATTGGGTATATTTTGGTTGATTAGTCAATGTAGCTAAATGCGAAGATTACTATTTGGTTCAACAGAAGACAAACATTGCTTTGAATGTGGAATGATGATTCCATGGAGTGCAAAGAAGTGCCCTTTTTGCCATTCCACTCAAAACTCAACACTTGATGACATCCATCAATATGGTTGCTTAACAATACCGCTAATTCTTTTGGCAATTTGGGGCATAATAGCATTGATAGTACTATTTGTTGCATAGGGCTGTAATAGAGATTCTTCTATTTCAGCCCTATCTAATTTGCTTAATCTCGTAAGGATTACATCGCTATTGAGATTTTACTAAACGATTGATTAAGTCGGTTGCCGAACATTGTCAAATCCTTGTCGATTTTCTCGGTGGTTATCTTGGCATATTTTTGTGTCGTGGTAATGTTCGTATGCCCCAATACTCGGCTCACACTCTCAATGGGAACACCCTTGCTGAGAGCAAGCGTAGCAAACCCATGACGTGAGCAATGGAAGGAAATATCCTTTGAAATTCCACACTCTTTTATCATCTTTTTCAGCGGTTTACAGATGTTCCAATAGTTCAGATTAGGGAATACCAACTTATCCTCTTGAAATCTCTCATATCGCTTGATAATCTGCAACGGAATATCTAACAACTTCACTTGGAAATTGACCTTTGTTTTGTGTCGCTTAGATAGAATCCATTTCTCTCCGTTAATCTCTACAATATCATCGGTAGTCAGTTCCTTAATATCCACGAATGACAAGGCTGTGAAACTTGCAAACACGAACAAGT
>JAFVUY010000004.1 GCA_017502465.1 Bacilli bacterium | reverse complement strand
TCATCTAAAAAGAAGTGTGCCGTTCCGTTCCTGTTTTTATCAACCCTGTAGGGGATGAGTTCCTTTATGGGAAACTCATCCGGCTTTAAATCAGGGATACCATAGGGATTAGAGGAGGAGAAAAAACCTTTTTCAACATTTTGCACATTCAGCATATCTTTCCAATACATATAAACTCCTTATGCTCTTAATGTCTTAACTGTTTCCAGCAAATAATTTGCAAATGATTCAATCGCATTAACGCCTTGATTAAAACAATAATCGTCAAGTTCGTTCGGAGAGTTTTGGATTTTTCCTTTTAATTTAAACAAGCTATCAATCGCAGGCTGTGTGTATTTTGCAAGATTTTCGTACAGTTTTGTAATTGTTGTCGGAACTTTCTTTTTAATCAGTTTTAGAATAAATGGTTGAATTATAGCCCAAATAGTGCTGAAGTCTTTCCAATTTTTGATAAATGATAAAATACTCATATTATTTTCCTTTCTTTTTGTAGTATGTTGAATATATGAATGAACAAGAATTAATAAAAAAGTGTTTAATTAATGAAGATGCTGTTGAAACGTATCCTTTTAAAAAAGATATGAGATATGGCAAAATTCCTATTTTACGACACAAGTCAAATAATAAATGGTTTGGGGTAATTTTTTATTTGAATAAAATTTTATATATTAATCTCAAAGCCGAACCTGAGACAATTTCCATACTTAAAGACCAATATCCGGAATCTGTTACATCAGCTTGGCATATGAATAAATCTCATTGGTGTAAGGTAGATGTGAATATGATTGATGAAGAAGTATTGGATTCTATTATTAAACGAAGTTTTGAGATTACAGCATCTAAAAAACGCTCTAAAAAAGTTTAATTATTTCCCTTTTTTTTGTTGAATTTGATACCATTGGATTTTGTTCCTTAAATAATCGCCAATTCTCTCTTTTTGTAGATTTGGTAAATACGGAAGATATGTGAAATCAATTTTTCCATAACTTGAAGTTTTAGGATGAGATTGACCGAATTCATAATGTGTGAAAACTGTTTTTTCTGAAACTGTAATTCCATATAAACTGCATAGCTTTGCTACTTTGGAACACATCGCCTCCACTTGTTTTTGAGTTAGAGGATATTTTGTTTTTTTATCTTTTAAATTAAAACCATACATTCCACAGCAAGAAACTCCGATGCATCCGGTGTTTCCACCACCGCAATGTGCTGCGTATTTTCCGTCATAACAATTTATATTATCTTGTGGGGTATAAGTGCCTTTGTATTCTTTGCCGTTTTTATCAAATAAAAAATGATAGCAATTCAAGTTTTGCTCGCAGGGTTTATCAGCCCCTGCTGTCCAATGTAAGCAGATTTTAGTTAGTGATGTCATATTGTTCTCCTTATTTATATCTGATACAGATTTGAACCGTTTTTGACGGTGGTTGAACTGTGGCTGATTTGCCATAAATTGTTGAAACTCTTGATGCATTAAATTGAATAATATTAAAACTTCCGCCGACAGTTTCACAATGCTGTCCGCTTGCTGTTCCTGAATAATAGAATGCTCCGCCAATAGATGCCATTTTATAATCATCTCCTGAAATATAGCCTGTTATATTTGGCAATCCTGCATTAATAGACTTATTAGCTACAGAATTTGGTTGTAAAAAAACTCCTGTAATATTGTAATCAGGTATTCTAAATTCATCAGCAGCTTCTGTGCCATTATTAAAATTATCTTTAATCACTGAATATAATTCTTTATAATCTGCAATTTTTAAAATATAGCCGTCACATGGTAAACATTTCGGATGAATATAATTTATCGGATATGTAATAAGCGAACCTACGAAAGCGGAGGTTAACTGATTGTGCGTATAGTTATTTTGATTTAATAAATTTGTTTTTAAATCTAAAATTTCCATAAATTTACCTTATTTATATTTAATGCAGATGTGAACAATTTGAGATGGGGGTTGAACGGTTGTTGATTTACCATATATTCCGTTACTTGCTGATGCATTAGTTGTTGTTAATACCCGATGATGTCCATAATCAGGATTTCCCCTTCCTTCCTCGGCAACACCTGAACCATCCCACCAAAAAGCTGTAACCGTATGATTATGATCAGGTAATCCTGCTTCAATTTTCGTTCCAACATTCGTTCCCGGTTGTAAAAATCGTTTTGAAATATTGTAATCAGGAAGCCTGAATTCACCTTCTGCCTCCGTACCATCATTAAACTTTGAGCCAATAACGGAATAAAGCTGTTCATAGTCAATAATTTTTAATACGAATCCATCGCAAGGTAGGTATTTGTCAGGAGTAAAACCGATTGGGTATATAATTAACGAACCTATCAATTCGGGAGTTTGCTTGTTTAAATTGTAATTATTCTGGTTAATTAAGTTTGTTTTAAGTGCTAATATTTCCATAGTTTTATTTATATTTAATGCAAATGTGAACTATTTGAGATGGGGGTTGAACAGTAGTGGATTTACCATAAATATTAGAATCTAATATCAAATCTCCGGCTCTGTATTTTAATGCAGTTGCATCAGTCATTAACCTCATAGGTTCATCACTTCCATCGGTTAATGCTGTCATTACACCGCCATAATCATCTGTTCCGTAAGAACTTAAATATTTCCCACCGTAATATGTATCAACTTTTGTCTTTGCATCGACTCTTAATGCAAGTTTTATGC
>JAFVUY010000046.1 GCA_017502465.1 Bacilli bacterium | reverse complement strand
ATACTACTCTTGTAGCGACCACGACAGAAAAGTAAAATTGCAGCAAGAGATTTCCGATACCATCAACAAGCAGTTGGAGGCACAAGCATATGACCCAACTATTCTTGCAAAACTAAAAGAAATAAATCTTGCTGAGAATAACAAATTCTTCCTTTGGCATACTTGGTTCAGTGATGTGTTCAACCGAGATGATAAAGAAGGATTTGATATTGTAATTGGTAATCCGCCGTACGGAGCTAATATAGACGAGTTAGTACCACTATATGAAAGATTGTATCCTAAAACATCACATGGGTATAAGGATATATACAAGTATTTCTATGACTTCGGATTATCAATTTGCAGAAAAGATGGTTCCTTATGCTATATCACACCTAATACCTTTTTGCGACAACCTCGTTATGGTGATTTAAGAAGAGTCCTGTTAGAATATAATATAACGCAGATACTTGATTTAGGCGAGAATATATTTATGGATGCAGTAGTTCCTGTGGCTATATGTCTTTGCAAAAATGCTAGTAATAAGAATAACGAGGTGTCATTTATTGATTTAACACAAATTATATCTGTCCAGAATTCTAAGGAGGTATTAAATTCTATCAAATTTGAACATCTTGTACAAGATTATTGGGCAACAACAAGGAATAACTCTTTCACTAAAGTAATTCAACAATTGACTCAGAATATTGTAGAATTGGATTCTATACTTAAATTTAAGGACGCAGGAATTAATTATCAACGAGTTAAAGTGGGTTTATCTCAAAAAGGGAAATCAGACCTTAGCTCAAGGCTACTATATGAAGGTGAAAAAGAATCAAGAAACGATGTAGAGTTTTGGAAGGGTGTGGATATCAATAGTTTTTTTATTTCTGAACACACATCAAGATTCTGTAGAACCAACATCTCATTACGAGAAGGAGAGCGTGTGATTCTTAATGAGGATTATTTTAATATTTCTCCCAAGTTAATATGGCGACAAACTGCACCATACCCAATTTGTGCAGTTGATTATAATGGAGTTTGGTTCGGACGTAGTATTCAAGCTGGCTTAATAAGGTCTGAACATCAAAATACAATCTCATATGAATACTTGTGTGGAATTCTTAATTCTAAATATATTAGAGATGTATATGAACAAAATGTAAAAGAAGGTGGAAGAGTATTTCCTCAAGTGAAATTGGAGAAACTCAAGCCTCTGCCAATAGTAATCCCAACTCCAGAAGAGCGTAAGATTGTAGAAGATATTGTATTTCAGATAATTGCCCTTAAATCTAAATTTGAGAATACTGAGAAATTGGAGGAACAATTGAATAAGTTTGTAGCCAAACTTTATAGTTAAACCCTAATGCGACAATAGCCTGCACTCCCGCAGGCTATTGTCGTGTAGTATATATGATTAGTATGGATTTAGAATATTACTATTCGAGATTATTATTAACTGTTTACAGCAACGAGTAAGAGCAACATATAAATGTCTCTTATCGGTAAAACGGTGTGCATTTAAAACAACCACCGTATCAAATTCAAGACCTTTAGTAAGCAAGGTTGTACCGATTCCTTTCCCTTGAATCTTTCTTCCTTTTTGTCTTAATAGATTTCTATTACGTTCTATAGATTCTGTGGCAGAAATTCCGAACATCTCAGCTTCTTTGAGACTTTTGCAAATATCTTGCAAAAATTCTTTTCTGTATATTTTGACATCGGGAAGTCCTTCGATAGCTTCTATCAATAATAAAATGTTAGAATATGATTTTCTTGACAACAATCGATTTATGATAGTTTCCAAATGACCTCTAATCTGTTGCTCCTTGTCTGATCTTTTATTTTTTAGATGTCCTGTTTCTTTAAACCAAATATCTATTTTAGATTTGGTTCCGATTTTGCGCATCACATTAACTATATTAGCAATCAAAGGGTAGCCGATCGAACTGTCAAATGAAGCACAGCTTGAATAAAATGATTTATCGTCTATAGATTCAACCATCCTTAACATAGGGAATTGTTGAATAAACTTAATTCGAGCTTCTATTGACTCACTTATAGGGTGTATTAACAAAACACTATTATTATGCAATGCATTGTAGATTTCTCTTTTATACATTGTTCCTTTTCTAGCATAATCACTTTCTGGAGCAATGATAACCTTAATATTTTGATAGTCATTTAAATTAATTGCTGTAGAAGAAAGAAGTTTGCTACGTATAGAAGATAAATCTTGCCCTAAACTCGCTTTTTCTACATTGTTCCATCTCCATGGTGTTTCTAAGGTTTGACAATTATCCCTAAAAGGCACAAATGATGCATCTGAAAAATCAACAATAGGCTCACCTCTAAAACCAAATATCCCTTGCAACGGATCACCTAATATATGCGTTTTCATTATATTAGCTAACGTCAGTATCATTTGGTGTTGACGTATTGTGCAATCCTGATATTCATCAACTATCAGATGGTCATATTTGATGGACAAAAACTTTCTTATAGGTTTAGCCTTTAATATGTTAACTCCATGCTCAATTGCAAATTGAAACAAGGAACTAGAATCAGATGGTATTTCATCTTTATTTAAATGATATACCTTTGTGAGATTCAAAGCAAAACTACATATAGTTTCAAGGCTATACAATGAGGCTGATAAGTTCTGCTGATCAAATTTTTCTCTCAAAGCTGCTACACCAGCATGGGTATGTGTCAAAACCAGAATTTTTTTATTCCCTGTATAATGAGAAATACAATCAGCGATAGTATGCGTCTTGCCATAACCCGCAGGAGCAATAACCATACTTTTGTCGGCAGAAAGGAATGCTGATATATCCATAATTAATTATGAATCAATCCAATTTGAAATATTATCAATAATATGTTTCAACCTACAACCCTCTGCGAGGTCAGAATAAGATGTTAAAATACAACGCCCCATAAGTTCACCATATGTTTGTCTTTTATACCACTCATTCTTTTTTGCCGCCATTCCAAGTGCCGTTCTTAAACCGTCTCTTTCCTCTTCATACCAATTATCCGCATAGGTCATTTTATCATTTAATCGTACATTGACAGTGTCAAAGATTTGTTTATCTGCATCATGTGTTGTTTTACCTCCATCATCAACTATTTTATTGATAGCTATTTGTATAAGTTCTTTAACCACACTCCATGTCGCATCTTTAAAAACTTGTTGTTCAATTGAGTAGCCATCTTCACTATCTATCACCTTGATATCTATGTCTCTAAATTCTTGCTTGCGATCATTTATGTTAGTGCAATCTGAATCACAAAATAAAGCTGTTTGGTAGGACAATTTTTTAAATCCTAAGATATAATTTACCATTTCATTACCCGTACCATCAGCAAATCGAACGCCCATACAAGATGCAGAGGTTTTATTATGACGAATACGATATTCGTTAATTGAACGACAAAATCCTATTTCAGTTGCCCCCTCACAGACTAGAATTTTCCTCGCAAAAAACGCTTCTGGACTTTTGCGGATACAACCTTGCATTTCCCCCTCAACATGCTGTAATCTACAAGAACCTTTTCGCATAATAAAAAGAGATGTACAAGGTATTTCTACAATAACATTGCTCGAATGTGTTGTAATAATGATTTGTTTATCCTCGTATTTAGAGAGCACATTTACAAGATGCTGGACTCTATCTGGTTCTAATCCCTGCTCAATCTCATCAATCAATATTATACCTGAAGGTTGAGTTAGAGCTAATTGTATAGCAAGAGACAATAGTCTTTTTGAGCCTTTACCTTTTAAGCGAAATGGAATACCATCTTCGTGAATACTAACTTTGTTTTCGCTAATGGAGATATCCTTATGGTCAAGCATAGCCTTCATTTCATTCAATGTAATACCGAGTTCTCCCGCTACAGATTTTATCTTCTCAATTACACTTTCAAATCGATTGCCAATATTATCATCAAATGCATTTTTAGCATCACGTACAACATTTAATACAAGATTTTCAGTTTCAGGGTGAGGAACGTTGTTCAATTGCCGATAAAGACTATACAACGGATTCCCCTTGTTTAATGAAAAATGACGATCAGAATAGTCTGATACTGCAAAAACATTCAGTTTGCCTCTATCAGTTGATTTTATAGTAGAAGGTTCTGTTCCATTATAAGAAACCACATCCCATGAAGGTTCTAAATCTCGGCTAACAGAGAGCCGAATTGTTAGAACTTCCTGAGCATCTATTGCATCATCTGATTCCATATCATCAATTAATCGACCATCTGATGTAATCCCCCGAAGATGATTATGATATTTTACTATTAAGTCATCTGGAATGTCAGAAACTGTTCCTTCAATGATAATTGGAGATGAAGGATCGCAATTGTAGAAATCACTATCATTCAGCCGAAGACTCCAAGATTGAGAAAAAGTACATGCTATTGCGTCTAAAATAGTTGATTTACAGGAGTCTCCACGGCCAATGATACAAGTTATCCCATTCGAAAATGATTGTTCGAATGATTCGATTCCTCGAAAATGACTGATTTTTAGATGTCTTAACTTTGCCATATTAGCACCATTGTTAGAATTAACTTTATTATACAAAGGTAATTATTATCAATTGAAAATAACAGATTTGAGAAATTATAATTAACTTTGT
>JAFVUY010000045.1 GCA_017502465.1 Bacilli bacterium | reverse complement strand
GAAAACGGTGTGGTATTTATGAACATTTATGAGTTTTTGCTCGACAGAGATAGTTTGAAAGTTTGAGCCAATGATAAAAAATCAAAGGTATAATAACCGCATTTGCGAAAATTATTATACCTTTGTCTTACAAGAGTTATTTGAGAGTATTGCTACCGCAAACCGCAGAAATTCGCACGATTCCAAAATCGTTACTTCGCTCTTTTCAAAATAACTTTAAAAGCCTATCTTTCAAACGATTAAACCAGATCAGTAAAATGTATATTATATGGGAAACAGATTTGAAAAAATAAGATCCAATGGACTACCTGTTACTTTGGGAATGACGGAAGAGTACGTTATTAAGTTGTATACAGGATGCTGTAAATATTGTATCTCCGATAAACTGAATGAAATTCCACCCATGGAAGAAGCGCGGTCTGTTTACAATGAAGTTCCGTACTTGGAGTTTGCCGTATCAAACTTTAATGAATGGGTTATAGTATGTACGCTAATTACACATGTAGTTGGTAGTATAAACCGTAAGCAAAGTATACGGGGAATGAAAAGAAGAGCTAAAAGGATACGCAAGCTTACTTCCGATTTGCTAAAAGTATGCGAAAAGAAGTATGACAATGAACATGCACGGTACCGTACTATAGATATGAATCATTTTTATCGCATGTGTAAAAGACAATATTTGACTTATCCTCCAAGAAGCATGTCAAGAATTAGTTATCATAAGCTTGTAAATAGTCCTTATTTATCTGTGGATGAAAAACAATATTTAGGAACCATTTATTGGGAAACCGAAAATGGTATTTATTCTTCAAAGAAAAGAATAAATAGAAAGAACTTTCTTTATATAAGTGAACTGATTGGAAAAGGGAGGAAATGACATGAGACTAAAGAGAAATATTCAAGAAACATTAAAGGCGAATTTATTTACGTCTCCTAATCCACCTCGATATAAGAGTGAATATCTGGTTCTAAGGGATGATATATTTCCTTCAAAGAATCTCTTTATGGAATTTCTAGAATCAGAGAACTATGAGGAGCAATTAAGTATTGCAAACGAAATCTTGCTTTGCTTAAACTATAATTCAATATTTTCTCCACCTACAAAATTATTATATAATCTTTTGAGCATGGAGTCTTTGACTTCTACTAGAGATAATGATAATAAATACGCTAATCGTGATCATGTGGTACACCAAGTACATTTATACATTTTTGGGATATATGTATTTTTCTATCATGAGGTATTTTCTGAGAATATAATATCTTCTTTCAGGTATTTGAGAAGAAGAAAGGGAGAAAATGCAAATACATGTATGGTGATTTCTGATTTTATTCAAGCATGGAGAGCCTTTGTCCTTTTCCATGATGTTGGGTATCCGATAGAAAAGTTTGCTGGTGACAACAACTCGAGTGACAATGAATGTTATTTATCAACTTTTCTACAAATTCCGAAATTTATTGGAAAAGATATTTCAATGCGCTGTATATCTAAGATAATAGCAGTGTCTAAACTTATAGACCATGATAAATATTGTCAGGGTGGTATTTATACATTTGGTGAACTGAATGAGATAGTATATAAAGACTGTAAAACTATTAGAAATAATACAAAAATAGATTTAAACAATGAAACTTGTGAGCTATTAGATGAAATCAAAGAGTATATCTTGATAAACAAAGTTTATGGGGTAAAAACAATACAAACAGTGATTTCAATATATGGACGAGAAAATATTTTCGCAGCTTTATGCAATAAGGAGGGGACATTATATATGGTATTCTTGCCAAATGAAGAGATTGTTGTAACAAAAAAATGTCCAAAGAATAATGCCATAATGGAGCTTGCGAGAAATATCAATTCACCTTATGAGCATAATACTTCTCACAACTCGAATTTGGTTTGGCATTACTATATAAAAAAAGAATCAACCGATATTAATAAAATAGTTAAAGAGCTGTTTCAACTAGGGAAAAGCAAAAGAATATCTTTGAGGAAGAACGAAGAATATGAAGTCTTTTCAAATATAGTCAATAAAGTATATGAGCAGACATCTGCTAACTATGCTAATGTGATTTCAGATAGCAGTTTTAATCAATACTGTTTTGACGTATATTATGCATTGTATAATGCTCTCGGATATAATAAACAACAAAGAGAGGATGTTAAAGACCCTTATATATATCATCTTGATGAGTCTATCCAGAATTTCAGTATCAATGTAACGGAAGAAATGACGTCAGCTCTGAGGAAATACTTCAAAAAGAATGAAAAAAAGTTTGAAGGCAAAGGTGTTGAGGATGTAATTAAAGGTTTCATGGAGTCGGTTAAAAATGAGTCTGAACGTATTGTTGAAAGTATAAAGGAATCTATTGAATCCAATATTAAGGAACAATGTAAGTTTAAGGCATATTTTGAAATACTCAGGTCATCTATAGGCGAAAAGATTCGTGAATCAAAGATGGATTTTAAGGTGTATTTCAAAAAAGATGGGGATAAAATGGATTATAGAACACTTGAATATCCTATCATAAATGATTCTGATAATCGAATAGTAGCCAACCTCGAAAATAAATTAAGAAAGAATTATATTTGTTTGAATGAACTGGTAAAGGATTATAAATTGCCTTACGCAAACAATAGAGTATTATATGATCATGGGATATTTGGTTGCATTTTTTCTATCGCGATGGCCGATTTTTATCAAAATCTCTATAGAATCAAGTCTGAATCTCAATCATATCCATTCAAGCAAATCATGAATATAGCTCTTGGCATGGACTATGATATTAGCGAAAACAGTATTCTTTACTTCTTTGAGAATACATTGGTTGAAGCGTTGTATGCTATACTGATTCACAATATCTATCCTTCTCAACTAAGCAATAAGAGTTTTAAGACGGCTTTAGAACCTAATCCTTTTGCTTATTTTTCAACATTATTAGATAGTTTGCAATTTTGGAACCGAGACTCAAGGATAAACCAAGCGGAATATGTAATTCCATATACAACTTATAGTAAGAGTCTAAATATAGAAATTCGTGACAATAAAATTAGAATCACTGAAGCTGATTGTCGATTGGACATAAATCAGGCAGTAAAAAGAAGAAGAGATTATTTGGATGATTATTTGGAAGAAGCGTCTGGCTATATTGAATTATCTTTATCCGATTTCTAAGTAAAGTGTATGATAGTATGTTTAGAAATTTGACATAGTCGTTCGAGGAATAAACACTTAAGGTTGTTAAAAAAATAACGAGGAAACAATTTGCAAATCAATCGAATTTCTGTGGTCTGTGAAATAAATTGTGTCACGCAATCATATTCAGTCTAGAACTCGTCGAACGAGGAATTCCAAGTGATAAGGGGCGAGACTACCCGTCCCTACAAGTGACAAATTTAGAACAATTTAAATCTGTCTTTTAATTTTAAGGCCATTTGTTATGGCATGGTTGCCTAATTACTGATTTTATTAAGGGGCATCAATGTCTAATCATAAAAAATTTAGTGAATATGCTGAATTTAAAATTAACGATATATATCAATGATTATTAAATCAGTCAGTGTTGGTACATTTAAGTTAATATCTTATCTTTGCAACCGAAATAGGGCGTTCCTTTCAATAATGCAGAATATGACATAATAGGGAACTTTGCTTGTTTCCAAATCGTTACCTGTCGCAAATTTCAATTCTGTAAATCGTTTATTTTCAGCGAGAAATATAAACAACTATGTCTTAAACAGTGGAACGAAGTTCGCTTCTCAATACCGCACATTTTAGCAACCTCTTTTATGCGTTTGTTTATAGTGTCGTGGCTACCGATATTAAATAGATTGTTGCTTATTCTGTATGTCTCGTATCGCTTGATAATCTGCATAGGTATATCCATCAATTTGATTTGGGACGGGACACATGTCTTTTGTCGCTTCGATACAATCCAAGGAGAACCACCCAACATTGTGATATTCTCCGTTGTCAAATTCTTAATGTCAATGAATGATATTCCCGTCCAACAACCGAATACGAATAAGTCCCTTGCCAACTCCAAATCGGGATTATTCAATTCAATAGTTGTAAAGGCTTGCAACTCATCTTCGGTTAGAAAGCCTCTTTCTTTGTGGTCGGGGTCAACCTTGTATTGAGCAAATGGATTTCTTGCAATTTTGCCATTATAGTGAGCAGTGGTTACTATGTGCTTCAATGGTATGGAGT
>JAFVUY010000044.1 GCA_017502465.1 Bacilli bacterium | reverse complement strand
TATGTTCTATTTCTTCTTTAATTGGCATATGTTTTATATCATTTCTTATTATCATTATTTTTTCTCCTTTTAGAATATTCTTCAATCTTATCCATCAACCATTTTAATATTATTAAAATTAATGGAAAGAAAGCGGCAGTCATTACAGCTATAAGTGGTGTATTATTAAAAAACCATTCTTTCATACATTCCTCCTAAATTGTAATATATATTTATTATAGCATAAAAATTTCATTTTTTCAAGTTTTTCAAATTAAAATTTGTTTAAAATAAAATTTCTTCCTTTTTAATAAACGCGCGTGCGCACATACACGCGATTTTAATATAAATTATTTTAAAAGTCAAATTTTTATATTTTCTTTTTAAGAAAAAATTTTTGACTTTTTTGCGCGTTTTTGATATAATAAATTAAGACAAAAGAAAATGAGGCAAATAAATGAAGGGAGGAATTTCATATGACTTATTGTTGTAGAATTTGTAGAAAACTTCTTTGTGAAAAGCGAGGAGAGACAGAAAATTGTCCTGAATGCGTTTCAGCTGTTTATTTAGCACTAAAAGAAATAGATAAGAAATTAAACAATGGAGGTAACAATGAATCAAACTAAATTTGATGTATTAAAACAACAAGACCCAGAAATTTGGGCACATATGCAAAATGAATTAACAAGACAACAAAATACTATTGAGTTAATAGCTTCTGAAAATATTGTAAGCGAAGCGGTTATGGAAGCAATGGGAACTGTAATGACAAACAAATATGCAGAGGGATATCCAGGTAAGAGATATTATGGTGGATGCGAACATATTGATAAAATAGAACAATTAGCAATTGATAGAGCAAAAAAACTTTTTGGAGCTGAGCATGTGAATGTTCAACCACACTCTGGCGCACAAGCAAATATGGCAGCATATCAAGCACTTATTCAACCAGGTGACACAGTCTTAGGAATGAGTTTGGCAAACGGTGGACATTTAACTCATGGTTCTCCTGTAAATCAAAGTGGAAAATTGTATAACTTTATTCAATATGGTGTAAATGAAAATGGATTAATTGATTATAATGAATTAAGAAATATGGCAATAGAACATAAACCAAAACTTATATTAGCTGGTGCAAGTGCTTATCCAAGAGAGATTAACTTCGCGCTAATTAAAAATATTTGTGATGAAGTTGGAGCTTTATTTATGGTAGATATGGCTCATATTGCAGGATTAGTAGCAGCAGGATTACATCAATCGCCAGTTCCTTATGCAGATGTTGTAACAACAACTACACACAAAACATTGAGAGGACCACGTGGTGGACTTATTCTTTGTAAAGAACAATGGGCTAAAAAAATTGATAGCGCAGTTTTTCCAGGAACTCAAGGTGGACCATTAGAACATGTTATAGCTGGTAAAGCAGTATGTTTTAAAGAAGCACTAGAACCAGACTTTAAAGTTTATCAAGAGCAAATATTAGTAAATACACAAGCATTAGCAGAAACTTTAAAAGCAAATGGATTTAATTTAATTTCAGAAGGAACAGATAATCATTTAATGTTAATAGATTTAAGAAATAAAGGAATAACAGGAAAAGAAGCGCAAGAAAGATTAGAAAGAATAGGGATAGCATCAAATAAAAATGCAGTACCTAATGACCCTGAAAAACCTATGGTTACCAGTGGATTAAGATTAGGCGCAGCAGCAGTTACTTCAAGAGGTTTTGGAGAAGAAGATATGAAATTAGTTGGAGAAATTATTGCAGCTTGTTTAAGCAAAAATCCAAAATTCACTGAAAATGATTTAAGACTAACAACTTTAAGTATATGTAAAAAACATCCTATCTATCAATAAGTAAAGGAGGGACTAAAATGTCCAAGAAAAATTCAAAAGCGAGAAGAGCTTTAGAAAGAATTTATGGTAAAGGATGTTTTATGGAGCGCGCAGGGATACGAGAAGTTAAGGGAATTAAGAAGAATGCGCATATGATGACATATCATCATTTGAGACATGAGTCTGAGGGTGGAAAAGCTACAGTTGAAAATGGTGCTAATTTAAAAGCAGAAAATCATGAATTTCTTCATTCTTTACCTCGTGCAGAAGAAGAAAAAGTAAATAATGCAATTAGAAGATGGAAAATGAACTTCCTTACTATGCAAAATGGTAAGGTTGTAGATAGTGGAACAGTCACTTTTCCAGACTTGACAAAAGATGAGGATTGTATTATAATTCCTTTAGAAGATACAACAATAGAACAGCTAGAGGAATTAAAAGAACAAAAAAGAAAAAGAACGCAAAAGTTTAATCGAGCACAAGTAAAACGAGATACACAACGATATATAGATGATGAATTGTATGGAGAAGATTATGAACTATAAACCTTTTGTGAGTTAAAGGAGGATTTGTAGTGAAAAAGATTATTGTGAGTATAATAGTTTTCTTCATTGTTTTTATAGGGATAGAATTTTATAATTCTCAAAAGACAGTTGAAGCATGGTGGGGAGTTATGTATCCTACATTATCTTTTATAGGTTTTGAAGATGAAGAGCAGAATAATACAAGAGTTTCTGCTCTTGACTCAAACTATTATTATATTGAAAAAGAAGAACCTATAAAAACAAAAATAGCTATTGTAGAATGGTTTAAAAACACTTTTGGAAAGGAGAAATAATATGGGGAAAATATTTTTTATTGCAGACTTACATTTTGGGCATGAAAAAATAATAAAATTATGTAATCGACCTTTTGAAAACTTACAAGATATGCAAGACCAACTAATTCAAAAGTGGAATAACAAGGTATCTGATGAAGATACCGTTTACATATTGGGAGATTTTTGTTTCAAAATGACTAAACAAGATGCAATTAAAATACTAAAAAATTTAAAAGGTAAGAAAATTTTAGTAAAAGGAAATCACGATAAATATGTTGGACAGCGCGATTTTGACGAGTGTTTTGAAAAAATTTATGATATAGTACAAATTACTGAGGATAAGCTTCAAATGGTACTATGTCATTATCCAATTATAGATTATGCAGGAATGTATTATGGTGGAAAAATGATTTATGGGCACATTCACAACAAATATATTCCACATAGAGATATGTATTGTGTTTCAGCCGAATGTATAAATTATGAACCAGTAACTTGGGCTGAACTTGAACATATTTATGCTGAAAAAGAAATGAAAGATGCAATAGATTGGTCAAAACCATTTTAAAACTTGATTTAAAGTGGAAATTGTGATATACTAATTATAGTAAAGAAAAATGGAGGTTAGAAATGGAAGAAGAAAATACAATTGTGGAAGAAGAATTAGTTTCAAACGAAACTACATCGAATGATAATTTAGAAGAAATTAATACTCCAGCTGAAGAACCAGCTCCAACACCAGAAGTAGAGAAGGAAGAAAGTTTAAAAGTTATGCCAGAAACAGAGCCAACACCAGAACAATTAGCTTTTAAAGAAGTCGTAGCTGAAATGGAAAAGCTTAATTTAAATACTGGTGATACTGTATGTTTTAGAAATGGAGAAATAGGTAGAATTGATGCTTTCGATATTAACGAAACTGATTTAATGTATAGAATATATGTTAAAATTACAGACGATGTAATTATTACATTAAATGAAAAGTTAAAAAACACTGATGGAAATGCAAATTATGATGTAACAAAAATTCTTTCTCAAGACTTTACTTCTATAAAAACTGAAGTAGAATTATCTAATTTAGTTTTAACTAAGGAGCAAGCGCAAGAAGAATTAACAACACTTAAAGGTCAAACAGTTGTAATTGAATAGAAAGGAGATTATATGAAAAAATTAAGTAAAGCAAAAGAAGCTGAAATTAGAGCTTTTCTTTATGGAGTTGCACTTCAAGGTTTTGCTAATTCAAATATCGGAACAGAACCTGTTGTAAAAGGGCGTTTAATAGAAGTAGAAAATAATGGTGAAACTTATTATGCAACTTTAAATATAACTTTACACAATCCTGAAAAATTTGATGTGGAAGAAGTTAGACAAGAATATTTAACAAAGCTTGAAGCTGCCGCACAAAGAAGTGCAGAAAAAGCTTTAAGAGACAAACAGAAAGTAGAAAAGGCTAATAAAAATAAATAATTATAAGTTTAGAGCGCGAGGATTATAAGAGATATAATATGTATATATATGCTACACCAAACCAAGCGGTTCGATTCGCGTTTCTAAACTACTATATGGGGTAGTAATGGTTTCGACTTTTATTGGAATTAGAAATAAGCAAGTAGTGGTATCGGTGGCCACTTTAAAAACCGACAAATAAATAAACGCAAATAATTTAATCGCTGCATAAGCAGTTTAATAATTATCACCTCCTTTCTGTGGAAATAGACATTTTTAATGGTTGTAGAAAATGTTGAAATATAACAATCATCATTTGAAATAATTTTGTTATTTTTGTTGTTCAAAATGATTAAATAAAAACTAACTAAACTTGTAGAAAATTTTTAATAAAGGTAAAGAGGACACGAGTTCGACTCTCGTCTACTCCACCAAGATGCTCATACAAGAAGCCTCCACGTGGCGAGCATTGGATAACGCTAATTCTTGTGTTTCGTTCATATAAAAGTAAAGGCGCATACAGCATACATATTGCCAATAGGCGTTAGTTTTGGGTACTAATTATGAAGCGCCTTGTTTTCTTAAACTTGATTTTAGTTTTAATTTTTGATATAATTATTATAGAATAATTAAGAAAGAAGTTGATAAGAATGAAACAAAGCACAACTGAGACAAGATTATATTGTCCAAGATGTGGTACTATCCACACTATTTTTAGAAAAACTGCAAAACAAAAGAAAGCAGGTCATTATAAGAATTTTTACTGTTATAAATGTACTCACACTCACAATCATATTGAGTTAAAAGATTTTGTTTATACAAAAGAAGAATTGGAAGAAATGGTTGTGAAAATGAAGCAAGAAGATAAGTACTAAATGCGGCGATGGGTGAGCTGGCTTAAACCAACACACTGCTAACGTGTCGAGGGTAACTCCTCCGAAGGTTCGAATCCTTCTCGCCGCGCCATTATTAAAAAGAAAGGAATTGATAATATGAGAAAAAATATTATGAAATTTCAATTAATAGATAATACAAGAAAGAATTTATATAACGAAAGTTGCACAATGGAGAAAGCTTGGTATGGAGAGGAAAATGATGGGCAAATAATGAGTTTAGAAAGTTATTATTGTATGTGCAAAGAGTTTGCAGCAGCAATGGGGTTTGCTGAAAAAAGTATAAATGAATGGTTTGGTGATTATTAAAATGAAAAGTAAAATAGATAAGAAAGTAAATAGAAAAGTTAGACAATTTAATAAAGAATTAAAGAAAGATGTATTTAATGGTAGATTTTGGGTTAGACAATATCAAAAAGCACGAGTAGATGGATTGGACTATTATCTTTATGAGCTAATGGATAGAGAACAACCTGAGAGAAATGAAGTAATTCGTGGTTGGATATTAGGTATTTCTGCTTTCTTTATGAGTGATATATGGGAAGGAATGAATAATTTTATAATTACATCTGATTTTTGGGATAAATATTGGGAGGCAAAGAAAAATGTATAATCTTACTGAAAAACAACAGGAAGGATTAGAAATTTGCGTAAAAAGGTATAGAGACAAAAAACCTTATACTATAATTGCGGGTTATGCGGGAACAGGCAAAAGCTATTTAGTAAATGCGATAGTGGATAATTTTGGCTTTGCAGAAAATCAAGTTGCTTATGCCTGTTATACAGGTAAAGCCGCACTTGTTTTACAAAAACAAGGGAAAAATGCTATTACTTTACACAAATTGTTATATATGTCTTATCCAAATGGAATGGGTGGTTTTATTCATAAACCAAGAGAAACATTAGACCCAAACTTAAAATTGATAATTGTAGATGAAATTTCAATGTGCCCTAAAGAATTGTGGCAATTGTTGCTTAAACATAAAATATATATAATTGGATTGGGAGACCCTTTTCAGTTACCACCGATTGGAGAAGATTTAGGTTTATTAGATTACCCTCACGTGTTTCTAACAGAAGTTATGAGACAAGCGCTAGATAATGATATTATTAAATATTCTATGGAATTAAGAGAAGGTAAAAAGTTGCAACCTGGCATTAGAGGTAAAAATATTCAAACTTATACAAAAAGTGAATATACAACTGGAATGCTAAAGTGGGCAGACCAAATTCTCTGTGGTAAAAACGATACAAGACGAATGCTTAACGAAGAAATGCGTAAAATTTTGGGTAAAGAGGGCATATTAGCAGAAGATGATAAGTTAATTTGTGTAAAAAATTATTGGGATTTGATATCAACGGATGGCAATTTTTTAGTTAATGGTTCAATTGGAAATATAAAAAATGTAAAAATAGAAAACAATAAAGTTAAAGGAGAATTTCTTTTAGGCGAAGATAATTCTTTTGGACAACTTCCATTAGATTATAATTTATTAACAACAGGTAAACCAACTGTGTTGAAAGCGCCAAATGGAAAAATAAAAAGAAATCCACATATTGAAATGGATTATGGATATGCAATTACTGTACATAAATCACAAGGTTCTCAATTTGATAAAGTACTTGTTTTTGATGAGCATTTATATCATGAAGAAAACCATAATCGCTGGTTATATACTGCTATTACTCGCGCAGTTGATAAGGTAGTTGTTATTTTATAAAGGAGCAATTATGAAAATAAATAAATATTTAAAAGAATTAGGATTAACACAAGAAGACATGCCTGGATATTATGATGAGAAATGTAAAGACGATGAAAAGGCCGCATCAGACCCTCGCAACGAAGAAGATGAAGAAGGTTTTTGTGATTATGAATTTTTTAGTTTAGATTATACAATGAGTTTATATATTTATTCAAAATTATGCTATTTTAAAGAGCATTATGCTCATATTGCAACACCAGGCTGTTTAACTTCTTATAGTTATAGCGCCTCAGAAGAAAAAAGAAAAGAGCAAAGTGCTGCAGCGCATGATAAATGGATTTCAATTCTTGATAAAATGATACAGGCTTTTCGAATTCAAATTGAAGGTTATAGAGAAGGATACGAGGGCATTGACAGAGAAAAAGTAAGAGAAGGAATGCAATTGTTTATAGAATATTATGGGTGTTTATGGTACTAAACCCAGACCTTAGTCCTATAGTCAAATAGGACCTAGGTGTAGGCTTGGTGTCAATAGCAGCACGAGAGTTTGTGGCACTCTAGGACTCGGAGCATAACCGAGAGTCTACCCCATATGCGTTTATAGTTCAATTGGATAAAATACAGGGCTACGAACCCTGAGTTCTAGGTTCAAGTCCTAGTAGACGCGCCAAGATGATATCTATAAGGTTAAAAAGGCTCAAATGACACGAGATACCTGATATCCAACTTTATCAGTAGTTGTAAAAGGGACTGTAGAGTTCGATAAGTTGAGCTCTGAAAGCTTATTGAGGCTAGGCCACTGCCAAGAGGCGCAAGTGTGGATGAACGGTAGTTGAAGTCAAAACTACTTAGTCGTAAAAGACAATGAGTATCACAAAGAATGGGAAGTAAACCGAGGTGAAGTTACATATGAGCAGACCCATCGCTTTAAAGGAAGAGTAATGTGTTCTCGGTGGATAGAGTTTTTCTTGTCTCTCTATCATTTATATGCCATCTTAGCCAAATGAGGAAGGCAACAGACTGCAAATCTGTCATGACCGTGTGCAATTCACGGAGATGGCTCCATTAAATATAATTACATAGTGGTTTTAACCACACTGAAAAATTTATTTGGCATCGGCGGCGTGTCAAGTGCTAGAGGACAGGAAGAGCTGTTTGTAAATTATCTGAAGGCTCTCGTAGTGTAAATCTACAAATGTAATTATATTTGTCGTTGTTTTGGATTGGAGAAGCCGCCATTTAGAAAGGTAGTGATTATTGTGAAAAGAGTATTATATGTTGATGATATAAGAACTCCCAATTGGTTTGGCGATGAAGTAATTGTTGCAAGAAATTATGAACAAGCATTAAAAAATTTATTAATAGACCAATTTGATGTGGTTGATTTAGACCACGATTTAGGAGAAGAAAAAACTGGTTATGATATAGTAAAATTTATAATTGAAAATCAAATAGAAGTAAAAACTATTGCAATTCACACTGCTAACCCAGTTGGTAGAGATAATATGAGACAATTAGTAGAACATTACCTTGATTGTCATATAATTCTTTATTAAAAATATTTGATTTTAAGTGAAATTTTTGTTATAATTATTATAGAAAATAATTAAGAGGGCTCACACAGCAATTAAATTTTATCGTATTAGGTAAAAAGTTTTTGTAAGTTATTACAAATAAAATCAGTTTGCCATAAATCATGGCTCTACAGAACATTAGCATTTGTGAGTTGTAGCAAAGACGAGCCCAGCTGAAAAGTCAGAGCTACAAAAACAAATGTCTTTCGGGGACAAACAGCAATTTATTTAACAATGTAAATTGTGGAATTTTCAACGCCCATTCGGGAGTTTTAAAAGATAGCAGTAATTTGTTTAAGTATTTAATACAAAACAAATAGGGTCGCTTCATGCGACAGGCTTATTGATGGATAACTAGGACGTCCCCAGTTGTTAAGTCGAGGTTATCCTATATATAAGTTTCAATTAGTTAATTAGTTTAGGGACAGCCAGCAATTATTTTAATAATGTATCCGTTTTGTAAACAGATTGATTTATTAGTCCCTAGTTTTTTAAATGAAAGGCACATTCAGCAAGACTTTTATTGGTTATTTTGGTTCGATTCCAAATTCTCAGCCATCCATTGAGAAACTATAAGTGCCTTGTTTTATTTTAGTAAAAATTGGAGGTTTAAAATGGAAGATAAATTCATTAAAGGATTAAGAAATGAAACAAATGTAACTTTAACTGAAAATGGAGCAGTTGCTTATAAAACAACAGAGTCAGACTTGTTAGACTTATTTGGTACTATTGGCGCGCTTAGAACTAGACCTTCACAAGAAATTATCAATAAGTTCACAAAAGCATTTGCAGAAGACCAATTATTAGCTATGAAAATGTTATTCTATGCAAGAAATGTAAGAGGCGGATTGGGAGAAAGAAGAACATTTCGTATTTTAATTAAATATATGGCAAATTATCATACAGAAACAATGTATAAAAACATTGATTTAGTTCCTATTTTTGGTAGATGGGATGACTTATATGAATTTGTAGGAACTCCACTTGAGGATGAAATGTTTAATTTAGTTGATAATCAATTAAAAGTTGATTTAGCAAACTGTAATAACAATAAACCAATTAGTTTGTTAGCTAAATGGTTAAAATCTACTTCTGGTGTTTCAATAGAAAGTGCAAAACTTGGAAAATTAACAGCTAAAAAACTTCATTTATCTTACAAAGCTTATAGACAAATACTTTCAAAATTAAGAAAACAACTTAATGTAGTTGAAAGAAATATGAGTACGGATGAATGGAACAAAATTGTTTATAGAGAAGTTCCAGCGCTTGCTATGAAAAAATATAGAAATGCTTTTAAAGAACATAATTTAATAGAATTTAAAGAGTACATTGAAAAAGTTAAAACAGGAGAGGAAACAATTAAAGCTGCAACTCTATATCCATACAATATAATGGAAGGAGCAGGCCTAACAGACAATTGGCGTTCTCGCATACTAACTTTATCTCAATGGGATGAAGTGCTTGAACAACAATGGAAAGCTTTACCTAACTATGTTGAAGGACATAATAATATAATGGTAATGGCAGATACATCTGGTTCAATGAGTGGTAGGCCATTAGCAACTTCTGTTGGATTAGCTACATACTTTGCAGAAAGAAATCAAGGACCTTACAAAAACAAATTTATAGTTTTCGCAGGAGAACCAGAATTTGTTGAAATTAAAGGAACAAATTTAATGGAAAAAATATCTTGTATTCCTGAGATAAATGCTCAAAATACAAATATTGAAAAAGCATTTGAGTTAATACTTTCTACTGCAATTAACAATAATCTTGTGCAAGAAGATTTACCAAAAGCTCTTATTATAATTTCAGATATGGAATTTGATAGAGCAACTGATAAAAATAGAGATTATTGGTATGATAATTCAAATACTGATAGAAATATAGCAATACATAACAAACTAATGGCAGATTTAAGAGCTAAATTTAATCAGTATGGATATGATTTACCAAAAATTATATATTGGAATGTTGATTCACGTAATGATGTATATCACGCTACTTGCGCACAACATAATGTGGCATTAGTAAGTGGACAATCAGCATCTACTTTTAAAACAGTATTAAAATCAATTGATGAAGATGCTTATGAAATGATGTTGAGTGCATTAAATGACCCAATATATGATGTTGTTAGAGTTTAAAAATCATTAGGAAGCAATTCCTTTTGATTTAATATATATAAAAAGGAGTTTTATTATGGAACGCAATGATTATCATTTTCGTTGGTGGCATTGGTTAATTATTTTAGCAGTAACAGCTCTTTGTTTAGGTATAGGTTATACTTGGATAAAGAATTATGATATTGTTAGAGTAGATGACCAGTCAGTAACAAACGAAACAAAAAGAGTAATAGAACACCCAATAGACACAACTCGAGATGCAGTAAATGATGTAACAAATAACGATAATAAATAGTTTTAAGGCGCGGACACAGTATTTTTACTTTTCGCGCCAACTTATTTATAAAAATTTGATTTACAATTAAAATTATGATATAATTATTATAGAAAGAGGGAAAAATATGAAAAAATTTTTAGCAATACTTGGAAATATTTTGATGACAGGAGGAGCTATTGCAAGTATAATTGCAGTAATAATTACTTCTTTTCAAAATGGTTTATTAAATGGAATAGGTAGTTTAGGAGTTTTAGCATTCTTAATTGGAGTAATTGTAAAAGCTTCAGCAGAGGAATAATTACATACACTCATTTAGCTCAGTAGGTTAGAGCGCTACCCTGATAAGGTAGAGGTGGATGGTTCGATTCCATCAATGAGTACCACTAAAAACCTCGGCGGGAAGTTGGTAAAGGGGAGTGAGGGTATTTCCTCCAGCAGCCAACTGCTGTGTTAGAGAGTAAAAATCCCCGAGCAGTTTTGCACGAGGTAGCTGCTCACTTTAAATGTGCCTATAGTATAATGGATAGTACAGGAGCCTTCTAAGCTTCTAATCGGGGTTCGACTCCCTGTGGGCACACCATTATTAGAAAGGATTTGATTTTATGTTTAATAAGCGAAAGCTACAATTTCATAAAAAATGGATACATAATAAAAATGGAGGTTTTGACATTATAACGGATGCAGCAATAACAGTTTCAATACTTGAATTTGCACAATATTATGCTTTAAAAATTAAAAAGATAAAATTAAGTAATGTAGGAGAATGTACTGTTGTTTTAAGTGGAGATAGAGATGATTTTGTATGTTTTGTTAAAAAACTATTAAGCAAAGAGTCAAAATATTTAGAACAAGTTAAATTTTAGAAAGGAGTTATATATGAAATTTGGAAGTTTAGAAGAACTATTACATTACATTTATAATGAGTTGCTAAAAGATGACTACGAACGTTATTTAGAATTTTCTCTTTCGGATGAAGAAGTTCTTATAATGTTGTTTGAAAATAGAATACCTTTAAGAGTTCATTTTGAAGATGTATATTATGAGGATGGTACTATAAGAAACAAATTAACTGCTGAAGTTTATGTAGAATTATGTAGAAACAATATTGGAGTTGGTTGGTTAAAACTTTTAGATGAAATTTGTACAGTAATAGAAACCAACGAGGAAATTTTTAAAACACTATTAAAGAAAGGAAATAAAAAATGATAAAAGTACAATTTAAAAACAATTATGAAAATATGTATTCTGGCAAAGGATTTTTATATAAAGATTATCCAAATGCAGAAATTGGAGATATTGTAGTAGCTAATACCGTTGGTGGTTATGCAATCGCGCGTGTTAATGAAGTTAATGTATATGATGCTACTTTTGACTTAAATAAATTACAAACAATTGAAAAAGTAGTAATTACCAAAAAAGAACAAGAAGAAAGAGAAAGAATTGCATATGAAAAAAAAGTAAAAATGGCTAAGTTTGTAGAAGAAGCTAGAAGAAAAGCCGCACTACAATATTTAACATCACTTACTACTGATGCTGATTTTCTTAAAGATTTGTCAGCTATGTCTACAAATGAATTAGAAGTTCTTATGAAATTTTTCGGTAAATAAAAATTTGATTTTTTATGAAAAATATAGTATAATTATTATAGATTTAAAAAGAGGTACTTGGTATATACGCACCAAGCTAAGTGTTAATAGCGATAAGTTATAGCCTCGGCGCTATATGGCCCGTTGGGCAAGGGGTCAAGCCACCACCCTTTCACGGTGGAGTCAGCAGTTCGAATCTGCTACGGGCTACCAACATATGTTAGCGTTTGAGTCATATGCTATGAGGAGTATACGCCAATGGCTCACCTTTATATGCACACTTGGCTGAGTGGTCTAAAGCACCTGTCTTGAAAACAGGCAGTCGGCAACGGCTCCAAGGTTCGAATCCTTGAGTGTGCGCCAGGGAACATTATATGAGAGAGGCCTTTGCTAATCTCAAAAGGTCATTCTATGCGACATCTAGGGGCATAGAAGTAGTTTATGGTCTACATCAAAACCATAACTTAAATGGCGTCATAGTTCAGATGGTT
>JAFVUY010000043.1 GCA_017502465.1 Bacilli bacterium | reverse complement strand
TTTATATGTATTTACCGAATTGGTCAAACCTTCATATCTTAACATTTTTCCTTGAAGAGTCTTAAATGGGGCAGGTTCGTCTTCTGACAGATGAATAATCTTCATCGCTTCTTGTACTTGCATAGCACCTATAATTGAAGCACTTATTGGAGTAGTTGCCACACGTCCAGCATTACCTTGCATTCTAACAACATCTGCACATCCTGTTCTCAGCATAATATTGTTGAATTCTTCTCTAGATAGACCGCATTCATAGCAGCTTATCCCAGGAGTATAGACTCTTACCACTCCAGTCATATTTTCTATACTTCCGTCTATCCATGTTTTACCAGCTCTCATTGCCAATCTATTTAATAAATATCTGGCAATTCTGCTATCAAGACAGCCAATTATAACATCGACAGAATTATATATACCAAAACCAACTTCAGAGAATAAATTACCAACGATAGGAACTACCTTAATCTGTGGATTTATTTCCATCGCACGTTTTGCAACTATCTCAGATTTGTATGAATGGTTGTATGCATCTTCTTCTCTAAATAAAACAGAACGTGTAAGGTTTGAAATTTCAATTCTATCAAAATCTACAACATATATTTGGCCAATACCAAATAACGCTAGATTTTTAACCACCTCGTTACCTAATGCACCGGCTCCAGCGACTAGAACTCGTGCATTCTTTACTTTTTCTTTTTTGAACCAGGAGAGGAGTGTATACACTCCATCTCCCCATTCGTATGTTTCTCTTTTTTGCATCTATTTTAAATATCAAAAAATAAGACCAACATTTGCACCGATAAATGCTCTACTTATTCTCTCTTTGTAAATGTTGATATCTCCAGAACAGTTAATCTTATATTCTCCATAGATACCAATACGAAGTATTTTATTATTTAAAGGAATATATCCACCAAAATCAATTCTTGGAGAAATGAGAAATCCAGAATCTTTTTCACCTTTTTGGTCTATGCCTTCCGCTGTTGTTTCATCAGCTTTAATTGTACTATAAAATGTTGGAACCATTCCTATACCTGCATAAACCGAAGCTTTTTTCTTATCTAATCTTGTAAATTCAATAGAGAGAGGAACTCCAACTTCAATCATGGCGTCTTCTCTATAATATGGTTTACAGTTTTCATCATAATTATACTTACCATAGCTAAAAGCTAATGACAAACCTGCATTCAAATACGTAATTTTACCTACTTGTTGTTTCCAACTACCGCTTACCCCAAATGAATTGGAATTACCTTTCATTGCGAATCTTGGTAAACTCATAAAAGCATTGATTTGTATTCCATGTTTTACCGGCTGATATTCTTCCGAAGTATTTTGGATTATAGTATCCTTCTTCAAACCAAAATATTCATAAAGGTCAACCCCTTTACGAAGACGGAATTTAAAATCTCCTTCTCCTTTATAATCAACCTCGTATGGACCAACAACAAAATTATCAACACTCTGTGCATATCCAGTAACAACAGTTACAAATAGGATTGCAAAAACAATTAATTTTCTCATTTTTTTAGCTTTGTATATGTTATTATTCTGTTTCTTGATAAAGGAATATGGTGTCACCAATTTTAAAATTGTCACCATTTGACAAAACTGATGGTCTTCCAACCGGTAATTCCGCTCGTGTATTGAAAATGACTCCTGTCGCTAATGGCTTTAACATAGGCAATTGCTTGTCATAATCAATAAACAATTGGACATGTTCCTTTGCAACCTTATTGCTCTTTTCCCAGTTCATTTGAATTTCACATTCACCAGTCATACCAATAGAAACCTTATTACCTCCACCTGTAGCATTCATCCATTTATGTATAGGAATTCTTTGACCAGCTCTAACTCCATTTTGTATAACTAGGAAATACTTTTCTGCCAACATTCTTACAGTTACAAGAGAAGCCCCTAAACCGCCACCATATATAATGAAATCAAGTAACATGTTCATCCATCCACTTGTATTATTAGCTCTACTTGAACAATATAATACGATGAAGCCAATCAAAGCTGAACACAAACCTCCAAGCAAAGCACTTTTAACTGGAATTGTGGATTTAATGGTTAATGCAAGCGAAACACTAATTGAGAAGAGTAAATATGCTGGTAGCGAGCAATACCATGGGATAAATGTTGTACCTAGGGCAGTTAACATAAGACACATTAGGTTTGCACCTATAGCAAATGCCGTCATTCCTATAACACCGGTTAAAAATGACAAACCAACTATTTTGCCCCAAACTTTCAGGTCTTTCTTTTTGTACTCATCATTATATCTGAAGATTAATGAAAGGAAGAATCCAAGCAACAAACCAATAGTCAAGAACGCTGATGTCTTATTTACACAGTCTAAATATAGAGTGGTTGCTTCTGTATTCTCGCTATAGAATAAATTTACGATACTTTCAGACAACCCGTTAAAGCAACCTCTTCCAAACAATTCATAAAGAATCCAACTGATAAAACCAGCAATAATTCCTGATATTGTTTGGTAACAATCTTTAAGTGAATTGAGAGTGAATAGTTCTTTCCACTCTATGTGGCTTTGAATGCCAGTTTTACAGTTCTGACCATATTCAGCACATTTATATCCATTTTGTTGCCAACAAAAAACATGCATAATGTGTTTGCATTTTGTAACAACAAATTGTCCGGGTTGAATATCTTGTTTACAATAGTGACATATACGTCTTGAGACATTGGCTTCAGGTACATATTTTTTGTAATATTTTACAGCAAATGACTTAGAACGAATATATGGTATTAAAATTTTGGCAATTGCAAAGAAAAATGCGATTGTTGCAAAAGTTACAATTAAAGCATATAAATACTTTAATGCTACATCACTTGCATTTTCTTCTCTAATAGGCCATGATCTTTCTGCAGTTCCAATAGAAAATTCACCATTACCTATGTCAGTACCTTTCCATTCACCACTATACTTAACTATTCTTGAATAGTTCTGTGATTCATCAACTTTATATTTGAAAGAAAAGTCATACATAGCATCATTAACTACTTCTTCGAAGTTCTTAAGAACCTGTACCATATCATTGGATGGCATGTATTTTCCTTCACGTTCTGAAATCAAATTGCCATTCAAATTTCTAGGTGCACATATACCCTTCAAGGTGTTTTCTATGCTTGGTTCTTCACCTTCTTCAGTATAATACAACGCTATTACCTTAGGAACAACATGTGATAATGCGCCTTGATATTCAACTACGTCATTAAAAATCAAGTCCTCATCAGATGGACGTTTACTACCTTCTGTAAAAACAAATAGAATATTCTTATCTGTATTTAATTGAGCTTTGTTTGCAATACTCGTATTCTTTACATAACCATTTTCAACTTTTATCAGGCTATCTTTTGCTGTTGAATTATCTGAAAACTCTAATAATTTAGAATATAGACCACTATAAAAGTATTTATTCTCTGATTGAATTGAGAATTTTTCCTTCTGATATTTATAATTTGATTTTGTAACAACACTGCTCGAAGTAACATTATCACCAAAAAATGATAGATAAACACAACTATCAGGAGCGCTTTCTATTAATCTGGCAACTGTATTGTATATTTGTTCTTTACCACTTTGAGGAATACTCAAATCAACCAAGACGGAAAAAGTATATTCACTTGGGATTCTTTGACCTGAATTAACAAATGATATTTCTAATTGGTCTTGTGGTATGAATTTCCCATCCTCTTTAATGACTAAGTAATTCTCCAATTGTTCTGGAGTAAGTTCCTGAACTCGATTTCCATACTTGTCAAGCATATTAAAGAATAGCGTAATACTATCCTTACCAATTTCATACTCATATTTCCTATCACAGAATTGAATTTCTGCAACATTCTGTGCTTTAAGTAATCCGGAAGAGAACAGAAGTCCCATTACCGTCAATACCCGGAAAATCATCTTTTTCGTCTTGTCCATATCTTTAAATCTTCTAATTTTTCTTCAGAATAATACTTTTCATCCATGCTCAATTGCGTATCTATCATAGGAATCGTTGTTATTGTTTCATCCTTAATAGAGTAGAATATAACAAATTTGATTCTATGTGAATAGTCTGTAATTGCTTTCCTTATTGAAGGTATGCTACAATGAGTACCAACAATCAAACACCCTAATAAATCATTGTCTGTATTGTTCTCAACATTTGACACAGTATTGACTACATATTCATTCTTTCCTCTACTATGTGTCTTATATCCATGAATCCAACCTACTAAGCCTGTATTTTCTTCTGTTGTAATGGAAGATATATCAATAATCGCCCCATTATTCAATTGGATACCTTGACAATTATCGCTAACATATTCTGCTTTTGATAAGACATTATAATAATCTTCTGCCTTATAGGTATTTCTATCGCTTTCAACAGCCCATTTGTGCAATTCTTCTAAAGAATACATTCTCTTTAAATCATTTCGTGAATTAATAGAAGAATCATGTTTAAAAGTGAATATTCCTAATTCTTGTTGTGGAGTAAGGATATCAACAACAATGGCGGTCAAGAAATTAGGATGTGATGGATGCTTAAGCTGCATCTGTACACTTGTGTCAGAATTGGAGAAAAAGACTCCTAATCCTGGATGGGAGTGAACCCAACATGTCAAATCATATTGTAGATTAGTGTCTCTACGCAATTTGCGTAATTTCTCAGCCACTCTTAATTTAATCTTTCCTCCAAAATTCAATTCATATTCCTGAAATACTGCGTCATCTCCAGGTCTAACAATCTCTTCCAATGAGACGTAATATTCATTTGTATGATCATCGTGTACCCATCTACCAAGAACCATACATCCGTCTTCTTTCGGATTGTCTGGATTTCTAAGGTCATCAGCATACATATTATATATATCCTTTATACATGTATTTTTGATATACATTCTTCTTACTGCTGAATCATTGCAAAAATCAGCACACTCAATTTTAAGATATGCTTTATTGTCGATCACATCTTCCAAACTCTGTTTTTTTAATATAGAAGTTGTTTTTCTTCTAACAACAATAGCTGGAGATGCGTCATTAGTTGATGATTGCTGTATGTTTATTTGTTTTCGTTTATTCTTTTTTCTTTTGGCCATAATACTGAACCAAATAATTAAAATTAGAATAACAAAAACTATAGCACCAATATTAATTAATGTTTCCTGATTTAATTTTGTAATATCAAAACCTCTTCCATCCTCTAATGAATCGATCGTTTCATTTAAGTTTTGAATAGCCATTTCACGTCGTGAAATTCTTTCCTCTAAAATATTTATGATGCTATCTTTATAATCAAAATCGCTTTCGATAATATATCCATCATAAAATGAAATAAAATCCTCTGTAGTGTCAATAATTTTCTCTTTGAAATCGTCAATCTTTCTACCTTCACTTTTAATATAATCAATAAGGTTGTTGTTATTAATGTACGCTTCCTTATCTGTCCAATTCTTTATTGATAGAATATGACGATTAATAGTTTCAACATCTTTATCTATAGATGATGTTGACCAATAAGAATCTTTATCTAGTTTTTGAATAAAAGAAACTACAACAGTCTCACCATCTACGACTTTCTTTCTTTTAGCCGTAGTAGTATTTGAAACGTTTTGTTTTTCATTTTGAGTATTTTCAGTTTCAATCTCAATGTTTTTTTCAATCTTTTTGAAATTTGTAGTTTCTTTGCTTTTTTGTAATTTGCCCCATTCTGCAGAAGTCTTCTTTTCATTCCATATAGTTCCACCACCTCCATTGGCAGCACCTTGTCCTATAGGATTAGCTTGAACTCTTGTACATTCTATGTTGAATGGATGGCTCTCTCCTTTACGAATTTTAAAAGGACTTCTTAGTTCTGTTCCATTCCTTGTTATGATTTCTATATCATATCCGCTTTTGTTTGTAACACGTTCTAACCTTATGGTTGATTCCGATATTACAGTTTTATCTATTATAATAGTTTTGTCACTTACGGCTTGCGCAAGCACTATAATAGATATATTCATCATGAGAATGCCGACTATGCATCTCTTAATTGTATTTCTCACATCCATGTTAAATTGAAATATTTTTTGGTTTATTACCTCCTGATTGCTTAACTTTATTTCGAACCATTTCTTGTGTACTTCTTCGAGCATTATTTACGACTTCATTAGTCTTTCTTCTTGCATAATTTTGCGCATGTCTTTTAGCTTCGTTCTCAGCACGTCTTGCAATGTCTTGTTGCATTTCCATCATACTTCTTTGATTTCTGATATTGCGAAAATGTTGAAAGACCTGATTCCCAATAAAACAAAGAGCAGCCAGAATAACGCCTCCAATAATCATCCATATGTTACGTTTCTTTTCTGCTTCTGCCTGTTTTTGTTGCGCAACTGCAATAGAGTCTTGACGGGCTTGTTCACGTTCTTGTTCTAATTTGGCCAATCTTTCCATTTCAGCCTGTGCATTCTTGGTTTCAGCTAATGCTCTGTCTTCAAGTTCTTGCCTCTTTAATTCACATGAAGTTAGGCACTCTTTGATTTTAACAGATAGTTGTCTGTCTTTAACCTTTTTATCCAAATCCCGCAAATGCATGATTTCATAATTCAACATTTCTGAAAATGGGAGTCTGGATTGTGCTTCCAATAAAGTGTATACAGTTTTTATCTGCTCTAATACATCTGTTGACAATTCATTATCTGCATCAAGTTCAATAGTAGAAGTTATTGATTCTTGTATAACCTCCTTGTCCATAGATGCTTTCGAGGAATTATTCCCCTTAAGCGTAATATTAAACTTCTTGCATACACTGAATAACTTTCTTTCCCCTTTACCTTCATAATATGCCAAATAAAGCGGAATTGATATAGTTTCTTTCTCTTTTCCTTTTATCTGAAATGATAAAGAAGGACGATCTTGTAAACTAAAGTAACCTATATCGGATTTTGAATACTTTAGATTTGAAGGAACCATAAAAGCTTCAGGTGTTATATTAGTAAACGTCATATCCTCATATACGCCCGTTCTATCAAAGAAAATCACTTCTACATCCTCAAGTTTCTTGTATCGCTTGGCATTAATTCGACCAAGTTTCTTCTTAACATCAAGAAATCTAATATCCACTCCATCACTATTATATCGCAAATCGTATGTTAAGATAATACGGTCATTATCAGTAGTCCAAAGGGTATCTTTATACTCTTTGGAACTACAGATTGTAACGCAACCTAATAAGAGGAATGTCAACCAAAATCTATTCATTTTAGAAATTGCCTATTTCGTTGTATAGTCTGACAATCTTATCTTTAAATTCGCTTTTTCTCCAGTCTCTACGACGTTTTGCACAATCATACATAGCATTTACACTTCTAATCTGAGCTGCTTTTGTTGCGCTACGGTCTTGACTGCTATAAATCATTTGATAAATATCATCTAATTTATGAGAAATCTGCTGAAGTGAAAAACTGCAATACTTACATCTATGGACATATACATGCTTACCGCAATCACCTTCTTTATCTTCTAATTTGAGATTCTTTAGTCTTTCTCTTTGTTCGTCATAGAGTTTATATCTCTTTTCTGTTGAAAACCATCCATTAGATTCAATAATTCCATCAATTTTTTCTACTAATGAGTCAATTTTGCTTTGGAATTCTGTTTTTTGTTCTTCTAATGAAGGCTTATGTCTTTTGTGAGTACAAAACAATACCTCATCGAACTCTTTTAGTAGGCTATCACATTCTTTTGTTATGTTTACATATGTTTCACCAGGTTTCAAATCTATTTCGATTTCAAGTTCTATTACTTCCTTTTGGAGCAAAATCAATTCCTGCTTTTCCCAAAGAATATAGTTCTTGTCTTTATACTCGATGATGTATATTGGTAAAGTTGCTTTAGTTGTTTCACCATCCTTTGCAGATAAAGTCATGATTAACTCCTTTTGTGAAGGGTATAAGTGGATGGCACTTTTGATATTATCACAAGCATCAATTAATCTTTTCCCTTTTGAACCAGGAAAAATCTTATCATATTTAATTTTTGGACGCATCTTCTTCAGAGTCTTTTCATCATATGCTCTTTCAAATAATGAAAGCCCTTTAGATTCATCCAAATTTTCTAATTCTACCTTTACCTTAACGTTGCCATTCTCTTCAACATCTATCAATTCAAGAAAGATATTGAAATTAGCAACCTCTATAGTCTCTTTATTATGCTTATCATCATCAAGTTTTACTTTTCTTTGCTCATCAGCAAATGAAGTAGTTATCAATGAGAATAATAAGACAAATAATATAGATATTTTCTTAATCATATTGTTCTTGACTTAATAACTGGTTTATTTTCCTTAACTTCTTCGCTTTTTTGTGGAGTAGGGGCTACAGGTTCCGGCTTGTCTTGACCGAATCTAACCCAACCATTTGGCTCACCTTCTTCACGTACCCATTCCGCTACGTTCTGATCTTCCGGATATGGATAAGTATTCTGAGCATGATAGAGTTGGTATTTGAGATATTGTTCAACTCGAAGAACCAAGTCTTTCAATGAAGCCAAAACACCCATTTCCTTAATTGTAAGACATACATGTCCCTTAAAACTACCTGAATAACGGATGTTTGGATGCCAAATATCCGTAAGGAATGTAAAAATAGGATTACCGTCAGCTGAAGGATAATTGTTAGGGAGAACAATACTCATCTTATGAAGATATCCGAATATAGGTTCTCTAGGAATTGTATTACCTTTTACACCAACAATCGATTTTACACGATACCATATTTCATACTCTGTTGGCAATCCCATTACATTCTTTCTACGAATGATATACGACAAAGACGGTTGACGAGGATTTGCACTGGAAGCCTTGCGCTTTGCGCAAAGTGTATCAAGTTCCTTCCACTCTTTCCACAAACGTGCATCACGTCCGGAAAGATCTTTTTGATTATAGTTATTAATTGTTTCGTTCATACGTTCCTACTACTTTTATTATCCGGCAATAGGTACAGAAATAAGATGTAAGTGGTCACCTGGCTGAACATTGTAATCGATTAATGCTTGTTCACGACCGTCGGCATCCTCAAATTCAAGAATTTCAGGTTCACCACCATCTTCCATAATCTGACCAAGCAAGTATTGAATTGGGTTTCCACCATTGTCAATCTTTGGAAGTTCGAATACCGATACAATACTGCTGATTTGGTCACGGATTGTCTTGTTAGGGTCTGTTACCTTTACTTCAACTTCTTCGTAAGAAGTACCATCGATAGTCAAATTGATGATAAATTCATCATCGTAAAATTCTTCAGTTGCCATAATTCTTATATTTTTATATGTTATTACTTATTGATTTTCTTATTTACCATATCCAAGCACCACGTTCTTGATTATAATTATCAGAGCGATAGTCCTCGAATTTATTTTTGAATACTAATAGTTGATATGCATCCTCAGGTATGATTTGTGGTTCATTCAATCCTTGACGGTATAGTGCCAATTCATATTTTTTCTTTTCAGCATCTATACGAATGATAAAGTCTGTTTTTGTATCTGGATGAGCACCATAGAAACGTTCGAAGATTGAACATATTTTTTCATCTTCAAACCAGAAATAAGTTGTGTATTCTGATTTCTTTATATACCAGTTTATTGCTAACTTTTTAGGTTTACCAGCATCATGGTGTTTTAACAAACGATCATCATGGAGTTTATCATGAGTGCCATCCCAAAGAGCCTCTTCAATATATCCAAATTTAGGTTGTATCTCCTCAGTCTTATATTTTTGCCATCTCTCCTCATCTCCATTATTCCATTTTTCAAATAAAGGTAAATAGCGGTAGGAAAACTGTTGCATGTATCTGTCAAATAAATCTTTGGGAGGAAGGCCATTTTGTGTAATCTTATCATAAACTTCTGATTGTTTATTAATATATGATTCGCAAAGTTCTTCTGTTTTTATAGATAAATCATTTTCTATATTCGTTTTTAAATTTGAATCTATTTCATTAGCATACATGCTGCATAATAATATAGATTTCTTAATTCCATAAAACCATAATGCAATAATTCCATATGGAGCCATGCCTAATATTATATGTGTAAATATTTTAGAGTGCTTCATCCATATCATCTCTAATGCTATTTGAGGCAGTTCCTCTTCCTTTATATAGTATTTCTTTTCAATTATAGACAACCACAAAATACTTAATTTCCAAGGCATGGGGTATGTATTCTTCAACAAAATACAATCAGAGAGACATTCACCCCATTCACATCTATAAGGATATCTTTTAGGAATTTCTAATGCTTCATCTTTGCTATACCATAATAATCCGTAGTACAAATCAGTTGGATATTTGAATGGTGCACATCCTGAAACTCGTATGTCAAATAGTTTCCTATCCATATATCATTTAAAACTATTACGTTCTAACTTATCACATTCTATCAAGCATATACTATTTGCTGAAACTCCATATTCATACATATAGTGTAATTCCTCATTTACATCTTGACAAATTTGATCGTCTGTAGGGCTATGATAAACAATCCTACACAAGCGACCGTTTAAATCAAAATTTGGGGTATTACCTAGATTTCCTAAAGTACCCTCAAATGTATGAACGCCTTTAAAATTAAACGGATTATTCATATGATAATTCTCACAACTAGTGCATGTAAAATGAAGATATTTCATTCTTAAGCGATTGTAACGTTCTTTTGGATATACCCAAAGCCGATTACCATTACTGGCATTTTTTATTACGTCACACATTCCTTGACCTAATTTGCTAAGTTCAGTTGGTATTTTATAATATGTATTAATACCGTCAATATTGAAAAAGGATTCAGAAATGAAGTCTGGTATCAAGACTTTAGATTCAGATTCCGATTTGGATTTTGGTGTCATTTTTGATGCCATAAAATCAGCCATCATTTTCAGTGAAATATTACTATATACACCTTCTACATTACGTTTAAATTTAACTTCATTTTCATTCTCTATTGCTCGAAGAGTATAAGCTTTAAATTTCCCGGAATCTTTTCCTTTAAACTCTTCTTTATCCTTCGTATTCCAATTCCTATCAATCCAACCTAATTTTACAAGACCATCTATACTCATAGATGTCGTTTCACTTTCATTTGCTTTAAAATTGGGGGCTATCAAAGCTAATTTTGTTATTATAGCATCTTTGTCTTGATGAATATTATTTTCTTTTATAGTGGTTTCTTTAATAGGATGGTTGTTTCTTCGTTTTTTTAACAATACAATTTCTTGCTCCTCTGTTTCATTTACATATCCTCCTCCTATGTCTGAATGACATCCAGGAATGAAAATTTCAATAGCATTAGTCGGAACTTTTTCACCAACGTCTGTCAACGCAAAATTTTCTCTGAATTCATCCATTGCACAAATATGGCATATTTGTTTAATTTTACCTGAATATGTATCACTTAAAGATAACCCATATTCATACACATTTTTATAATGCCAATTATCCTTATAATTATCACCCCAGTTATATAGATTTCTCATTATAGGATGAGGAAGTCCATCTTTTTGCAGCAAAAATCCAATTGAAGCAACAGTATCATATATACCCAAGAACTCGACATCTTTTTTATAATCATCTAAAAAATTTAATTTGTTATTCTTGAATAATCCTTTAGCATAATGTTCTGAGAATTCTTTTTCTCTTCCAATTCCTTCCCCATTCTTTCCACGTGTGATAAGTCTTGAAAATAGTCTAGCACATGTTGCTCCTCGACTAAACCCAAAAATATAAAAATGAATTTTTACATTTTGAATGTCTAAAGTATGACTCTTAATATAATTTGTTATATATTTTACAGCCTTACTAACCAAAGCTGTAACACCCGTATCTCCTAGACCAAAACCAAGACCATTAGGATTCCCCGGAATATATTGTGATGTGTCCGTTGCTCCTGAACCTTCTATGTAAAACAATTTACAGATAGAATCTTCGGATTTTGATTCTTTCCATTTTTCTACAAGCAAACAATTATCATGTAGTATTCCTATATTGGAATAACCTCTTGAGGGTTGTTCTTCTGTTGGTTTATACCCATCATCCAATGTTACGTTATATTCTTCTTCGTCTCTAAAGGGGGTTTTATCTGCAATATACCAGATTGTTTTTTTTACAGAGTAGTATCCCTCTTGTACCTTTTTGGTTACAAAATTTTTACCCGTATTAGTAAAACGAGCCTTTTGAACCATATTGTTATTAGTTCCATCAAAAAAAACACCGATATAAACATCGCTAATTTTTTGTTGTAGCAATGCCTCTTCTATTTTGATATTTTTTGATTCGGTAAAACTACTTGTTTCCCCCATCTCTATATTACTCAAAAACTTAAATCCATCTTTTCAGCAGAATCCTTAGGCTTTGGCTGATTACCCTTATATTTAAAGACATCTTTAAGACTATCTTCAGAATAACTATCTGATGTCCTTTTTACGACCTTCTCTGCTACTGTTTCTTTAACTACAGGTGATTGTGCTGTAACTGGTTTTCTGCCATCTACAGTCAATGACCCCAATTTGGGGGTATTCGTTGTAGTAGATGCTTCAGCTACTCCTTTTTTTGCTGTCATAGAAAGAAATGGTTGACCAACATTATTATTAACACCTGTAGAAGTAGGTCTTGCAGTTAAAGTTCCAAATGGTTGACCAATATTAGTTGTTTTAGTTGCCTTTTCTGCTTTCTTGGCCGCTTTAGCAGCTTTCATTCCCTTTTGCGCAAACTTAGCAGCAGTTGCGGCATCACCTATTACAGGAACTGCAGCAAGAACTGAAAGGCCAGCAGCGCCCCAATCTCCTCTAAGGGCAGAGATACTTGCATTCAACAAATCGGGAATTGCTCCAACACCTGGTGCTAAACCTGCAGCATCTAATGCTAATTGAATACCATCTAGGACAGATTCAGGATTTAACTTTGTTTTTTCTTCAGTCTCAGCCTTCATTTCTTCTTCCGACTTGGCATTTTCCTTGCTCAAATCAGCTGAACCTGTGTCTATTTGTCCGTCATCTGTTATGGTAATTACACCGCCCCATTTACATCTGCAATATGAGGATTTAAGTAATGCGGGATTTCCTTTTATGATATAGTCATCTTTTCCGTTAATCCAATCAGTATCTGTTCCAGGAACACAAGGCATAGGCGTTAAGTGACCGTGATTAGCGGCTGTAGCAGATCCTGTTGGAGGATAACATGTCGTA
>JAFVUY010000042.1 GCA_017502465.1 Bacilli bacterium | reverse complement strand
GTTTTGATAGAAAGCAAGTTTCTGCCCTGCCTGTTGTGTTCTACCATAATAATTGATTTTAACTTCATCATAAGTTTCTGCAGATGTATCGTCATCAACAACAACTCCCATATTATTATCTTGCATATACATATAGTTTACTGTTCCGTTCTCTTTGTTGTAGTCGGTAGTTGCAGTTATAGACATCGGCAAAACATAGTTATATTTACCGTCACTATTATCTACCAACTCTAAACTTACACCATTGATATTTGCTACTGCAGGTTGTATCGTTGAATAAGTAGAACTCGTTACAGGAACTATCATCATAAATTCTGAAGGATAGTCTGTTGCAATATGTGTAGCCAATGTTGCAATATCGGAGCTGTTTGATAATCCTAAAAATACAAATGTTGCGAAATTGTTATTTGCTTGATAGATAATATCAAATGCTGTTGAATATCCGTTACTATCTACACCAGACAAATCTTTCGCAAAACTTATCTTTCTTGGACTTCTTGCATATTTGTTTATAAAACTAAAATATTGTTCTGCTATCTTATACTCATCACTTGAACTTGCAAAAACATCACCTACTTCTGCTAAACTTTCACACTCTAAAACATTTACCGTCAAACTCGCCGAAGTAGTAAATATTCTCGCAATCAATTCTTTTTCTGTGGCTATTCTAATATTATTGATACCACTTTTAATATCAACATATTTACTCTGTGATATTGGCATTTTCTAATTTCCCCCCTCGTTTTTTAATTGCTCAACTTCTTTAACATTACCAACAAAACCACTAATTTTTTTAGCTTGAGTTGAATAACTTTGTAATGCTACCAACTCTAACCTAAAATGTGGGTTTACTTGATATATTTCGTTTACATCTTTATAAAATTCTTCTGCTACCTCGCTTACCCTTAAAACATTGTATCCTTTCTCTCTTACTGCCTCTATTCCTGTATCACTTTGAAACCAACTTGCAATTATTCTTACTACATCTGCTCCTGTAATTGTAAGATTGGTATCGTTTGCCTTTCTTCTATAACAAGCCTCTATTTGATAAGATTGTATTTCTACTTGATTTTCTGTATGTTCATTGTTTTTGTCTTTCCCGAATTGAAATCCGTAATTGCTTGTAGTTAGACGGTGCAACATAACAAACGGAGGTTGAATATTGCCCATACTCTGTTGATAACTCTGTATAACTTGCCAATTCAATCCGTTACTTTGTAAAGCAACTTGTATTAAAGAAATTAAATCTTTATAGATTTTATTAACTGTTAGCATTATCCTCTTGTTCCTCCGTATTTTCTACTGCTATTATATTTGTCCATCCGTCTTGAACATACCAATCTGTGCAACTTTCAACTAAATATTCTTTGTTGTTCCATATAATCTTATCAGGACTATTTTGCTCTCTGCTTACATTTTTAATGTTTAAAGAAGAAAATATATTTATATATTTCTTGCTAAAATCAAGCCCTAACTCTTGATACATTTTACTGTCTATTGCCTGAACACTTCCTTCAAATTCAATGTCAGTATCGTATATACTTACTTTTACTCCATACTCATTGATTTGATAACTATTAAATTTTCTGTATATAAATTGTTGTTTAGGTATTAAAGTTAATGCTTGATTTAATAAATTGCCGAACATTACTTTCCAACCTCACTTTGAATAAGAATAGAATTATACATCGTTCCACTATCAATTAAAGTTGTTGTTCTGTAATTGCCTCTGCTTCTTCTTGCTTTTAATGTGCTTTCTCTTAATTTAGGTTGGACATTTGACCTTAATGTTACTCGGATATCACTACGGACAATTTCACCTAACTCGTCTAACAATTTTTTAAGTTTGGCTTTTCCGTTTGCCACATCTTTGTATTTTCGTTTCCAAAATTCGTTCCACTTTACAGCATTGTCATCAAATGTTATCTGCATAAATGGTCTTGCAGGAACATAAACGGAATTTCCGTTTTTGTATGTAACAGTAAAACCTTTGTTTTGCATATAAGCATTTTCGGCAACAGGCAAACCGTTAGGCTCTTTTTGTCCTTCAAACCAACCAATCTTTACATAACCGTCTTTTAAAGAATTGATTGCCTTTTCTGCCTTCTTATTAGTCTTTACTTCCATTTTTATAGGCATTTCTACTACCCTCTAAAAACATTTTCTCTCTGTCCACCGATATATATTCCTATACCTGTCAACATAGATAACAATGCTAATAATTGCATACCGTAAGGTGTCATATTCAACCAATAATCAAGTTCTGTTCTGTTGTTAGGTAATGCTTTTGATACACTAACACCACCAACACTTGCACTTGCTACTTGACCTGCTCCTATACTGCTACCACTCGCAACCGATTTGTTTAATTCAACCAAATGTGCAGATAATAAATATATCATCTGTTTTTGTTGACATTGTGTAACTAAACAATTCGTTTCAGGAGAAATATACAGCATTGCTACATCAATCTGCGATTGTATAAACTCATCACTATATTTAGTTTCATCACTAAATACAGGAAATCTTGACCTAAACTCCGATGTCGTTAACAATAATTCTGCCATATATTTCTCCTATATTGCTATTCTTGGGTATCTTCTGTTGCCATTACTTCTTCAACACTTACTTTCGGTTTAGCAATTCCTTGCTCTTTAAAATCTTCGGCAGTAAGTTGTGCAGATTTGTCTTTAACTTCTGCTTCCTTCTCTGCTTTGTTCTCTGCCGACATTTTAGTTTTCTCTACTCTTATAAAACCGTTTTTTTCGTGTTGTTTAAATAAGGGGTTATCTTTTAACCAACTATACTGTTGTTCAGTTATCGGTGTTATTGTGCCACCTGTTAAGGTTTCCAATGATTTTTTATTTGCTACACCTGTCTTGCCTACAATTAACACTTTATCTTTCAAAATGTTAATATCCTTTCTTGATGTGTCATATAAACAATACTCCACCGAACTTGCCATAGTTGAAATTACATACATCATTTTTTTATTCTCCTTATTCTTATTTATTTTATACTCCTACTTATTTTTTGCTACTGTTTACCTACTAATTCAATATAGATATAGAAAAATTATATACCTGTATATCTTACGATACCTGCAGGTTGTAATACGAATACACCTGCTGTTGCATTAGCATAGAATTCTCTTACAAGTTTTCCACCATTGAACAAGCCTAAAAATCTCATCTTGTCTTGAACATTTTGGTTGATAACATCTTTACCACCAAGTTTTTTAGCATAAAGATAGAAAACATTTGCTTCAGCATTTGCTCCATCTAAAAATGCACTTGCCTTAACTTCCATCTGCGGATATGTTTTCTTTATCCAATCAAGAACTGACATTGTCCCATAAGAATTTAATGTGTTCAAATATTGATAACACGATAACGATACCGCTAATATACTTCCTTCTGTTTGCGGATTCCAATTATTTCCTGATTTAACTTGTAATGCGGAAATTGCCGTTATAATATCTTTTGTTATTTCATTAAAAGTTTTATCTTTCCAATTTGTAGATGTGTTACCTGCATTTGTTGCAACTGATACATAATTGGGTAAATTCGGGTCATTTAATAATCCATAGGTTTTGTTCTCCCCATTTGTGTAACCAAAATAACCTATCATATTTCTTGCAATTTCCAATATTTCTGCTACTGCCTCTTTCTTGATTGAGTGAGTATTGATTCTTGCCTTTGCATTTCTTTCATCTTCCAATATTCCTGTTTCCAATGCACTTTCAAATCTTATGATAGTTCTTTTTTCATAATTTACATTGAAAGAAGCCAATCTCGGATTTGCTTTATCACCATAAGGTTTAGCATTTCCAAGTTTTTCAATTATTGCCTGCACGATTTCTTCATCAGCCCAAGTTCCTGTCATAGCAATACCAACCAAATCATCAATATCTTTTTTGGTTGTCAACTGTGTTATGGCTTGTGGTGCTAAAAATTGCAAAAATTGTATCGGTGTTGAAACCGAAGCTGTTGTGAACATTTCAGGGAAAGCGTCCATCGCTTTTTTCATCGCTTTTTCACTTCCGCTGATACCGAATTTATCTAATGTTCCCCAAGTTGTATCTTTATCTACTGCATAACCATATAATTGGTGTCCTTCAAATTTCTGTCTAATTGGTGTTGTTGATTTTACTTTCATTTTATTTTATCTCCTTATCGTTTTTTTAATTAGTTGCCTAATTCCAAGATTGCTACTTGTCCTGCCGATGCACTCTTTTCAATAAATCTTGAATTTTTGATTTCGGTGAATCCACTACCTGACAAATCTGTTCCTGCTGTTGCTCCTTTTATTTCGCCTGTTGAAGTATTGAAATATCCTGCTTGACCTACAGATATATTTGCAGTAACTTTAACGAATATGTGTCCAAATGTGCATAACTGAACTGCTGTTCCTCCAGGAACATCCATTGTTGCTTCAAAATTGTTGTATCTTATATATTCTTTAGGATTTACTGCGATACCTAAAAATACTCCACTACCTCCAACTACTGCTTCGCCTTCATATCCGTTAGAAGTATATGCTACACCGATTTTTGCATTAACACCATCTACACCACTTGCCAATGTTGCTCCACCCCAAGAAGCATTTGATGCTGTTTCAGTTGTTGCAATAGAATTTCCTGCTGTTCCGAATTCTTTTGCAGTTACAACTACGGTTGTTGAAGTTGCTTTTGCTGTGCAAAGTGCATTTGCTAAAGTTCCTTCACCATAATCCGTTCCTGCTGTTCCACTAACATTTATTGCTTTTGCTAAATTTGCCAAACTTGTTGCTAAATCTGCTCCTACTTTAACTTCGTAAGCAACTGCTGGTGTGCTTAATGTTGACTTAAATGTATAAGTTTGAACACCAACCGTTACTGTTTCATTAGCAGAGAAATTTTCTGTTCCTGTCAATGTTCCTGTTGCTTGAACTGCTCTTGTAGTAAAACCTTTATAGGTCATTACCCTTCTCGGACTATCATCCGAAAATTCACCTACCATTCCGATTGCTAATTCTTTGTTTACTGTTGTTTGTAAAGCCATTTTTATTTTCTCCTTTCAATTATTTTTTTGCATTTTTAATGTAGTTATCAAAAGATTTATCTTCTGCTACATTAACATCGCTATCTTCTGTTTTCATTGATACTATTACTTTCTTTTTTTCTACACCTTTTAAATATCCTTTCAATGTAGAAATTTCTTGTCCTTCTTCTGCACCTAATTCCAACTTGTCACAGGCATATTTTGCAATTTCAAGTTCGGTCATTTCGCTGTGATCAAATGTTCCTAATACTTCTTCTACCTGTTTACCGAGTTTTTCTTTCCTTGCAAAAATTTTAATTACATCTGCTTCATCCATGCCTTTTTTGTCTTCTTTCTTCTCTTCTTCTTCATCTTCTACTTCATCATCCTTCTTTTCATCCTCATCTTCTACTTTTTCATCTTTATCTTCATCTTTACTACATTTATCCTTTGCAGGTTTTTTATCTTCTTTTTCCTCTACTTTTCCATCTTCCTTTTCATCCTCATCCGTTCCTTTACCTGCTTCGGATTCGTTGTAAGCAACTTTTTCAATTTTACCTACAATCGTTCTCCATACTTCTTCGGACACTTTGTCCTTTAACATACCACCGATTTCATCAATAAGTTTTCTCTTATCTTCATCAATGGTTACTTGTTTTTTTTCGTCTGCCATTTCTTTTTTCTCCTCGTTATTTTTTTTATACTCCATCTTTTCTATATCTATATCCTTTAGACTGTCGCAACAATACACCCTGTTTTCTATTGCTTTGTCATACACTCTTACATCGCTACCCATTCTGCCTTTATCTACTAATGCTAAATGATTACCGATAATATTTTTCTGCACATAATCGTATCTTTGTCCGTTATATGTTCCTTCTTGCTTGTCATAAGTGCAGAAATATCCTAACGATAACTCTTTTTTACCGTCTCTTATTTTTTCTTTCATATCTTCGCTAAATATCTTTATATCTGTATATATTGTGTCTGTATCGTGAACTACCTGCTCTCCTAATATACCCTCTACTCCCTTTTCCTCTGCTGGTGTAAAATCTTTTCCTAACATCGTATGTTCATCAACCAAAGGTAACAACTTTAAACTGTCTAATGTTTCCTTCTTAAACAACTCTTCCTTCGGTCTTAACACATAATAAATCTTATCAGGCTCACAATCTTCACTTATCTGTTTGCCCAAATAAGGAAATACTCCTACCTTCGTGATAGGGTTTTTCTCTATAAACCAAAAATCATTTCTATCTACAACTTTACCCATCTCAAACCTCCAGTATCGGTATTAAAGAGCACCTGCAATTGCTATTCCAATGTATATGAGTTTTTGATTTAATCAATAATGTATGATTTGTATCAACTTCAATATCATATACTTTGTCGTTATACTTCTCTTCTCTAATATCACAAGTTTCTAATTGTTTATAAATACTCTTGCACTCCTGAAGAACATATATATCTGTTTTTAACTCATATTTTCCGTTTTTAAATTGTGATATTTTTCCTTTATTTCTATTTATTCTATAATTAACTGCCATACCTGATTTAATTATTAATTCAGTTAAATCATCTGCTAATCTTTTTGATGAAGTAGAGTAAACATTGTATATTTTGCCTTCAAATAAATTTGTTTTTCTTGTTTTCTCCAATACTCCATCACCTAAACAAAAAGCATTTAAAAATATTCTTATTTTGTCTTTTGATAAATCTTTTATTATTTGTGGAACAAACTTTTTGTCACTCTTACCAAACTGTCTTAAATATTCTTTTAAATCTTTATCATATATTGTTATTGCTGTTTTATTCTTATGTGGATTGAAATACTTTAAATCTTCATACATCTTATCTAAATATGTATATTGACTTATTTTTATTTCACTTGTTGTATTTCGTGAACTTATATTACCTTCTGATAAATAATATCCCATCAAAAACAAATAATCATTGATAGGTATATTTTTGTTACCGATTTTAATACTTTCATATTCTTTGCCTATCCACTCTGAACTTGCATAAAACTTATTTGCTCTTTTTCCCAACATATAAACATTTTGTGTAAATCTCGGCTCTATTGTTGTTCCGTTTGTGTGTTCTATTCTTTTATAAGTAAAGAATGTATGATTAGGGTCAACTGCTATATGCAATCTCTTCCCTTCAATTATTGCTATATTCTCACAATCTTTTTCAAAAGTATTTATACAAGTTCCCCACTCTAAATTTTTTGTGTAAGGATTAAGTGTCAATACTTTCGTTCCTACCTTTACATCTTTAACCAATTCAAAACCGTTCTCTGTATAAACTTCTGTATTCTTGTCATAGCAAAAAGGCAACTCTGCTGGGAATATATATTTATTGACTGATGGATCATACAATCCTTTGGTAACATCAAATATCGCTCCGTTTAATCCTTTAGGTGCATTTGTTATATGTGTCTTTCTGTCGGTCTTTCCACCACCCAAATGTATCCATCTCATCTTTTTGATTCCATGTTGTTTTAGTTCTTGACGATATAAAACACTATGTGCCTTGTTAACTTGGTCACTCGCTATCAAATTTGCCCTTCTTGTTGTCTTTGCTCCTGCTTGTTTGATTAAAGACACAAGTTCTTTCTGTGGCTTACCATCTATAATAGACTGATATACACATTGGCTAATCTCTCGATGATACTGTTGTTGTAACGATTTGATTAACTCTGTGTTATTCATTATTGTTGTCTTTTTTATGTTCTCACTTACTTCGCTATATACTTTTTCTTTTAATGCAAATGCTTTTAAGAATTTCTGTTTGTTATTTAAGGTTTCGGGACTGAATTGAGATATAATTCTTTTGATTACGGAACTACCTTCATAATCTTTGCCTAATTTAGATACAAATGCATAAAAAGACATCTCAAAACTCTTCTTGAGTGCTTTTTCTACTTTTGCTACCATCCCTTCACTCTTAACTTTTCCTTTCTTATCGTAGTATTCGCTGTAAACTTTATTTAATTTATTAAGTAATATTCTTGATTGGCTACCTATACTGTCATCGGTAGCATATTTGATTTCTTTTAATTGTTGTTTGCTTGATTTGTCGGTGTATAAAGACAAGATTTTTTGTTCGTAGGTCTTACACATCAGTTTTACAAGTTTAACAAGTTCGGATCTATACCAACTTATTACACCTGCATTAACATTGATTTTGTTTAATGTAAGATAATTTTTTTGGTCTGTTTTTTTGGTCTTTACCATAAAAAAATAAACGACAAAAAATAGTTTTATACTCCATTTTCATCGTTTATTTCTTTTGTGCTTCTAATAATTCTATTCTACATATAGCAAATTTTTAAAATTTTGTCAAGATATTTTTAATTTTCTCGGTCTGCCAACTTGTTTTACTTCAATTTTATTTTCTTTCAAATACTTAATCAATGTAGGTTTTGAGATACCAAGTTCCTTTGATAATTGTATTGAACCAACTTCTTTATACCTTTTTTCAAGTTCTTGTTTTTTCATAAAGAACTCCTTACTGCTTAATTACATAAAGTTTAGTATCGGATATCTGTACTTCAACAACATTATCTAATTCTAACATTGGCTTTACTCTATTGATATCATCGCAATCCGATTTCCATATCCTAACCTTCTTGTCGGCAGGTATAAATGAATTTTTTATACGATTATGTATTTCTGCTTTCGTATAATATTTCCCTTTATTTTCAACTTTTCTAACAATAACTTTATTTACACCATCTCCAAAATAATTTCTAAACAGTAAACCATTTATCAAATAACATCCAATATCACTATATGTATGATACTCTGTATCTTCGTGTTTTGGAATTTCGGCATATTTTCTTTCAACAGAATCTATAATTGCAAAGAAATCAATAACATTACCTTTATCGGTAACTTTGAAATACCAATACCTTCCGTTAATCTTTGCAAATTTGTTGTTCTTTGACGGAAATGCTTCTACTCTCCAATTCATACCTGTTTCATTATTCATATCGGAAACAGTCATCTTCGATGTTGCCAAAATCTCTTTAATTTTAGCAACTTCTTCTTTTGTGGTTTTGTGTGCATACACATTACCTTCTGCAAATACATCTCTAGCTACTTTTTGAAATTTTTTCATCTTATATCCCCCCTTTTCTTTTCTTTACTTATTTTAACTTATTTTAATATTTTTGTCAATACTAAAATTTAAATATGCTAATCTTTTAGTTTTTTATCTTCGGGGATATTTTCCGCTATTGCTACAATGTCAATTATATCTCAAAAGTATCATAGTCAACCCCGCAACTAAAACAATGACATTTATTTCTTTGTTTGTCATAATGTATACTTGGTTTTTTATCATTGTGTAAAGGGTTCAAACAGTTAAACGGCTTATTTATGTCTATGCCCTTTGTAGTTAAATAATCGGTTAATCTGTCTTTAATGTATTGTTTTGCTTGTTCCTGGTTCATTTTCATAATTTTGGCTCCTTATGTTTTTGTTTTTTTCTTTATAGGGTTATTATAACAAAAGCCCGTTTTTGTAAAAAAAACGGTGCTTTTATATTTAATAGTCTTTTAATAGTCTTTTAAAGGCAATTTGTCGTCTGACATTTCCGAATTTCAACCGCAACTTTCCGAATTTCAACCGCAACTTTCCGAATTTCAACCGCAACTTTTTGGCTAAAAATCACACTTTGGCAACTAAATTTCACACTTTCGGAGTTAAATTTTGTCTTTTTTTTGTTGGTTTCTTTTTAAAACTTAATTGTTTCTTTGATATTTTCCGCTATTGCTACAATGTCAATTATATCCGCATTACTAAAACAGCCCTTAAAACAAGTAAAATGTATGCCGTCTTTGCTTACAATTCCCGTTCCGTCTTTCCCTGTGCCGTTATCACAAATCGGGCAAACATAACCGCTTTTTTTAGCAGGTATCAAGTATTTTTGTTCTAAAACTTGCCTTAATCTTTCAATATCGTATTTCATAACTGCCCCCTGATATATTTTGTTTTTGTTTCCTATAACAATTAAAAAGGTTGTTTTTCCTTTTTCTTGATTATACAAAAAGCCGTTTTTGCCAAAAAAAACGGCTCTTTTATACATATATTGTCAATTAATATTCTATTAATTATGTCTATTAGATTAAATTTGTTCTCGGTGCTACTACCGTAAAAAGTTTGAATACTACCGTAAAAAGTTTGAATTTCAAAAGGTTTCATTTCCCTGTTTTATATATGTTTTTGGCTTTACTACCGCAAAAAGTTTGAATTTTTGGCAACTTAAATAATTCTTATTTATAGGATAGCTTTTCTTTTGGCTTATCTGCCTTTTGGCCTTTCTTTCTACTATTTATAAATTGCTTTATAAAAAAGTCTGCAAACTGTCCTTTTAGTGTTATTTCAATATATTGGTTTAAAAATTCCTGTATTGTTTCTTTATATTCTGCTTGTTCGTTTCTTTTTGGTTTTACTAATATTTGTAAATCAATGCTTTTTTCATAGTTCCCGCTTTCGTCAATTTCAATTTCGTTTTCGTAGGCTTTCTCAATGTCTTCAATAGCCTTTTCAATAGGCTTTCTTATGTATTCATTATGTTTGTTAGTTAGTTCTTCGTTTGGTATGCTTAAAGTATTTTGAATGTTCCGCATACTAACATTAAAAGAAAAACTGCCCGCTTTTATGTCTTTATCGGTTATATTTTTTGTTTCAAATCTCGCCCGCTCAAATATCAATTTTAACAATGCAAATGCTTTGTTATCTAACTTAAAAGCCCATTTTGGTATTATTGTAAAAAAATCATAAGATAGGTAAGAAAAAAAGCCGTCTTTTTGTAGTGTTATTCTTACCTGACTGCCTTTCCTGAAAAACTTACTAAATAAAAAGCTATGACTTTGCAGGCTTTCTTTTTTGCTTTTTTTGTCAACTCTCATATTTCCGCTCATAGTGATTTCAAGTCTTGCTAATTTTTGATAGCAGGTATAAAGCCCTTTCTTCGCATTCGTTAAAGCTCCGTTTTTGGTTTTGCCTGTATAGATGCCTAAATTGATAAGTTCTTCTATATTAAATGTAATATATTCATTTATTATTGTTATTTCGCCGTCTTCGTTCTTTCCTATTGCCTGCTCATTAATCTTTGCTAATAAGAAAACAAACACTTTTGATATATTATCATTCTTGCCTATAAAAGTATTTACATTCGGGTATTTATCGGTATAATGATATATGGCTTTTCTTGCTCGCTCGTTATTCCCTGAATTTTATCTATAAATAGTTTTTGTTCGCTCTCTTTTTCCATTGTCTAATATAGCCCCGCACATAAGATATTCAATAAATCTTTATTGCCAAATAAAAAAGCATCAAACTTACTTGTTTTTAAATGCTGTTTTGCTTGTTCAATTCGTTCCTGTGGTATTTCATAACTTGTTTTTAAAGGCTCAAATACTTCTTTTAATAATGCCTTTTTTTGTATCTTTTCAAGTGTGCTTATGTTTTGCATCTCAATTGTTTCAATTACACTATTTAAAATGTCGTTATATTCTTTGTATTCGCTTGGTATGTAAATAATTCCCCTATACTTCAACAACTTACATTCGGGTATTTTGTAAAAATCTGCAATAATATCCAATGCTTTGTTATATCCTTTTAAAAAGCAATAACTTCTATATGTTTGATTAAGATTAAATTTAACTTCTTCTTTGTTTGTTTTAATTGTATAGTGTTCAATGCCGTTTTCTTTGTTTATCTTATTAAAAAATGCTTTGTAGTTATCAATTATTGCTTTGTTTTGCTCTGTTATAAATTCATTAAATTGTTCTACTAATAGAATGTTTTTAATCTTTCCTAATATGTCCTTATATGCTCCCGCTTTGCCCTGAATATGTGCTAATGATAGGTTGTATTGCCTTTGTAGCCAAATTTTTAAAAAACGGTAGCCGTTCAATAATATTTGTTCTTCTTGGTTTAATCTGTTAAATGTTTCATAAAATCTTTTTTGTGTTTCGTTATTTATTTCTATTGTGGGCAATTTGTTTATTTTTCTTGCTCCGTTAAAAAAGTTCCACATTTTCATAATTCCCAAATCTTCAACAGTCCATTTTTGCTTTTTAATTATTTTATTTATGATGCTGTTATTGCCTATATGCTTGATTTCGTCAAGCTCTGCTTGCTCTAATAAATGTGTATAGGCTCTTTTCCTGATTTCTTCTTTATTGTTTGCTGTTTCCATTTTGGTTATTCCTTTTCAAAAGGTTTATATTATCAATTAATTAAAAAAATCGTTGTTAAATCGTTGCTAATCTTTTTTTTTATTTTTCTTCTATTTCGTAGATTTTCCCATCAATAAAAGTTACTAATTTTGATTTTTTATTTTTATTGTTTTCATCTTGTGCTTTTCTATCTTCTTCATAATCAAAAAAATCATCAAAACCATATTCTCTCATTGCACCACCTATCCCATTAAATCCGCCTCTGTTTTCAGCTTGTCCTTGTGCTTCTTTTAATTTCTGTTTAACAAACCAATATGGAGCATTCCCTTTTTCATTTAACAATTTTTTTGGTATAAATATTCTTACTCTGTAGTTTTGTTCTAAATGATATAAATCAAAGCCTACATCTACTCCTACACATTTTTCATTTTCCCAAGCTGGAATAAATTTTACACCATCTCGTTTTAACCTTTCTATGTGCTTATTTTCAAAATCTTTTTCTTCTTGCTTTGCTTTTGTTATTCCACCTATTTGATATGCTTCATTATATGCTTTTTCTCCTGCTTTTGTGAGAGTTCCATCTTCTCTTACCCATCTTTTCTGCACCCAAAAATCTACACCTTCTTTTTCTATTAAATATGCTTTTTTGGTTTCTCTCGTTGCAACAAAACCATCTGCCAATTTTCTCACAATTTCTTTTTCTTTTGGCTTTTCTATTTTTATCTCTTTTAATTTTCCGTTATCTTCTGCCTGTTCTTTATACCATTTACAAAAATCTACATTATATATTCCTTTCGGTATATACCAACTCTTCTTTTCAGGATTCCATCTTGCACCTAAAGATTTTGCTTCATCTTTTTCTGCATACGGAACATTTATAAATGTATCTTCTTTTGTCGGATCATTTAATCCTTCTATTTTGTTTTGTTCTCCCTTTTCATTTTTGCTTTCTAAAAAATTCTTTATTGCCTCTTGCTTTGTTTGCCCTTCTTTTATTGGTATATGATTTCCTTTGACTGTTATCCATTCAACATCCGTATCATCTTCGTCTTTCGTGCCTTTATCCTTATTCATCATCTCTTCTATCTCTTGTTGTTCTTCTTCCGTTGGCTCTTCCAATTCCACTCCTTTCAAGAAACTATATCCACTCATTTTATCATTTACTAACTTCTGTCTTGCTTCTTCAGGTGTAATAAGACCGTTCTGTAAATATACTGCCATCGTTTGTGCTTTCTTCTCGTTTAGTTCTGCTATCTCTTTTTCTGTTGGGTTATCGGTAGGATTAAATATTATTCCTACTCTGTCTTTACTTTCAAATTCGCTTCTCATAACTATTTCATTTATTCTGTCTATTGCAGGTCTAAACAAATCATTTTGTAATGTGTTCAAATCTTGGTTATAGTTTTTAATGTTATAGTCGCCACTTGCACTTAAACCACCTGTAGGGTTAGTTTCAAATAACTTATCCACAGGTATTCTTGCTATCGCACTAACTAACTTATATTGTTCCATTATAACTTGGTCTAAATCACTTAAAGTTGTATCAATTTGTTCAACCTCATCTTCTCTGTCTGTAAACAATATCCCTTGATTATCTCTCATCGTTGTAATTGCTTCTGCCATTTTTTTATATTTCGCAGGATTTAAGAAGAAATCTTTAAGTTTTACTTTATATACATTTAATCTCTTGGTTAACAATAGTAATGGTGCTTCATTTGCACATTTTTCACTCGCATACACTCTTTCGTAAATTTCTTGTGCCAAACTGATACCACCATAATAATAACTCGGCTTCAATATATCACTTACAAATTTTCTTCTACCTATAATTAAATGTGATTTGTGTATCCTTTTACCTTTTGCAGTTCTGTAATATTCAGGCTCAAAAAAGTTTATATTTGTTGGATCTGTCATCGTATCCAAATCAAATTCAGGTATCATCCAATATGGCTCTATAACAGATATACCTTTAAAACTACCCTTCTTTATTCCGTCAGGATTATACGGTTTCTCTCTTGCTTTATCGTCTATTCCGTCAATTATCGGCAACATAAAAGCAGTTCCAAATACATTATAATAATATCCCCATTTTAACAATTTGTCATTTAAGTTATATTTCTGTTGCTCTATATCAAATAACTTATTCAATGTTTCTTGTGCTTCTCTTTTTTCTTCATCGGTCATATCTATATCTTTCTTATCTACAAAAATATTGTTCCAACCGTTTCTTAAACAATCTTTATTAGAAATACTACAAGCATTAGATATCAACCAATGTTGTGCCAATACACTACATATTTGCCACCCGATATATCCAAACTTTGTAAAAAATGTAAACACGATATCTTTTGGACTACCTATCAATCCTGTCATCTTATTGTTGCTTATACAAGTATCTATACTGTCGAAAGAGTATTTCTTTCTTCCTTTAGTATATTTCAAACTGTTAAAATCTTTTTGTATAGAGTAAATAAGATTTTTTATTAAATCATTTTGTTCTCTTTTGTTTTCTGCTTCTGCCATAGAGATATCAATGTCCTCTATCTTTACCTCTTTTTCTACCTTTTTGTTTTTAGAAAAATAGTTTACTATTCTGTTATCTACGAAACTCTCTAACTTCTTTTTAAAATTACCAAGCATATTCGTTTATTATCTCCTTATCCATAAAATATTTTATTCCGTCTATAACTGTATCTACAATGTCGTCATGCAATCCATCAGGGAAATTTATGCACTCATCTACAATCTCATTTTTTAAATGTTTTGCTATATTGTCATTGAGATACAATTTGTTATTGGTAAAAAAAGGCATAATAGCATTTGCTCTTTGCACTTTGTCTAATCTTCTGTCTTTGAAAAACTCTGTTACATCCCTTTCTCTCGGCATAACTATATTCTTATCGGATAAAACTTGATTAAGATATATGCCATGTCCTTTCGGCTCTATAAAACAGCCTTCAAAACCGTAGGTCGTATTTTTTCTTATAAATGGTATTGCTCTGCCTTCAATATCTTTCGCTTGTATTTTGTCCCTTAACATATCCACTAAATAAAGTTTTTTGTCTAATACCCCAAAACATGTAAATACTGTGTAATCATTGTCTTGACCGTCTTTATATGCAGTATCGGCTGTTATATATGTATAATCAAAATCATCTATATTCTTTGTTGTTGTTTCTTCTATCATACTTGTATCAAAAAAGTTTCTGCTCTCACTTGTTGGATTTTGCATATACTGTGCATTAAAAGTGTATATATCCGATTTTCTCATTTCTTCTAATGTTTCTATGGGATATTTCTCTTGCCAAAAACTTGTTCCATCTTCTTGTATTGCAGGAACTTTAATATTTACCCACTTATCTTTATCATAGTTGCCTGTGTTAATTTGTTCTTCTATGTATCCTGCCAAATCATATTTATGAACTCTTTGCATAGTAAGAATAATAGGTGTTTCTCCCAAATTATTCCTTCTCGTTTTTAATGTTTGGTTAAATGTGTCTATAACTTTCTGCCTGATAATTTCACTTCTTGCTTCTTGTGGCTTTTGTGGATCATCAATAAATAATGCTCCACCATACTCTTGCCCACTTATACCTGCACCAAACCCTGTAGCCGATCCATTAATTGATACTGCTCTTGTTTCCCCACCATTTAACAATTTCCATAATCCTACAGAGTGAGTATCATTAGATATCTTTAAATTAAATACCTTTTGATATAATTCAGTATCAATTATTGCTTTCATCTTTTTACTAAACTTTCCTACCAATTCATCACTATAACAAGTTATAATATTGTTACAAAACGGATTAATTGTATATGTCCAACATACAAAATAGTTGATTATCTCGCTTTTACCTGCTCTTGGTGGCATTTGCACTAATATATTTTTCTGTTTAGTAAAAACAATGGATTTTAATGTTTGTATTAAATTTCTATGAAAATCTTTGACTGTAAATTCTGATCCTGTAGTAAGATAATGAAAAACAAGAATAAAATGCAACAAACTCGCAGATAATAACTGTTTCGCTTTAATCGGCTCTTGCATAAGATATTGTATTGTTTCTTTAATATCTCTTTTCATTAATAATCTTCACCAAACAACTCTTTATTAATTCTTTTTAGTTCTTTTACATCTGCTTTTTCAGGCATACTAATATTTACACTTGTCTGCTCTACCTTATCTATCGGTTTTAAACCTGAATAGTTCAAAAGCATTTCTATTGCTTTAATGTTGCCCTGTTTAGCCAACTGTTCCATTTTCCTAAATAAGGTTTCATACAATGTAGTTTTTTCTTTTTTATCATATTTAGATAAGTTCTCTGTAGCCCATTGCCTTATCTCTTTTAAAGTTTTAGCCCTGTTATGGCTCATTTCACTGCCTTTTCGCTGTGCTTCACTATATTCGCCTTTCTTAAATTTGTGTTTTTCAATGTTCTTTTGGTTAGCCATTTACAGCACCTTCCATATATTTGCCATTAAATTCTACTATCTCTCTACTATCAAAAGTGATGATAAAATCCAAAATTCTGTTCACTTCTTTATTTGCTAAACCTTAACAAGTATATATCCCTTAATCTTTTTTCACTTATATCACCTAACACATTGATAATGCCTTCTTGTGCCTTGTATTGATTAAATGTGCCTTCTATTCCGTCACCTTTGTTATTATTTAATTTTGCTGTAGTGATTTCTATTTCAGATATAATTCTCTTTTCTATGGATAGAACATCATTATCATCTTCTAATATCTTACTTGCACTTACCAAACTGCTTTTTGCATTTGCTACTATCTCGTTATATCCACAAGCAAGTGCGATTTCTTTTATTCTGTCTATATCTTCATCTATACCTTCTTGCAATCTCTCGAATAAAAGATGTTCCTGATAATCTTTAGACAATAAATGCTTTTCTTTTAATAATTGTAATAATGCTGTAAGTAAATCGGTTATGGTGGTTAGCATTGTTCACCACCTTTTCTGTCGATAAAATAAAAAAAAGAAATAAACAATTTAATGCTCCTCTAAAGCATAATTTCATCGTTTATTTCTTTTACCTCTATCATAATATATCAAATTATTATTTTTTTGTCAATATTACTTTGTTTTCTTGCCCAACTTATTAATCCTTTTATACAAATTTATCCTCCTAAACAATGTGCTACTGTATATACACATCGCATTGTATTGAATACCTAACAAAAATTTTTCATCTGCACTTAAATTTTGATATTCCATTGTAGTCATAAAATCAAACAACTTCTTTTTCTTTTCGTCTAACTCTTGTTTTTCAGTCATCATCCTTTTTACAAAATCTTTCATTTTTCCTCCTTAACCAATTCTTTATATTTGTTTTCTATTGCCTCTATTAGTTTTTCTTTTGATTTTATATTTTGTTCATATATCCAAATCATAAACAAATCTTCTTTCGTAGTATTATTGTTTTTCCTTTTTATTCTTTCTATTCGTTGTTTTAAAATTTCAATATCATTTTGCAAAGAGAAAATATCACCGTCTTTTATGTTACTTAATATTTGTTTTGTTGTTGCAGTATTCATTTCCCCTCCATAAACGGACAATCTTTTTCTTTAGGATAATCGTTTATTTTATATTTGTCATCTACTAAACAATAATAATTTTCTATATCTCCGTAATTTATAAAACTGATACAATGAGGACAACTTCCACAATGTATTATCTGTGGTCTTTTATACTTTTTAGTTCTTACTATTTCTTCCGTCATCTTCTAACTCCTTTAGTAAATATTATATTTCCTTTGATACTCAAATCTTTTTTCTCTTGATTTTAAAATTCTTCTTCCGTAAGGATTGTAAAAACTTTCTGTAAATCAAAACCAAATTTCAAAGTATATTTTTCTAATTATTCCCATCTTCCAACTCCTTTAGTTGTTGTTCTTTCTTATTGATTATGTTGTCAAACATTTCTAAATCTGCAATTATATGTTTCTTCTCTCGTTTTAATCTTTTTATCTCCTTCTTCAACTTTTCCATTGTTTCCATTAGATTTC
>JAFVUY010000041.1 GCA_017502465.1 Bacilli bacterium | reverse complement strand
GAAAGTTTGGTACTATGGATCTCCGACCAATGCCAGTGTCAAACATATGTAGCAAATATCATAGTTTCATTTTTTATACAGAACTGCGATGTCTTCGATAAAATTTCCGAGTAAATTCATACCATATGAGCGTTCCGTCATCAAGAATATGCTTATAATTATGAAAAACATACCAAAGGCAGGAGCCAAAGCATTAACAATATATAATCTTCTTCCAACGAAGATAAAACTTGAGGATTATATTGATGCTATGGTTTGCCTATATGCAATAAAAGCGATAAAAATAAATGACTCACTGATAATTAACGCAAACCACCATGCTGACTGAAATTAGTTGTTCCAAATTTAAGAATCAATGCATACGATTTCACTCAGGACTCAACACAATTCTGGGCGATAACTTTGCATCCAACTCCATTGGCAAAAGTACGTTCTTATTAATCATCGATTTTGCTTTTGGTGGAGAAACATACTGCCAAAACAAGAACAATGATATAATTAAGAATATTGGTCATCACAGCATCAACTGGAAGTTTATGTTCTCGGGAGAGTCTTACTACTTTTCGCGAAACACAGAATGTCCATCCCATATAGACATATGTAATGAAAGATACATTACAATCCAAACCATTACAGATGAAGAGTATAGGGATTTCTTATTAAGACAATATGAGATAAATTACCCTGGTTGCAAATTTAGGAACTTTATTGGACTATTCTCTAGAATCTATGGAAAAGACAATACCAATGAAAGAGATCCACTTGCAGATTATCCAAATGAGAAGAATGTGGATAAAGTTAATCGTCTAATAAAGATTTTTGGCCATTACGCATTCATTGAGGAACTTATAAAGAATAAAAAAGGTGCCGAGGATAGGCTAACTGCATATCAGAATGCACAAAAACATGATTTCATCCAGAAAGTTTCATCAAAGAAAGAATATAAAAGTATAGAGGCTCAGATTGACGATCTAAATACAGAATCAAGATTCTTAAGAGAGCAAATCCTCAATAAAACATATGATTTAACAACCGAACAGTACAATTTCATAGCCAATCTTAAAGAACAACTTAATAAGCTAAGATTAGAAAAACGCAGAATTAATGCAGTTATCAGAAAGTTAGAAAACAATTTAGAGCATTTAGACAATTCTTTTGATTCAGAAATAAATGAATTAAAAGAGTTCTTCCCTAATGCCAATTTTGAAGAAATATCTAAGATTCAAGAATTTCACACTAATCTTCAAAGTGTTCTTCGCTCAGAAATAAAATCTGAAATTGATAAACACAAGGCTCAAATAGATGCAATAGAAGCATCAGAAAGCAAACTCACATTACAAATCTCTGAAGTGATATCCAGAAAAGATGCTGGCGATATTTCTCTTGACCAACTTATTGATATTCACCAAAAAATTGATGCCTTAACATCAGGCAAAAATTCTTATAATGATCTAAAGGCACTTAGAGATGACAAAAAGTTGGCTAATGAGCGCTATGAAACTGAAGTTAACAGTATCCTTTCATCAATACAGGAACGAATAAATAGCCAGCTTGTGATCTATAACGAACAGATTTATAAAGACCAATATCCTCCGAGATTATTATTAGAACCAAAGAAATACACTTACGGAACACACGACGACCATGGCACTGGCTCACAATACAAGAATCTAATACTTTTAGATCTTGCCGTCTTAAATTTAACGAAGTTGCCAATCTTGATCCACGACTCTTTGTTATGGAAAAACATAGCAAAGCCTGCAATTGAAAAGATTATCGAAATATACACCTCATTTAATGACCGACAAATTTTTGTCGCATTCGATAAAGTTATAGAGTATAATGAGGACACACAAAAGGCAATTAAGGGCAGTTCTGTATTAGAGTTATATAGTGGTGGCGGGGAATTATTTGGACGATCATGGAATAAAAAATAAAACATTATCTCCAGAAGAAAAATGGATGCCACAAAATAGGCATCCATTTTTTACTATTCTCCTATTATGTTGTATTTCTGATGAGTTTTGCGAGAGGGGCAACATCTTTAACTGCTCCATTGCCAACAAACGACATTTTAAGGTTATAAAGACCCATAGTAGAAATAGGTATATGCAAATCCATAACCGCTTTTTGCGGCTTATTTAAATTTGAGTTTTCAAACATCAAGATTTACCCTTCCCATCTAACTATATTAGTTACCATTTCAATCATTAAACATCTTATATTCCGCAGCTTCGATTACACTACTCAGAATAAAACTTTTTGATTTTGTATAATTCATATGATTATCATTATCAAACTGACATGGAGTAACACGGAGTTTTAATTTGCGGATATTTTTCGCCTCACGCTCTCTTTCAATTTTTGCCAAAGAGACTCCTATCGTTCCAATAAAAAAGTTTGTACTTAAACCATAGTTAACTCTAATAATTGAATTTACGATAAACTCGACGAATAACTTTGTTGCCCTTAATTGAGGTCCAACTTTAGCATCTCCTCTTTTTAGTTCAATTATAAAAAACAATAGATCCTCTTGATTTTGAACAATCAACACATAGTCACTTACCTTCTTATATCCTACAATGTCATTAAAATATGGAAATATATCCACATCATCCTTATCAAAACGGACTAAAAGGTACTCTTTTTGTTCCTTTCTTGTTATTTGAAATAGCAACTCCGCTTTCTCGCCTGCAGCAGAACAAGAATCCACAAGCACACCTTGATCGCCAGGAAAGAAATCTGGATTAATGAGATTCTTTATATATTTTAAATCAATCTTCGTCGCCATACATCAAAATATCTGATAGGGTTTCCAAGGCTTCATTTTGGCTACAAATTGTATCATCAATAGATTCTACATCAAATCCATTTTCGTAAACATCTATTGGCTTTACCGAGACTGTTTTATGTCCACTATAATCAAAATAATAAGCCCCGATATCTGAAGGCGAGATCTTATAATCACCTCCATAACCAAGTTGAGATATCGCATCACTTCCATCAAGTTTACTAGATGATGCCATAATCATAATATTAATCTCTCTAAGGATATAGTCACTGTGTGTACTGATTAAAAATCTCAAATTGTGATTAATCAATTTAACTAATACTTTTGCCAATAAACGTTGAGAGTCGGGATGAAGATTCATTTCGGGCTCATCAATTATAACCAAATCGCCTTCAGAGGCTAGATATTTCAAGTAAATAATTAAACTTGACAAAGTTTTTACAATTGAAGCCCCCATATGAAAAGGCAATCTTCTTGATTTTGCCGTATTATTCGAATGGAACATGACATCACCCGATTTGTTAATCATAATACTACCATTCAGAATCTCTCTTTCAATATCTTCCGCAATATCGTAGTATTTAGATTTCTTTCGGCCCTGAACATTTGTTAAGTCATTTGCAATAGTAAGCCCATCTGTTATCGGCTGAGGATATCTGGCCGTCTTACTTTGCATTAATTCATAAAAATCAATATTATCACCTTGCGATAACTTTTGCATTTGATCAATTAAAGCATTTCTACTTAAAGACAATTCTGTCTTAAAAGTATATATAGAATTCCTTTCTACCGGTAAAATAAACGCTGACCGAATAGGATTAAACGCCAATTCTTTATATATACCTGTCAAAAGTACGCGAGGTACAATTTCCAGCATATATTTTTTATAATGATTATTCTCATCAGCATATATTGTTACTTCAGAAGTACCCTTTAACTTTTGAACCTTAAAATGCAAATTATTGATATAATAATCACTCTTAATTTCTTGCTGTAAAAAATTATCAATGGCTTCATCCAACTCATTTGAAAAGTCGATCGAGGCCTTACCTAAAAACTGTTTTATGATATCACCTGATATACCAAAAGTCGAATCTAAATTTAGTAAAGCTCGTTTAGTACACTTCTTTTTGTAAGCATAAACATCTTTCAAATCTAGATTAAATATAACATCTGCTTGAGATACAATTTTACGTATAATTTTTTCTATCGCTAAATTAGATGCTGAAACAGTATTCTTAAGCAGAGAATATATCAGATAAGACAAATATGTCTTACCCGTACCATTGTGACCACAAAACAATATTAAACGTTTCTCTAAATCAATAGTAGCTTTCTCAACCGCCCCAATTTTAGATACAGAAACTTTCATAGTATTATTTATTTTTTTACAAAGATAAAAATTAGTTGTAATCCAAATCCTATTTACACAAAACATTATGCTATTTAATGAATAATCCCTATTTTTGTAGTAATAATTGTTAAAATTAGCATTTGCTATTTATTCGGATACCTGAAACCTAGGAAATTTCAAGACGTCCTCCGAATGAGTCAGTAAATGCCTGCGCTTTGGCGTGGGCTTGACTTGTTCAGGACACAGGCAGTTCCTAGGGCCTCAGGTATGGACAAGAAGAGTCCATGCTTTTTTGTGCCCTGGTCACCTGTGCGAATAAATCAAGTGCACAGCAATAGCGCAGGATGAACCACCAGATCAAGTCGAAGGAGAGGGTGGCGGCTCACGGTGAGGTGTTTACTTCAGAGCGTGAGGTGAATGCTATGCTCGACCTTGTGAAGCAGGAGACGGAG
>JAFVUY010000040.1 GCA_017502465.1 Bacilli bacterium | reverse complement strand
TATTTTTCATAAACTCTCCAAAAAACAGCTATTTTATCATAAATGAAATTTGAAATAGATAAAATGTGGATTTTAAATATCTGCACCTAACTCGCTACTAATTCTATCTAATATAGCAAATATCTCTTCAATTTTTGAAACAATTCTTTGTTGTTCTGATAATGGTGGGAGAGGAAGAAACATATCACTTAATTTTGTAGAACTAATATTGGGTTGTGCTCCTCCATATGCTTGTTTTAGGATTTCTTCTTGCATAGCTTGTATATAATAATTCCTATATGATGGAATCATTGTTTGCATATCACGAATTTTAATATTTCCCACACGTTGGTTTAAATATGCAATTCTATTAGAATTATAGACTCCGTTTTTTCCAGTTGTAGCACCAGACATTGCAATTAATAAATCTCCATTGTTTACAATATAGCTTTTGTCAATTTCTGTCTCTTGTGATAATACACAATTATTCAAATTTATGTATCCATCTTTTATGTCAGAAATTCTTATAATTATAGTTTTTCCATCTTTACTAAATTTATTGCTTTGAAAAGCATAACCATTTTGAAAGTGACAGATTTCTCCCAATCTACACCAACTCCACCCATCAGGAATATCAAAGGGAATTTCATCTTCAATATCTTTTATAGAACCATCAGCGAACTTCTCATAATGGCGTTTATCATCACCAAGAAAAATAAAAGAATCTTTTTTATCTTTTTTGAGCTCACCTTTGGCAATTTTGGCTTCTTTTTCTGCACGGATTTTTTCTAGTAAAACAGAAACTGGTTCGTCATTTGGGTCTTGAGGAACGAGCTTGCCGTGAATTGCTAAATTTAGGATTTTTGATTTTGCTTGTTTGATTGCTGTTTGTAAGTCTGTTTTGTTTTGTTCTAGCAAGTCAATTTGTGCAAAGATTTTTTCAATTTCTTCTACGATGAGTTGTTGTTCGGCAAGTGGTGGGAGAGGGATTAATGTTTTATTAATATCAACTAAATGTAAATTTGGCACACCAATTCCTGTTAAATGTTCATTAAATTGATTTTTACAGAATTGTGAATTAATTACATATAAGAGATATTTTGGATTTATTACTTTTAAAATTGGTCGAATTAAAGCTAGAGTTACATAAATATCAAAGATTGTATCATCTTCGACAATTGCACCTATACCAGTTGTGCCATTTTTTGCTAAAAGAATATCATTTTTCTTCGGTGCAATTCTATTGTGTAATTCTTCGTGTAAATCATTTGTTATATATTTTATTTTTGACCAATCTATTTTCCCAGAAGTTACATCCTTTGAAGATAAAAAAGGAATTCCATTTTCTTTATCTGAATAAGTTGGTGTTTTATGAGTACCATCAGTAATTGGAATTGAACACAGATTTGGAAGCCTACACCAACTCCACCTATCAGGAATATCAAACGGAATCTCATCTTCAATATCTTTTACAGAACCATCAACAAACTTCTCATAATGGCGTTTATCATCACCAAGAAAAATAAAAGAATCTTTTTTATCCTTTTTGAGCTCACCTTTGGCAATTTTTTCTTGTTTTTCTGCACGGATTTTTTCTAGTAAAATAGAAGCTGGTTCTTCTTTTCTAATTTTTTCTACCTTGTCTAAGGGAAGAAGTTTTCCATGAATTGCGAGGTCTAATATCTTTTGTTTTAATGCTTTAGTGTTCATGATTATTCCTTTATTCCACTAAGCAAATTATTTAGCTGTTCAACTGCGTTTGTAATATTTGCGCTTTTTTCTGAAATTGCGGACATAAGGTCTACTAGGGTTGCATCTTCTAAATCGTCTTTATCTTTTATCCAGGTGATATCTAAAGATGTTTTGTCACGAGCAAGTAAATCTGTAATAGAATATTTTTTCCATCTGCCGTTTGGATTTTCTTTAGACCAGGTCTCTTTTCGCTTTGAAATATCATCTGCACAATAGCAACTGACAAAATCATCTAAATCGCTGCGTTTAATAGGCTTTGTCGCAAGAGTGTGTTTTATACCTGTTCTGTAATCATAATACCAAGTTTCTTTTGTAGGAGTTCCTTTTTCAAAGAAGATTACATTTGCTTTTACACCATTTGCATAAAAAATTCCAGTAGGTAATCTAAGGATAGTATGAAGATTAAAATCTTTTAGAAGTTTTTTGCGTAAAGTCTCTCCAGCACCATCAGCAAATAAAACATTATCAGGAAGAACGATCGCAGCCCTACCACCATTTTTAAGCATAAGCATTATATGTTGCAAAAAGTTTAACTGGTTATTGCTTGTAGTGACAATCAAATCAGTACGCATTGTAGAAATATCTACACTTCCAGCAGGTCGAGCTCCAAAAGGCGGATTAGCAAGAATAACATCAACAAGGTGTTCTGGTTCGTGTTCTAAGCTATCTTTGCATTTTATAGGGGTAGAATCTATCCCGATATCGTGAAGATATAAATTCATTGATGCTAAGGTAACAACTAAAGGAGTAATATCATTTCCGCTTAAAGCTTTAGTTTGTAAAATTTCTAGTTTGCTTTGTTCATCGCTTTGATTTTTCATATAGTCATAAGCAGCAAGCAAGAATCCTCCAGTCCCGCAAGCTGGGTCTGATATGGTCTCTGTAATTTTTGGCTTGATACAATCAACCATTGCATTGATTAAAGGTCTTGGGGTAAAGTATTGGCCGGCGCCGGATTTTTTATCTTGTCCGTTTTTCTCAAGAATACTTTCATAAATGGCACCTTTTAAATCACCCTCCATAATAAACCAATTTTCTTCATCAATCATTCCAATAAGTTTTTTTAACAGAGCTGGTTTTGTGATTTTATTTTGAGCTTCTGTAAAAATTGCACCTATTAAGCCCTCTTTTGATTTTAGTTCATCAAGGATTTTTTCATATTTATTTAATTGATCTGGCCCATCAAGTTCTATAATGTCTTTCCATTTGTTTCCTTCTGGAAGAGTGCTACCTAATCCGTAAGATTCTTTTTCAAAATCCATTTTTAAGAATAAAAGATATGTCAATTGAATGATATAATCTGTAAAACCAACTCCAGCTGCTGCTAAGACATCAGCCATATTCCATACTTTTTTTGTTAATGTTTGTTCTGGTTTTGCTTGTGTTGAAGTTTTATTTTTTGCCATTATGCTGCCTTTCCATTAAATATGTAATTTGAGATTGTTTGTAATTCTGTATTGATTTTATCTGCTCCAAAAATCGGAATTGCTTTTTTAAATAAATCTGGTTTAGTTTTTGATAATTCAATATTAGAAACACAACCATTTTGAACAATATATTCAGCGATTTGCTCAACTATCTCTACTTGTTCTGGGGTAAATTTTCTCCAGGCTTGTCCGCAATATAGATTAAAATAACTACCAAATCTTCTTTTTAGAGAGACTAATTCATTTTCAATTTTAAATCCATAACGAACAAGTTGAATTAAATTTGTCAATATTCCTAATTCAGTTTCTTTATTTAGTGGCTTAACATTTCCAGTTTCACCATCTAAAGTCTGATAACAATTCCATAAAAAATCACTTTTTAACTGATTATTGTGAGTTATAAGTTTCTTTTCTAAATCTTTTAGCATTGAATGTGTTATTGCTATCTTTTCTTGATTATAAATAATTCTTAATGCTTCGATTTCATCTTTATTATCATTGATATAATCTTCAAATTGTTCGATATATCCTTTTGCTTGTTCTTTAGAAAAGCCAACATTGATAATTGTATCAGGTTTATCTATTGTTATTTTTATAAATCCAGCATTTATTTCTAACAATTTTTTTCTAGCTTTTAAATTGTCAATTAATGGACTTATTAATAATTTTCGTTCTGTATTTGGTTGATTTATATCTTTAAAATTAGGAAAATTTTGCAATGCATCAACAATATTTAAACATAATTGTTTTATGGTTACCTTCTGAAGTAGTGTATTTAATTCTAATAAATCTTCAGGTTCTGCTTTGTTATCAACTTTTGAAAGATATCCCATTAATAGATTTAAATTTTGATCACTTACTTCACCATGGGCTAAATGTTCTAATAAATTCTTTAATGATAAAACGCCTGGATTTTCTCTTTTTTTACTTGGTTCTGGAATTGATTTTTCATGTTCTGTTACACCAACTGCATCTACAAGATAAAAACAATCTTTGCTTGTTGCGTTAGTTGTAATGAGTTGCAATTTATCATCTGCAATTGTTCTACAACCTCGACCTTTCATCTGGGTATAAAGAACTTCAGAATGTATATCACGCATAAATACAAGGACTTCTAAAGGCCTAACATCTGTGCCAGTTGCAACAAGGGTAACTGTAATTGCAATTCTAAAATCATTATTGTTTCTAAAATCACTGATTAACTGATTTGAATTTCCTGCTTTACAAGTAATTTTTTGAACATAATTTTCAGGAACTTTTCCATTTGGAAATTCAGTTGCGAAAACTTCTTCTATTGCTTGTTTTATATATTCAGCATGGCTTTCTGTTTTTGCAAAAAACAGAGTTTTTGGAATCATATACCAATCTTTTTTGCGTTCTGGATAAAGATATTCGTAAATAGAATCCTTATATGCTTGAACTACTTTTTTTATTTGAGATGGTACAATGATACTTCTGTCTAATTCTGTTTTTGCATATTGCTTATCTTCTTGTTGTTTTTGAGTTTTTTGATCACCGGTATATTTTGATAATTTTTTTACTTTTTCTCCATCATTAAGGGTAACTCCATTTTCTGAAATTTCTGTTTTGATTCTAAAAACAAGAGGTGGAACATTTACACCATCTATAATGGATTTTTCTAGAGTATAATTTACAACTCGGTTTTTATTAAAAAAGGCTTCTGCTTCTGGAGTAGGCGTTGCTGTAAGGCCAATTATTTTTGCTTTATTAAAATATGTTAAGACTTGTTGCCAATCTCCATAAATTGATCGGTGGCATTCATCTATAATAATTACATCAAAAAAATCTGGTGGAAGAAGAATATTACCTGTAAGAGTAACTTTTCCTGCTGTTGATCCCTCTTCTAAAGATTCTTCATCATCGTCATTATCTTCAATTGTTTGACCTGTTAAAGCAGCAAAAAGGCGCTGAATAGTTGATATTACAACACTTGCATTTCCTATCTTTTCAACACTTTTTAAGCGATGAACAATATATTCATCAGAAAAGGCATTTCCTGTTTCTGTTAGTTTATAAGTACCAAATTCACCTTCTGCTTGCTTTCCAAGATTATTTCTATCAACTAGAAATAAAACTCTTTTTGCAGATGTGTAATTTAATAAACGATAAGCAGCTGTACAAGCTGTAAAAGTTTTTCCAGCACCAGTTGCTAAAACTATAAGAGCTTTCTTTTCACCATATTTAAACGATAATTCAAGATTTGAAATTGCTTCAAACTGACATTCACGCAAACCTTTTGGCCCAATAGGAGGGATGGCGGGAAGTTTTGCATATTCATCTTCTATACCGGCTATTTCAACAATTTCTTTTGGAGAATACATTTTTTTTAGATTAATATATGAATTATCAGGATTTCGCATATCTTTAAAAAGCATAGTTTCGCCATTGGAAATAAAAACAAATGGAATTAGATTAAACCAGTATTGATTTGAAGGAGGTAATATTTTTGTATAATTTTCAGCTTGAGCCTTTACATCATCACCAAGTTTGTTTTCTGCTTTTTTGGCTTCAAGAACAGCAATTGCTTTTCCATTTAGAAAAAGCATATAATCTGCCT
>JAFVUY010000039.1 GCA_017502465.1 Bacilli bacterium | reverse complement strand
TAGAATGTGCAAAAATCTTTGCAGCAAACATAAAAGCACAAAATAAAGCGTATTATGCAGAAATCGAGAATATGCCTATTAGATTTCGACATAAGCAAGCTAAACAGTTGTTTGCTACAGCATTGGAAGAAGAGTCGTTTTTGCTTAAGATTATAAATGAATGTTGTACTTCAGATATTGCTGCTTGTGTTTTGAAAAATATCAATGAGGGAACAACAGATGAAAATGGTAATGACAAGTCTCCTATATATATGTGGAGTTCATCTTCTAAACCGAAACATAAATTAATGACAGGTGCTGATATTTCTGCGTTGATAAAGGAGGCTAAATTCCGTATTTATCCAGAGCCAAAGGATAATAATAGCACTATCATCTACAATGAAACCAATATAGGAAACGCGGTGAGAAATATTCTCAAGGAAGGAAATTACAAGCCATATGGAGAGACTAACCTCAAAGACATTGTAAAGTGTTTTTTGAAGCTTCATGAAAATGAATTTGTTCCAGCAGGAGGTAATTGTATTCTAGATTTTGATTGCTACGATACTGACAAACGCTTGTATATTCATGACCCGAACTCAGCAAAAAGATGGGAGAACGATTATGACAAGGTTTTATACTATACAATTGTAGGTGCTATAAATCATTATTCAAAAGAATTACGAACAGTTTAAGATTTGAGGAGAATGAAACTAAAGAATAACCTGATAGTAACTCTTCCCGATTTTGCCAAACATTTTGACTATAATGAATTTTGGGAAAATAGAAGACAATTTATACGTGATATGCATCCATCTAAAGTTTATTATTGGAATAATGAACAACGAAATGCATATGATAACATTGTCCTTTGGATAAATGGTGGTGAAAGTGCAGAAGATTCGATCATAAAAAATGGCATTCGTGCTTTGGAGATACTTATAAGTCGCCCTATTGGAAAGGATGAGATAGAAGAGCATAAAAGCTTCCCAGACTTATCAAGTCAGATTATCAGAGTTCAGGCAGGTACAAGATTGGATTTGCCGTCTTATACTAATGAAACATTTGATTCCATAAATCTTCGTTACCATAAGATAGAAGTATATGGAAACTCCAATAAACCTGCTGTAATAACAATTGGCACAAAGGATAGTGTTACTCTATATGCTACAGAAATCACCTATGTAACAGAAGTTGAAAATCTGTTTATAGAGTTTCTGCCAACACACATACAGAATAACATCTATGATTTGAGTTTAGTTTCTGAAGAAGGTCATTTCTTTTCATCACTGAACGTTAGAAATCTATTCTCGGTAAAGCAAATATCATATAAAGATGTCATATCCTTCGCATTGACAGATGATGGATATATTTTTATAGATTCACAAGGGAAGCCGATTATAATGAGTAATAGTATTAATCAATTAAAGTTTATGTTGAAATATAACGGAAAGGCTTTTTATGTAAAAGCCAACGAAAATCACGCTGTTATCTTATATAAAGACGGTACACTAAAATCGACATCTGGTAATATTATAACCAATAAAGTAGTATATGCAGATATATGATTTAACATATAAATGCCCCAAAGAAGATAGATATATAACTGTATTAACTCAATAGAAATAAATTGATAGAAATATGAAACTTATAGTAGGAATTGATTTTGGTACAAGCACAACAGTTGTACGCTACAGAATGGAAGACTCGGAAATCATTCAGTCATTAAAAGATGCCAATGGAACAAGTGACATTATTCCAACTGTGATATTCAGAAATTCAGACTATGATACGACTGAATATGGTGTACAAGCATTGACTTCTGCGACATCGGCTGTAAATGGTGAGACCATTGCTAATTTTAAAATGGATTTATTAGATCCAGAGAAACGGGAACATGCAAAAGAACTTATAGAAGAATACCTAAAATATATTTATTCTTTATTTAAGGAACAAACTAAAGGCTTATATCCCACAAGTACCGAAATTAATATTAGTTATCCGGCAAAGTGGGATGATACAATGGTGAAAATAATGAAAAATGCGGTAGCAAAAGCCGGTTTTGAAGGTAAGATTAATGGAAGAAAGGAACCTGAAGCTGCTACACGCAATATGTTAAACAATCATCTAAAAGAGCTTCAACGTGCAAAACTTCTAGGGGTTAATAAGCCTTTAAGAATTTTTATGTTAGATATGGGAGCCGGTACTACTGATATCTCTATATTTAAATTGACTATTGATGATGAAGGAATTCCGAATATTACAGAATTATTATCATATCCATCCAAAGAAGAAGTGATTCTATGTGGAGGACGAGAAATAGATCTTTCATTGCAGGATTATATCTTTAATTATTGTAAAGGTAAAGGACTGGCATTGATGCCTGATTGCGTGGAACTTCCAAATGTTAAACATTGGAAAGATCTTACAGTTTCGCCAAAACTTAAAACAGAGCAACCTTTCCCTCTTTTTACGGCTGTAAGTTTAGCCTTAAAATATAGTGGCCGAAATGACCTTGTTGATGGTTTTTCTTTTGATCGTTCAGATTTTGAGCAGGCTACAAAAGAACATTGGAAAAAGTTATATAGCTTGATTAAATCTGCAATGGCTCAATATAAATATGCAAAACCAGAAGATATTGACTTTGTTTGTTTGACTGGCGGACATAGTGCTTGGTATACCATACCTAAATTATTTAATGGTGAGGGTGTATGTAATTATATTGCAAAAGATGGAAAAGATCCTGATGCTCTTAATTTTAAGAAACTGAAGGATGAGCCTTGGAGAATGAATGCAGTATTGGATGCACTCCCTCATGAAAGTGTCGCAAGAGGTTTGTGTTTGATGGACCAAAGAATGATTTATGTTACTCCATCATCAAACAATGTATGGGCAAGGATAACTATTAATAATGAAGCTGGTGAGATTATCCAAGTGGTAAATAAGTTGGAAGATGTATTACCTGTTGAAAAAGAAATATCTCACGAGATAAACATTGAGCGCAATCATGTTTTTGGTGATCTAACAATCGATGCACAAATAGACATTTATATAGGTGAAACATTAGAGAATGCTGAACATAGAGTCCTAAAACTAAAACAAGACGAAGGTAGTGTACTGGGACGACTTATTGGCGTTTTATTTATATTCCCACTTCTTGTACCATTGGCATTAGTAACGAAACTATCTATGAAAATGACTATGACTGATGAAGGGTTATTAGAAATTGACGGTGAATTTAAAGTTGATAGTAGTAGTACTAAATTTACTTTTGATGATTTGCAATTAATAGAAAATAAATAACCATGAGCAGCTTTATAAAAAAATTATTTGGCAAGGATGTATTTGATGCCCAAGCCAATATTGAGAAGTTAAAAAGAGGACAGAAAGCGATTTATGAGTTGCCTTTGGATTTGGCCAACCCATTAATTGATTATATGTTAGAACGATCATATCTTGAGGATGTTTCTGACAGAAATGATTTTAATGTGGAATTGATGCCTGCTTCAGAAAATGTCGGATGGCTAAAACTGGATCGATTGCCAGTTTCTCCGTTACGTGTAGACGACTATGATCTGTTATCGCGTTGGCAGGGCGTTTTGTCATCACTGCATGCTTGGCAACAGAAATTGATATTTTTACTACAAAGAAGAAATGGAGAAACACATTTATATATTGGTGTGCAAGGTACTAATATAAAAGAATGCATCAAAAAGTGTAAATGTGCTTTGGTCAGTTCTATGCCTGGTATAGATTTGCATCAACTTGATGGTGAACAAAATCTGAAAGAAGTTCTGTCAATTAATAATCAGATTACAAATTCGAGATGCGGAGGTGCTGTAACGGGTATACCCTCATTCCGGAAAAACACACAATTTGGTGTATTGCAAACATTAGATAAATTGGCATTTGGCTTTAAAAACACCAATGGTATTGATGCAAATTATTCATTGGTTATCATTGCAGAACCGCTTTCTGACCAACAGATGACTGATACTATCTATAAATTCCAGCAATTAGGTAGTGAAATACATACAGAGGTTGCACACCATGTAACAGAAAGTAGTAGTCATTCCTACTCAGAAGGAAGCTATACGGGCATCAATGGTGGCGTGGGATTTGGATTAGGACAAGGGAATCTTGGTCCTTTAACCAATATGGTTACAGGAGCATTATTGTCTGCTAATCCAGCTGCGTTAGCAGCGAAGAACACGATTGGTGCATTCATGCATGCAATGGGCTTCCAGGGTAACATCGGCTTCAGTAGG
>JAFVUY010000038.1 GCA_017502465.1 Bacilli bacterium | reverse complement strand
GATCTGGAGTGGCGATTTTCCAGTTAGGGACGATGTCGCTTGTCTCATCCAAGAACAAAGCAGCTATCTGATTCAAAACCTGACCTTTATAAGGAATACCTTCTGGAAGAATTACGTCAAATGCAGAGATACGATCTGAAGCGACCATCACAAGATATTTGTTATCAATAAAATATACATCACGAACTTTACCATGATATACTTTAGTTTGTCCTTTGAAATTAAATTCAGTCTTTGTTAAAGCTTTCATTGTTTATGTTTTTTAAGTTAATATTTTGGCTATTAGCTGTCAGTCTTTAGCTATCAGTGTGGTCTTGCTGACCGCTGACGGCTGATTGCTGATCGCTTTTTTCATTATCATTATCAGAATAAAATCGTTTATAAGCGTTCACAATGTCAGTGACGAGTTTATGTCGAACCACGTCTTTCTCATCGAGATAGATAAAATCGATTCCCTTAACATCCTTTAATACTTCCATTGCTTGAGGCAAACCTGAAGGTTGGTTCTTAGGAAGGTCGATTTGTGTGATGTCGCCAGTGATGACAAATTTTGCCGAACGTCCCATACGAGTGAGAAACATCTTTAATTGTGAGCGAGTTGCGTTTTGAGCCTCATCAAGAATCACGAATGCATGGTCGAGAGTTCGTCCACGCATAAAAGCGAGCGGCGCAATCTCAATAGTTCCGTCTTCCATATAACCTTGTAACTTAGATTGAGGCAGCATATCACGCAAAGCATCATATAAAGGTTGCAGATACGGATCTAGTTTTTCTTTAAGGTCGCCAGGCAAGAAACCAAGATTCTCTCCGGCTTCAACGGCAGGACGTGTCAGGATAATACGACGTACTTCTTTGTTTTTCAACGCTCTCACCGCTAGAGCTACGGCTGTATATGTCTTACCTGTACCAGCTGGTCCAATAGCAAAAACCATATCCTTCTCCTCACACGACTTGACTAAAAGCTTCTGATTTACAGTCATGGGTTTAATCTGTAAACCATTACGACCATAAACCAATACTTCACTATCATTAAGATTTTTTAAGAAATCAGATTCACCAGCACACAACATAACCTCTTCTATTACTTTTGAGGTTATGTTACCGTAACGTTCCAAATGAAGAGTCAACAAATTAAGACGATTGATGAAATATTCCACCTCCTCATCCTTACCGATAACTTTGATAAAATCGCCGCGAGCAATTATCTTTATTTTGGGGAATAAATTTTTAATCATTGTAAGATGCTGGTCATTAGCACCATACAAATCATTAGGATTTACATTTTCTACTTGAACTATTTGTTCTGACATTAATTTACGCTGATTTTAAAATTATTTACAAAGATAAGTTTAATCATAATAAGAATTTAAAAATTGTTAATAAAAAATTTATTTTGCTGTAATTTTCTTTTTTTAAAAACGTATCTTTGTAACAGACTTTTCAATATTTGATTATAAATTTTTAACGATTATATTATAGTGGCAATCATAACATTAACTAGCGACTGGGGAAATTCCGACTTCTATGTTCCTGCTGTGAAAGGAACTATTTACTCCATGCTACCCGATGTTAATATCGTCGACATAACTCACAACGTAAAATCATTCGATGTGAAGTCGGCCGCCTTTATCATTAAAAATTGTTATAAAAATTTTCCTAAAGGAACCGTTCATATATTAGCCGTTGATACAGAAGAGTCTACAGAGAACCCGCATATCGTATTAAAAGTTAACGACCACTTCTTTGTCGGTACAGACAATACTATTTTCTCTTTGATAGTAGACAAAGATCCATACGAAGCTGTCATTATTGACATTATGCAAGATACTGATTTCTTTACGTTTAGTACAAGAGACCGTTTTGCCAAAGTGGCAGTGATGCTTTGTAACAACACACCATTAGATGAGATTGGCAAACCTTATCAGATAAAAGAAAGCATCGAATTCAAACCATCATACGACGCAAATTCCATCCATGGATTAGTATACTATATAGATGCTTACGAAAACCTCATCACCAATATAACGCAATCTTTATTTGAACAAATCAGAGCTGGACGTAATTTCACTATCAGGTTCTGTGGTAACTACAGAATCAATAAGATACACAAAAGTTATCAAGATGTTCCAAGCAGTGAAATGATAGCCCTATTCGGAACGCATGGTTTCTTGGAAATTGCAATCAACTACGACAAAGCAGCTTCTTTATTAGGTATGCGTATCGATTCTTCCGTAGATATTTATTTTGAAGAAGAAAAGGAACTACCAAGAGATAATTCTTTGTTTTAGGCGTTTTCTTTCCTCATAGAATCTTAAAGGGAACTTCTATAAATTCCCCGTTTGAATAATTTTTGACAATTACAATAAAAACTTTTGCATGCTTTATGTTTTTTATCGGAATCTTTTCATCTTTCTTTCAATCACATAGCTCGCTATGCTCTTTCAAGAAATACAAAAATATTCTCAATAAAAATTCATAAATCATTTGCAAAGCAATTTATAGAAATTCCCTAAAATTTATTTCCTAAAAAATTCATTTTAATCAACATAACGATCGAGGTAATTTTTTTTACCCCGTAATACTTATTTTCATCCCTATTCTTATTTTATTTTAAGAATTAAATCAATGATAATTAACATTATGCATAGAAAAGTTAATTATAGTTAAAAAATAAAAAGACATCATTTTTCGTTGTATATTTGCATAAGTTTAGCAATTGTAATGAGCTATCAGCAGTCAGTAATTTTTATACAATATGGAAAGTAATAAGAACATAAAGGTAAAGATTATAACCATAGGTGACGAACTATTATTAGGACAAGTCATCAACACAAACGCTTCATGGTTGGGAGAACAGTTAAATTTTAATGGATTCAAATTAGATTCTATCATTACTATCGGCGATGGTGAAGAAGATATTTTAAATGCATTAGATTCTTGTAGCGATGCTAATATTGTTATTATCACAGGAGGACTTGGTCCAACAGCTGACGACATCACCAAACCAACTTTATGTAAATTCTTTGATACAGAATTAGTTCTTAACGACGACGCTCTCGAAAACATTAATAGCATCTTCAAATTGAGAGGCTAT
>JAFVUY010000037.1 GCA_017502465.1 Bacilli bacterium | reverse complement strand
GTCAGCAGAGGCCATAGTACCAAGGGAAAAAAACTTGGGAAGGGCTGAACAATCATAAGTCTTAAGTAAATGACTAAAGGAGATCGGTATGATGAAAACAGAATACACCGAAAAAGGTGGCTTCCTGCAAAGGGATAGTGTGGAACACAAAGAGTATGCAGAAGCGTACAGAACCGAGTGTCAAAAAGTTGAAGAAAGAGACGGTGCAGACTTGCTTGAAAAGGTATTGGATAGAGATAATCTAAATAGAGCCTACAAGCGAGTAAAAGCCAATAAGGGAGCAAGCGGAATAGACGGAATGACCGTAGATGAAGCACTTCCTTGGCTAAAAGAACATAGGGACGAATTACTTGAAAGCATAAGGAACGGCAAATACAAACCGTCACCCGTGCGCAGAGTAGAAATCCCGAAGGATAACGGTGGTGTAAGAAAGCTTGGAATACCAACTGTAATAGACCGCATTATCCAACAAGCAATAGCACAAGTGCTAACACCAATCTATGAGCCGAAGTTTTCGGAAGGAAGCTACGGCTACAGACCGCACAGAAGTGCAAAGGATGCAATACTCAAAGTGAAGGAGTATGCGGATGAGGGGTATAAATTTGCAGTATGCCTCGACCTATCCAAGTATTTCGACACGATCTGCCACGAACTGCTTATGAATATGCTTCGTCAAGAGATTAAAGACAAGATGTTAATAGACCTCATTAAGAAATATCTTAAAAGCGGAGTAATGGAGAACGGTATTGTGATGAAAACGGAAGAAGGTTCACCGCAAGGTGGAAATCTCTCACCGTTGCTTGCTAACATCTATCTCGACAAATTCGACAAGGAGTTTGAAGGCAGAGGAGTAAAGGTAATCCGTTATGCAGATGACATAATTTTGTTAGCAAAGAGCATACGTGCGGCAGAAAGATTGCTTGGAACAAGTACGGAATATCTTGAGAAGAAATTAAAGCTCAAGGTAAACACGGAAAAGAGCCGGGCGGTAAGCGTATATTCAATCCGAAATTTCGGTTTCTTGGTTTTGCAATGGGAAGGAACAGGAACGGTGCATATATCCGAGTTCATAGCAAAGCCAAGAAGAAAGCCAAAGAGAAGCTGAAAAGGCTCGCTTCCAGAAGCCAAGGCAGAAAGTTAGATTCCGTGTTTTACAACATAAAGGTATTTATGCGAGGTTGGCTTGGATATTACGGAATAGCGGAAATGAAGAACGAAATCAGCGCTTGGAACGAGTGGCTTCGTCGAAGAATACGAATGTACATCTGGAAGCAGTGGAAGTTGCCGAGAACAAGGGTGGAAAACCTAAAGAAATTGGGAATGCCCGATTGGCAGGCATACCGTAACGGAAACACTCGAAAAGGCTATTGGGCTATTGCGGGAAGTGGAATACTTACACATACCATAACAAACAAAAGACTTGCATACCGTGGATACTATGACATATCCGAGGCATACAAGTCTCTGCACTATCTATGATTGAACCGCCGTGTACCGAACTGTACGCACGGTGGTGTGAGAGGGCAGCTAATCAACTAATGGTTAGCTTCCTACTCGATGCTCGTTTAGGGAGTGAATGTGTTTTTGTATCTGACGGTAAACAATTGTTATCTCGTAATAATCAATCTTTTTTGACCTCTTGATTTATTACGACATTTTATTTTACAATTATGACAACATATTTCTTATGGGGATTGTTGATGAGTAAAAATACGATTTACGAGAAAATAGGGAAAAGGGTAAAAGAAGCACGGGAGAAATCCGTGATGACGCAAGCGGATCTAGCTGAGATTGTGGGGGTTTCGGTGACCTACATTTCTTCGATCGAACGCGGTATCTCTTTCCCTAGAGGAGAGGTTCTTGTTGGAATTCTTAATGCACTCAATGTGTCTTCTGACTTTGTTTTCTGTGATGTGGTAAATGGATCCTTAAAGCAGAAAAGCTGTTTGCTTTACGATATGATTCAGTGTTTGCCGCCGAGAGAACAGGTAAAAATATTGGAAGTAGTTGAGTTGCTTGTTAGTCAAAGACAGAAGTATTGTTTTTGACTTAATTAAATTGATTATGATCAGCGAAACCTTTTTGACTGTTTGGAATTGCGTGTTATCTGTAAATAATCGAATGTAGTCTGGTTTTAATGAAAATTGGAAATGTTATTGCAATAGTTCGTTTATTTCTTTACAATAATATTTAAAATAGAAATTACGGTTCGTTACTTCTCTATGATGGGTTAGTAGATCGAATTAATATGTCTTTAAAAAGTATGGTGAAAGAGGATATATTTATTGATTTTAAATGGTTAATTGCAAATGTAGGTATAGATAAAGCATATGATATTAAAAGCAAGTATCGCTGGAATTCGCCGTATTCCAAAGAACTCGTTAGCGTCATAGCAAATGAGATATACAAACAGTATTTAATTATTACCGGTAACACAAAAAAGTGTTTAGTACTTGATTGTGATAATGTACTATGGGGCGGAGTGCTTTCTGAAGATGGAATTGCAGGGATTAGAATCAGGGAAAGTGGCTTAGGAAGAACATTTCAAGATTTTCAGCGCTACTTGTTAGATTTGTACTATCACGGTGTCATTCTTGCGGTGTCTAGCAAAAATGACAGTGTTGATGTTTTATGTGTGTTTAGAGAGCATACTGGTATGATCTTGAAGGAAGAACACATAGCCTGTTTTAGATGCAATTGGGATAATAAACCGGATAATATTAGAGCTATCTCAGAAATATTGAACATCGGAATTGATAGCATTGTGTTTGTTGATGATTCCACTTATGAAATCGAATCAGTAAAAGCATTGCTGCCCAAAGTAACAACAGGTCTATATAATAGAGACACTATTTATGATGAGCTATCATGCTTTAATTTAAAGCGTGATGTGGATCCTCAAGTAGTGAGAGAAAGAACTAATACATATAAAACTAATACTTGGAGGTCTGAACTCCACAGACATATATTATCAAGAATATCGATTATTATTGGATGCTTTATCAAATATAACTGATAGTACGACTGGTCATTTTGATGAGTTTGTATTATAATATTATGATTTTATAGTTTTATTTTTTATTTGTTATAGTGACCACATGACGAAATATTACCATTCTGTATAGTGACTGCTTCTGTTATTTTGTCAATTTGATATACTTACTGCATATTCCGTCCTGCAAGAGCGGCTACACCGCTGAGATTGAGCATCGGGTGTTCAGTTGCGGCGGTATATTAAATGCGAGATAAAACATGCATTCTTGTCTATTTGAAGTTGATTTTCCCTAAAAAACGGTTGTTTATCCAAATGTATTGCTTTGTTGAGAAAATTGGTGTATTATTTAAACGAATAAAAAATGAATTCTGCTTGGCGATAAATTCGAACATTACAGGTATTTTAGTAAAAATAGGGCGATGCGATATTACAATCGCGCCTTCTGAAGATGATAATTGTTATGTTACGGTAGATGGTTCATATTTGAATTTTTATGGTTTCATTATTTCAAAGTGCGGGAATCAGTTAAATATAAAAGTATTAGTAGAAGAGCCAAGAATGTGTCTTAATGTAAAGATCAAAGACTTGAAAAAGCTTCACTTAGAAGACAATCGCGATAATAGAATTTATGTTACTGTAGCAGTTCTATATGTGGAAATCAATTCCAAAGGTTCTTCTGTATTTAAGATTGAAAGCATTTCGGATGGCAATGTTGTTCTTTCTGGCAGTAGTAAAATTGTTTTCAAAAATGTTTCACATAGCCTCTCAAGTTTAATTGCAGGCTTCGGAAACATTAAGGTTTGCCAAGGAGCGCTAAATCAAATCGATGTAATTGTGAGCGGATCAGGATCTTTTTAATCAAATGCAGCTGTAAAAGATGCAAACGTCGTGGTAACGGGATCAGGTCGAGTGATTTTATCAAGTGTCACGGATAATTTGATGCAAAATTGCACAGGAACGGGTAATATTCAAATCGAAAAAAACACGTAGGGAAAGGAATAATGCTGTGGATAAATTGAAGTATTCGAAATTTAATTATAAGACTGAAGATAAAGCGGGTAATATTGTACTCTATAACTCACTTTATAAAACAATTCGTAAATATGAAAAAAAGTATGGTGTGGATATTGAGGCTTTAAAATTAAACCCTGATGTTCAAACAAATTCAAAACTTGTGCAAGATATGCAGTCATGTGGTTTTTTTGTAAAATCTGATGTGGATGAAATAATGATATCTGAATTTGCCTATTTACAGGAGGTATCGAAACGGAATCTGAATTTAACAATTGTCCCGACTATGCAATGCAATTTTGACTGTGCGTATTGTTATCAAGAGCATGGTGGTGGTTTTATGAGTGAACAGATTCAACACGCAATAGTCCGTCATGTGAGAAAAAACATAGTCAATTATACATCTGTATCATTATCTTGGTTTGGCGGAGAGCCGCTTTTGAGAAAAGACATTGTTGTGAAACTATCAAATGAAATAAGAGAGGTTTGCAAAAAACATTATAAACCATTCAATGCAATGATCACAACCAATGGATATGCGCTTGATTTAGAGACTTTCAACATTCTCCTAGATTGTGGAGTAAGATATTTTCAGATAACACTGGATGGAACAAAAGAAATCCATGACAAACAACGTGCTTTGAAAAATGGGTCGGGTACATTTGATCGAATTTTACAGAATCTTTTGGATATTAAAAATATAAGAAAAAACATTCAATTTAAGATTCATTTGAGAACAAATGTAGCAAAGGAAATGATACCAAAATTGGGAGACCATGTTAGATTTTTGCATGATAATTTTGGAGATGATGAAAGATTTACATTTTTCTTTAGGCAGGTTTTTGATTGGGGGGGAGAAAGAGTCAATAGTATGAGAAATTCCATGATTCTCAATCAAAAAAATGAGTTAGATAGTATGTATCGAGCTTTATATGACACAGATATACCATTGAATTATTATACCTATTTTACAGATTTGTTCTATAATCCTATTTGCTATGCAGGAATGCTATACTCTTATATAATAAATTGGGATGGAAGAATCGAAAAATGTACTTGCGAAAGTACTACGGAAACTAATAAATTCAACCACATCGGTTATTTAACGCCCGAAGGGAAATTTAATATAGATATAAATAAAGAGGCAAAGTGGATCATTAGAAACAATAGCAAAGATTGTCAAGAATGTTTTATGAGAGCTAACTGTTTTGGTGCGTTTTGTCCTAAGAATGCCCTAATAGGTTCGGATAATTGTTGTCCTATTTCGAAAACAGATATTGATTGGTATTTGAAATTGTTAGCGTTAGGTGATAAATTTATAACAACTTTTTCTGAAAGGGAAGGTTAATATGAACTCATTACAGATTATCGAATCAGAACTTGTAGAAATCGCAGAAGAAAATGGTATTCTTATTGATGATTTCGAGATGAGTATAATGGAGTACATTCCTGACTCTATAACGTTTATTACATTTATAGTCGCGATAGAAGAGAAATTTGATATTGAAATGCCAGATGATTTTCTATTGATTGAAAAGTTCGGCTCTATAAAAGAATTGGCAACGGTAATTAATGATATTAGGACCTCAAAATAATGAAAGTTCAAAATAGCAGAAGCTTGCAATACAGTCGTTATTTTCAACGAGACCAAAATAAGAAAGAATAGGAGGAAGTTAAATGAAGGAACTGAAAAAGCCAGTAAAAAAGTTTCTTGCGCCACTTGTTAAGGCCTATGCTACAGGCGGAGAAGCCAACACAAACCCCTGCACAGTAACTCAAAACGGTTGCCCCTGCACTCCGGCGAAACAGCGTTGCTGTAATTAATAATCTTTAACAAAAGCTTCTGCTATTTTGAACTTTTGTTGAATGTAATTGTGTTTTAGGAGATTTTGATGATAACAAGTGTTTGCGTGTTAGATAGCGGTGTTAATCTAAATCACAAAAGATTGTATCCCCATCGGCATAAATTTATTTTGTATGATGTGGTTGATAATGAAATAAAACAGGTTGACACGTTAGAAGATAAAATAGGGCATGGTACTGCTGTATCCGCTATATTATCTTCGGTTGATGATATTGTAATTCATTGTTTTAAAGTGTTTCGCGATGATATGGTGTGCGATGAAAAAGAATTAATATTCACACTAAATTATATATATCAAAACCTTGATTGTGACATAATTAACCTTAGTCTAGGAACAGCGACGTTCTCAAATGATCTTAAGGTGGTTTGTGAAAAATTATTTCGTGAAAACGTAATTATTGTTGCGGCATTTGAAAATAACGGATTGATTTCATATCCGGCGGCACTTCCTTTCGTCATTGGTGTTGATTCGCATGCTGAATGCGTGAAAAATACGGATTTAGTATATGTGGATGGTTCTAACATTGTCAATGTCTTTGGTTTCGGCAATGTTCAGCGCGTTGCTTGGGTTAATCCGGACTATGTTTTGAATGAGGGAACTAGTTTCGCTGCTGCAAATATTACTAAAGTTATTATGAACGGGCAATGTCATTCATTTTCACAAGCAATAGACTTTCTTTCGAAATACACAGATAAACGCGTCGAAATTAAAGGGGAAAGCAACTTTTCTAAGAAAATGTTCAGTATCGCAAAAGCAGTTGTTTTTCCACACTCTAAAGAAACTGACTGCCTAATCAATAATTTAGACAAACATTCATTTGATATCGTCGGGATATATGATCTAAAACATTCAGGGAAGATTGGAAGAAACATATCACGTATCAAGGAAAAAACTATAATTGTAAATGACTTTAATTCGTTAAATTGGAACGAAGAATTTGACACAATTATTGTTGGCCACTTAGCAGAGTATAGCAAACGATTGCATAATGATTTGCTTGCTACTATTTTAGAAAAATGCGAAAGGCATAAAAAAAACATATTTTGCTTTGATGATCTTACTCCATATGAACCGATAAACTCAGATATAAAATGTTATTATCCAAAATCTGTAGAAAGCTTTAAAAATGTAACATTAAACAGAATGCATTATGTCAATTCACCAGTCCTTGGGGTTTTTGGAACAAGTTCTCAACAAGGTAAATTTTCATTGCAGTTATCACTTAGAAAAAAACTGAAAGACAAAGGGTATAAAGTTGGGCAACTTGGAAGTGAGCCAACGTCTTTATTGTTTGGTATAGATGAAGTGTATCCTTATGGTTATGAAAATTCAATCAAACTAAATAGGGGAGAGAACATCTTATATATAAATCACTTGATGCATATGATAGATTCGAATTCACCTGACATTATTTTAGTTGGCTCCCAAACAAACACAATAAGTTATTGTTCTTACGATTATCAACAAATACCCGTTATGCAGAACGAATTTATGACAGCCACGAACCCGGATTACGTTGTGCTATGTATTAATCCGTTTGATGAAACAGCGTATATAGAAAACACCATCAAGTATATCGAGGGACTTTGTAACTGCGATGTTATTGCATTGGCGCTCTTCCCTTTTGATTTTCAAAACGATTGGGCCAAAGCAGTGTCTAGACGAAAGAAGCTTGCTAGTGAAGAAGTACGTACTATAATTGACAAACTTTCGGTTGACTTCAAGTTAAGACTTTTTGTTATTGGAAACGATGATAGTGAGGAAGAACTAGTGAATTATGTTATAGATAAGTTTGCAGGAGCGTGATTATTATGTTTGATAAAAGCTATGAATATGTAAAGCTTTTGAATTTATTTCCGTGCTTTGAAAACAAAAAAAGTGACTTTGTAAGATATAATATGAACCATCCGGATATTTTGAAGTTGAAAAGCGGGTATAACATTGACTCTTTGTTTTCCAATGAGTCTTTTTTTGAAAATATATTTGCTGTAATCAAATGGATAAAAGAAATAGTCCCTTATAAAACCAGTCGCTATTGCCTTAATGATGAAAATTTTAGTGGTTTGCAACTTTTAGACCAAAGTATAGCCACAAACACTAGGTTAAATTGTTCTGGATACGCAAAAATTTTAAATGATGTGCTACTATCTCAGGGGATACTCTCGAAATGTGTGTGGGGTCTATCGTCTGATTTGAGAGACACGGAGTGTCATGTTTTCAACCAAGTATATAATCCTCAAACAAGAAATTGGATGGTTGTGGATCCCGCATTTGGTTTTTGCGCTATTGATAAAAATGATAACTATATAGATGTTGCCCAACTAAGAGAATGTGTTGAAAACCAAGAAAGTATTTATTGTAAACAAACGAAAAACAAGGACTATGACTCTATTCTGACAAGTAAGTATATGTCCTACATACCTAAAAATCTATTTATGTTTGGGACTTTTAAGGAAAGCGGTGCCGTCTATAATCCGTCGAAAAATCAATATTGTTATATTGTTCCGTGCGGGTATGAGGTTGAGGGATATAGTTCTTTTGTATTCACTAATAATATAGGCGTGCTGTACTGATAAAAGGGGTGAGAATATGAATTCAAATGTGTTCGCCAACAACATATATGTACTTAAATATTTCTTTAAGGCGTCGCCAATAAACACTATATTATTTGTTTTTTCTGAAATATGCAAATCTATTTATTTTGCAATATTTGTAGTTGTTTTCACGGAGATGTTTTTCAATAACTTGGACCAAAGTATACAATACGTTGATTATATATATCTTTTGATGATATATTTGGTGCTTGCTTTGGCATTTTTTCTTTTTAGCGCAGTTGCCGAAAATTATATCATTCCGAAAATGTATTATAAAACAAGAAATTATATTGCAGAGCGTTTATATATTAAATCAACATTATATGACATAAAATGTCTGGAAGATGGCGAGTATTACAATAGGTTTACCATAGCCTCATCTGAAACATTTGAACGAGCGACCGAAGCCTTGGAGTTGTTGTGTGACTTGTTAGGAAAAGTGATTTCGATAGCTATGCTTTCAAGTTTTATCATCAAAGGCAATTATATTATCTACATTGCAATCGTTATAACTATTGTGGTTCTACATTTTATCAACAAGAAAATCAATCAGTTGACACATCAAAAATTTCAACAAGAGGTCCCGATAAACAGAAAATCCGAATACATTAAAAAAACTTTTCACTTGAAAGAGTTTGCGCAAGAAATAAAAATGACTAATATTTCTCTCTTGCTGCTTGAAAAAATAAATGAGTTAAAGAATGAACTTCTTTCGAGTGTTAAAACATTTGGCTTAAAACTTGGGGTTTTATATGGGCTTTGGAATGTTTGTTTTAATATACTGCCGATTGTAGTCATATACCTAACGGGCATTTACCTATTCGCGGTTACCAAAACATTAACTTTAGGCGCCTTTGTTAGCTTTTCGACAGCCGCAACTGTTATTCAAACAAACTTGAGTGGAATGGTTCAGCTATATGCCGCATTCGCTAAAAATTCGTTTTACATTGATGATATTAGAGAGTTTGATTCGTTTGTCCCCGAAATTAACGACACATCAAAGTCTGCTGTTTTGGAATGCAAAAAGCCTACAATTACACTCAACAACGTTAGTTTCGGTTATCCAAATTCTTCCGTGCTTTCATTGAAAAACATTAATATATCGTTATACTATGGTGAAAAAATTGCTTTAGTTGGATTGAACGGAGCAGGAAAAACATCTTTGATAAAGCTTTTGCTTAGACTTTACGAGCCAACCAAGGGACGTATAGAAATCAATGGTGTCGATATAAAAAACTATTCGGTTGCTTCGTATAGGAAAATTTTTTCGGTTATGTTTCAGGATTATAACATATATGCTTTGAGCGTAAAGGAGAATATTGCGGTTGGAGAAGAATTGGATGAAGGGAAAATCATCGATTCATTGGAACGATCATTGATGAAAGAAAAGGTTTCTTCCTATTCGCATTCGTTTGACACTATTCTATCTAAAGAGTTTGATATGCAGGGCGAAATTTTATCGGGAGGCGAAGCACAAAAAATCTCTATGGCAAGATTTTTTGCTCATAATGGCTTGATTGCTATTGCTGACGAGCCTACAGCTGCTTTAGACCCGTTTTCAGCAAAGATGATCCTAGACGCAATACTCAGCCATGCTGACCAAAAGACACTGATATATATAACTCATACATTATCTCATGTGACGAATTTTGATAAAATATATGTATTGGATAATGGGGAAGTAAAAGAACAAGGGACACATCATGAGTTGATTAAACAAAATGGGATTTATGCTAAAATGTATATGACACAAGCCGAAAATTATCAAACGAAAGCAGGTGAAAAAAATGGTTGCGCTAAAAAGTAGTCTGTATGCCATGAAGGCAGTGTTCAAAATATCTCCTTCCTATATGATTTATTGCCTTTTCTGGAGCGTTTTTACAGCGTTGTACAGAGTGATTCTTATTCTTGCTATGCCAGTCGTTTTAGACGCAATTTTGGATGGAATTGCAATACACATGCTGATAATTTTATTATTGGGTGTTTTATCAATATCTCTATTAATTGATATAGTTTTTTCCATATTAGAATCATCATATGCTGCCAAAAAAATAATTGTAATAAAAAATGCTTTGCAAAGAGAGGTTTATCTAAAGACGGTGGAGACAGACATGCACCGATATGATAATCCTGACTTTTATAATGAGTTCATTTTAGCAAGTTCGAATTATGGTGCGAAAACATTAGAGTTTATTCGTATAATAAAGGTGTTGCTACAAAATATAATTGTTTGGGTTCTTACATCGGCGTTTGTTTTGCAATATGATTCGGTAGTTTTGCCACTGGTATTATTCGCCTTTTTAGGTGGATTGGTCGTTAATATTATCTTTAAAAAGGCTTGCTTCAAAATGGATGTGATAACTACACCGTTACGAAGGCAGCGTAGTTATTTCCATAGGGTCTTTTATGAGCCGCGGTATGCGAAAGAACTCAGAATTCATGATGAATTGAAAAATTTACTGATATCCAATTATAAAAGAGCAAATAAAGAATTTTTACATGTCAATCTGAAGGCTGCTCCGAAATTCGTACTTCTATATGTTTTGCAACACTATTTGTTTAGTGTGTTTGTATATAAGGGTTTAATACTTTTTTACTTGGGATATCGATTCTTCATTGCAGGGAATATAAATATTGCTACATTTTTTGCCTTATATAATACAGTTGCATGTTTAAGTGATATTCTTTCAAGCATTAAAAATGCAATATCTGATCTTGCGAACGACAGCTTTTATTTTAAGAAAATCAGAGCATTTTTTGAAACTCAATCAACATTTGAAACCGAAGCGGCTGAGAGTGAAATATCCTCTTTGAAAAAAATAGAGATTAATGATTTATCATTCTCATATACGAACGAATCAAAACGTGTTTTAGAAAACATTTCTTTGACCATAAATTCGGGTGATAGGGTTGCTATTGTAGGGGCAAATGGAGCGGGAAAAACAACATTAATTAAACTACTTTTGCGATTATATGATTTTGATGAGGGAGAGATTTTCTATAACGGAGAATCAATAAGAAGATTAAGCCCTGGTAAATACAGAAAAAAGTTTTCTACGATATTTCAAGACTATAAGCTATTTGCTTTTACGGTGGAAAATAATATTTCTATGACTAACGACAGTGACGAAGATAAGGTTCGTGAAGCGTTGAACACAGCGGGTATACGTGAGCAAATTGAATCATTAGAATCCGGGATCAAAACGTATGTAACTTCCGAATATGAAAATGGTGTTGATTTTTCTGGAGGCGAAAGGCAAAAAATAGCCATAGCACGAAATTATTACGAAAAGAATAAGATAATTATTCTAGATGAACCGTCGGCTGCTTTGGATGCTCTTTCTGAAAAACAGTTTTATCAAGATATACTTGATAAAACCGATGATACTATTATTTTCATATCGCATCGGTTGTCTTCGACAACTAATTGCAACAAAATCTTTGTACTCGATAAAGGCAAAATTGTTGAATGCGGAACACATGAAGAGTTGATGCTTGCTGATGGTATATATAGTCAAATGTTTAAAGTTCAGGCATACGGGTATCTGAATAACATTTAATGCAAAAAATAAAATCAAGGTATACATAATATTATTGACAACTTTAAATACATATGATATACTTAACCCCTCAAGAGCGAGCTAATGTTTGGATTTCCAATTGTCGTTGGTTCGTACTTGTTTTCAGTAATATTTGCCTGACTCATAAAATGACGCATGAAATTTTGGACCGTGCGAAAATAATGGACGAAACAAGGTTCCATTGTTTTCACAGAGTCCAGTATTTACAGGCAAATCGGAGATAATGTACCCTACAAAATTAATGGACTAAAACATCCGACTACTGTTAACCGCAGTGTCACAGGTTCGAGTCCTGTTTGGGGCGCCACAATGCCTACCTTTAATGGAACAGGCACTAAAAACCCTTGATTTTTCAAGGGTTTTTAGCTTTTTATAGAGAAAAATGAATCTTGCGTAATTTTGGAACCGTTTTTATCTTTCGTAAGTTCTTGACGGAGTTGTACGCGATACCAAAGGTTCAAAAGAAATAAAAAGCACAAGTCATCGATGACGCCACCGCTGTAAATGAGGCCAATGATGACCATGACGTTGGGGATGAAGGCCAGGAAGATGCTGATTTCAATAACGATATGTTAGAGGACGGTTCAGATGAAATTGAC
>JAFVUY010000036.1 GCA_017502465.1 Bacilli bacterium | reverse complement strand
TATGGAATGAAATCAATCATCAGTATGTCTATCAGGTAAGTTATGACAGCAATGAACTTATTGACAAGGCAATTCTATACATCAATAAGGATTTGGAGGTTAAGCAGCTGCGTTATGTGATGGTAGAGGGAACGCAAGATGAAAGCCAAGTAACAGAATTTGGAAATACTCGTTCACAATCCCGTGAGCTGACCGATGTATGTACCTCAACCGTCAAGTACGACCTTGTAGGCGATATTGCCAAAGGTTCAAACCTCACTCGCCGTACGGTCGTGAAGATTCTACAAGGCATTAAGCAAAGTAAGCTCTACTTGTTCAAAAATAATCCCGAAGAGTTTATCCGTAAGGTAATAAGCATTATCAAGGAGCAGAAATCAACGATGATTGTAGAGGCCATCCACTACAATATCACTGAAGGTAAGTACGATAGCGACATCTTCACTGTCAAGAGCAAGATGGACTTTGATAGAGCCTACGAAGCAAAGAAACATATCACCGATTATGTATTCAGTGACAGCAAGGGTGAGCGCCAATTTGCCCATGACCTTGACGAAGCTAGTGAAGTAGTGGTATATGCTAAGCTACCACGCACATTCCAAATCCCGACACCCGTAGGCAACTACGCTCCCGACTGGGCAATCGCCATGAAAAAGAATGATGTAAAACACATCTTTTTCGTAGCCGAAACCAAAGGTTCAATGTCGTCAATGGACTTGTCTGCCATCGAACGAGCCAAAATTGACTGTGCGGAAAAGTTGTTCAACTCCATTTCCACAGCCAATGTGAAGTACCATAAAGTGGCTACTTACCAAGACTTGATAGATGGCATGAATGCAATTGGATGATAATACTTCGGCGTTCACTTGTTGAGAGTGAACGCCGATTTAACTACTTAATCATTTTACTGAAATCATTTGGGAGAGCCTGACGTGATAAATAATTCATAAAATCATTCAGTACAATTTGTGAGAAAGGTTCTTTATAACGTCTTATTCGTTTGATCTTGAAATTAATAATGCCAGTATCGGGATTACAATCTACCGTAATTAGTTTTTCAGTAGCCATTTCAAAAGGTTTCTTGAGCATTTTTAATAAAGATAGTTTTTCACTTTGCTCAATAGTATTTTTTGGCAAAGAATCTATTTTCTTACATAATTTCACTTGATTACAAATAGTAGAATATATCTTATGATAATGTGCGAGCATATTTGCTTGCATTATATTAGAATCATTTATGTGCTCCTTATCTTTGTTTGTATCTATAATAGCTCTACCTTCTTTGTTATATGAAACCAAATCCAGTATTCGAGGGTTTATTCTTACATTTGCTGCCAAATTAACACACACTGACTCTTCGTCCGATAATTGATGAAGAATCGAACGATACAATTGCTTATTTTGTTTCTTTCTTTGTTCTAGGTTATCCTCTGTTAAGATAAAAGTTTTTTCTATTGGCAGAAGATATACAAATTCTGATGATTTACGAGATGCGTCTTTTCTTAATTCTAAATTACATGGTTGGCAACATAACATATATTCCCCTTTCCCTTCTATTTCAAATATATCGCCATTGGCAATTTGTGAATATGTATTATTAACATATGATATGTCTGCATATACCTCTGACTTATAATAATCTTTCAACAATTTAGAATTGGGTGTGTCTTTACATTGCGGAAAATCGCTTATCTGTTTGAGAATCTGTGTTAGTTCTTGAATCTTAGAAAAATCTTCACCTTCTGTCATTAACTTTTCAACATGTCTGTTCAATAATAGTAGCATTATGCGCTTCATCATGTCAAATTCCCAACATCCCTCATGTGCACTGCTCTTTATTATTGCCCAATCAAAACTTGCAGGGTCTAATGAATCTAAATCCTTGCGAGTATTCTCAAATGCATTATTATATAAGTCAAGAATCTGAGCTTTAATATCGGAAATTTGCCTTAACCACACTACATTTCTTAGTCCTAACAAGAAATCTTTACCATCTTCCGCGACTCTATGCTTAGATAATGGATATATGTTTTTTGCATTGTCGCAATCCTTCCAATTTTTAATTTCATCATGTATTTGGAATTTGTTCGAGAATAGTCCACAAGCAACATGCTCTTTATTTTTAAAGGGCGTTAATAATCTCATACCACTATTGGCATCATCTTCATCAAGATACTTATCCATTAATACTACCAACTGTTCTGTTTCTGTTGGTGTATATATGGGATTGTCAATATATTGCTCTTTAAACTCATTAGGCGTGATACAATGCAATATCTCCGGAGGTAAAATGTCGTTAAGGATTTTCTCTATTTCATGTGTTCCTCTCTTTATTTTTCGTTCCTTTATAAATTGAGATATGCATTCATTATTAGAGTTATCATCCAACCAATGATTGCATGCTTCCATTGCATGTTCAATACCTGCCTCTACCGAGAAGGGCCATTCAATACTTGTATCAGAGATATTTTCTCTCAAATATGACTTGATACTTTCTTTATAAATATCTATTTCAAATTCATTATCAACGTATACAATTCTTTTGATATTGCGTTTCTCAATAAGTTCTCTTATGTGGTTCTTCATCATATCAAAGTACTTTATTTGTAAATAATCTCATGTAAGTTTATAGAGAAACGATATTGGTTACCCTTTTCATTAATACTATCATCTAAATATATATCGCACTTACAGCTATCAAGTAATTGTCTTACGATAAACAGTCCTAAACCACGTCCTTCACCCCTTGGCTTTCTAGTTACGAATGGCTCGAATAATGTGGTTGCAACTGATTTGTCTATTCCTTCTCCATTATCTTCAACATAAATCCAAGGTTTGTCAACCGTGATCGTTATCAATGGTGTTGGATGCAAATCAGAGGATTCAAATCTTTTTTCCAACCAATAGACAGAATTATTTATCAGGTTGTCAAATACCTGCATTATTCGTCCTTTGTTTATGGATACCATAAAATCATTCTCTACTTGAAGAGTAATATCAATTCTTTTATCTTGTAGCTTGTTAATGTAATATGGTATTTCTTCTTCACTTAGTAACTCCTTGACACTAAATACATCTTGTTTTTCTCTGTTATATTTAAGCGATGGGTCTAAGTGCTTCATTTGAGAACGTATTGAAGACACTGTTGATTTTATAAAATCAACAAGTGAATATAACTGCGATTTGGAAATATCAACGTTTGATTTAAGTTGTTTATCCAAATCGATACTCTTTGAGAGCATTTTATTTGAAATTAGACTTAAATCATGGGTAACCATTTCTGAAATCAGACCTAACGATGCTAGTTCAGAAAAATCTGTTAGTTGTGATTCTAATGCTTCTAATCTTGGCTGAATAATTTGCAAAGCTTCATTTAGATACATTGAATCATTAAGGATTTCATTCGCCTGAGTTAGTACGTTTTTAGATTCAGACAGAATTATCTGCACTTCTTCTAGCGTTTTTCTTAGTATAGAATCTTCAGAACTGCTAAACAATGAGGAATCTTCTGATTTTACAACTTTATTTATCTTATTCTCAATTACAACAAACTTCTTCTGTACATTGTCATAAGCCTTTGATGTAGCAGAGCCTTTTTGTGCTTGCATACTAATCGTAGTAAAAGCCTGACTCATTGTTCTTATTTTAGTGTTTTCCACTGAAAATGAAGAACGAAAATCAGCATAACACCTACGAAGATTCTCCATGTTCTCTGAGTATCTTCTTACAACTTCACTTATTAACTTATAGAAATTTATATACGATGCATTTTCAATAAGACCTTCTCTGTCTGTCTTATCTCTTAGGCTCATATTTTTTGCTTCATCAATGGCAACATATCCAACGACATTACCAGGACGTAATCCGTAATACGAAGAACCTCCAGTTTGTCCTTGACCTAAAAGTAACCAATCATTATCATCAATACCATATGGTCTTACAGCAAATCCATTCCTATAGATTTTAATACCCGTTTGAGATTGAACAAAACTTTTATACTCTTTGAAATTCTTATATAATTCATTCCACCAGTCACCTTCTTTGTCATGAGCACCAAAATAGAACTCCTGGATTCGTCCGAAAAAATCTCCTGGATCATCAATCGTATTGTCGCTATATAAGTCTTGTTTTGGTAATAAGGATTCTAAATCAAATGAGAGGTGAGATTGTAGCCAGTATCCTTTTGTAGAACGTTCAAAACATTTTCCACGTCCTCGCTTGTCATTAAACAGAAATTCTTCAAATCTTTTCCCATTATCTGTAACAATAAACTTTTGATAAAAATGATAATCATTTCCTATCAGTTTTCTTAGATGGATGTCAATCTGCACATCCATAACTCCTTTAAAATAGTGAAAGTTTATGTCACAAAGGTTTAGTTGCTCTAACTTGCTTATTTCTTGTGTTATATCAATAATTTCTCCATTTACCGAAAGATAAATATTGAATGGCTTTAATTCTTTGTAAGGTGCAATAATTTGACACAAGGCTCCCTTTAGACGTTCCAATCCCTCACCTTTCCAACAATCCGTATCAATAAGATCAAGTAAGTACATTTTTGTTCCACTTGTACCTTTAAACTCAGTAGGCTGAAAATTAACGTTTACTTCACCAAGGCGTTCTACGGTATCAAAATCACTCCATTTAAAACCAACATGAAAGGGAGAAGAATCTGTTTTCTTTGTATATATTTCACAACAATTAGCCAGTCGTTGTGTACTCAATCGTCCCAATCCCTTATCGCCTAACGGTGTACGGCCAAGTGGGGTTTTCGGTTTTATTCCATCTACTGCTCTCTTATTAGAATACGATATGATAAGCCATGATTTAAGAATTGTTTCTTGATCCATTCCGAAACCATTGTCTTCAACCAGTATGTATCCTTTATGGTTGGGGTTATATAGATCTTGAATGCCACATCTATCTACGGTGTTTATCTCTATTTTAACATAACTTGCATCAGCATCATATGAATTTTTTATTAACTCCATTAATGCTGTTACTTGGTCTGAGACCAACTCTGCCCCCAATTGTCTGATGACGTGTGGATTTATGTCAAACTTAGCCTTTTCCATAAGCTATTATTCTTTGCGATGAAAAATTAATATTTGCTCTTTTTCCATAGTTCTGGAATGGTTATTTTTGCAAGCTTGCTTTTTATTGAAAATTTGTCGCTCTGCCTTGAAGAATAGATTTATTCCATAATATTCCATAAGATCTTGCAATACTTCTGCGTTAGGTATTTCTCGACCACCAACAAAGCGATTTCCTATAGTCCAAATATAATATGCATCATCTTGCATTACCTCCACAATGTTTTTTAAACACTCCTCGAAATCTGCGATAAATGCGATCGTTTTTTGATATTTAGATTTCTCTTCATCTGGAATATTTAAGTAAAAGTCTTTAAGATGCTTTGTCTTCTTAAACAAAGCAACACGCTTCTCTTCAAGAGATTTATTATCTATTTTCCCTCCAAGACTTTGACGGTCAATTTCTTGAGTAGTCCTTAGATATTCGTAGGGACATTCAATGTCATTAAAAGGAATCCACTGTAATGGTAGATATGATGTCTGTCCATAAGTTACCGTTGTATGATTATCTCCATACGGTGGAGAAGAAAGAAGTAAGTCAAACTTTCTTTTTGAATTTATTTTTAATTGACTATTGCCCCAAGAAATTTCAGCTTTTCCCCTAAAATTAAGTTCAGATGAATTATGTTCCTTTTTTAATTTATTATAAAACATTTCATAGTCTGAAATTCCAGAGACCGCTATTGATAAGAATTTTTGAATAACATCTATATTTCGATGTTGCAACTCTTCAAAGCTACGTCTATGTAGCTTAAAGGTTGATGTTCTGTCATTACTGCCGACTCTGATTGCCTCAGACATTAATACCCAAAAGAAATTTCGATAATCAATACATTCTTCTGCATTGATAGCTCTACGTATTTTAGAGAAAGAAATTTGCGCATCTTTTGTAAACCATTTATCAATACTTGAAAATGTGATGTCAATAGTTGTGCTATTATCCAGGAGTATGCGATTTCTTATATTTTCTAATGATGTCCTTAACTTAGATACATCGTACACAGTGGTCTTGGCTTTTGATAAAAGTACAGCAAATGGATTTATATCTTGTCCAAAAACATTAAATCCAAACTCTATACAAGACAATAAAGATGTTCCTGATCCCATGAATGGGTCTATCGCGTATGTATTCGGAGGTAATATATCTGAAAAAGCTTGCACGATGGCACTTTGAGTAGCAGGTACCATCATTGCAGGATACATGAATAGACGGTGCATATTTTCACTACGATCCGCGTATTCTGCATCCAGTATGCCTTTTTCACTTATCTCCTGCAAACGAAGAATAAGTTTTTCTCTTGTTGTAATCTTATCCATCATAATTGCCTTAGGTGTAGGTTTATGACTATACAACACACCTAATATGGTGCAAAGATACGAAAAATTATCAACGAGCTGTATTTTTTATTATCTTTTGATATGTGTAATATGCAAATATGCAAACATGTTGTTATTTTATACGGATTGAAGTAAAAAAACATCTTTGCACTCAGATAAGGAATTTCTTATTGATGCAGAATAAGACAGATAACGAAACGTCATTTCTCCTTAACAGTTGCTTTACAATAAACAACATCTCCATTTTATAAGTTTAGCGCTCATGAACTGCTCATGATAGTGCTCATAAAGGCAGTAAGTTGGCACCCAGTCGGAACCTAGTCGGCACCCTGTTGATATAAGGGTGTACAAGTTAGTGCATAAGTTGTGTACAAGCTAATTTAATGATACTACCATGCAAGTGACCATGCAAGTTCCCAAGTCGTGAAACCTGTTTATAAT
>JAFVUY010000035.1 GCA_017502465.1 Bacilli bacterium | reverse complement strand
TCATCCTGAGCCAGGATCAAACTCTTCTTTGTAGATTTGTATCTCTTTTTTCTTGTTTTCTGTCTTGACTCGGATTTATCTTTTTGAATTGATAAGGTTTTTCTACACTTACCTTTCAGACTTTGCTTGGATCATTCTTTCAAAGAACTTCGCTCGACAACCTCTCTCTTTTCTCAACCCCTCGTTCCCGTTGTTTTGCGAGTGCAAAGGTACGACTTTTTCCTTTCCCTCCAACTCTTTTTCAAACTTTTTTTCACTTTTTTTGAATTATTTTTATTCTGGCTGATTGCCAACGTTTTACATAATAAAAAATATTCGGATTTATGTAATTTTATTACGTTTTTACGCCTTTTTTCGCCTTTTTTACTCCATTTCAGGACCGGTCCGGACGGGAAAATATCACAAAATCCGAAAATTCCACGAAAAACAGAGCGATTTCAGCACGGTTTTTTTTGAGGCGGCAGGGTAAAAAAGACAACAAGTCTACAAGGTGAAATTACCGCAAAGTAGCAATGAACGCGGAGGATAAACGTTCATTGGAAACTTATAACACAACATCCTCAACTATCAACTATCAACTATCAACTTTAAACCCTTATTTCCTTTACTACCTTCATTACCTTTAAACCTTCTATAACTTTACACCTTATTAATTAATAGCGGCGCGGATGTTCCGGGTAGCGCCATTTATGACGGCAGCCCCACGCGTTAGGGATTGAAGCGGCATCCTTCGCGAGCTTCTGCACGGGTTCTGAATGCGGAAACGGAAACGATGATTATGAGAAGGGATTAGTGGCGGGACGGTCACATGGCGAGCGAAGATACAGCGGAAAGCCCGACGGCATAGCCGGAACGCCCTCATTATAAAGTTTAGAGTTGAAAGTTTATAGTTCAGAGTAGTTTTAGAGTTGAAAGTAATTAAGTTTGGAAGTTTATTAGTTCTTTGCTCATAGTTCATATCACTTAGCCTGCTATGCTCTTTCGAGAAAAATATTCTCAAAGATAAAAACATTGAGCGCTCGCAAAGTAATTTATAGAAATCCCATTAAAGTTTATAGTTTAGAGTTGATAGTTTAGAGTAGTTTTAGAGTTGAAAGTTATTAAGTTTGGAAGTTTACATGTTTCATTCACTTAGCTTGCTTTGCTCTTTTGAGAAAGACAAAAGATTCTCAAAGAAAAATTCATAAATCACATGTAAAGCAATTTATAGAAGTCCCCTTAAGGTTTAAAGTGGTGTATTAACTTTAAACCTTTATTGCCTTTACACCTTATAATATGGATGAGACTTATTCCATCACGCTGTTTTCATCGCTGAGCATTCTTGAAAACAATCGTGCGGCATAGCTCTCAGGAATAAAGATCTTCTTGATGCTCATCGCCTTCAAAATAGATCTATGCATATTGTCTATAGCACGGGCGTAAATATTCTTAACCGACAATTCTTTCAAGGCTGCTACAGTCCTCAGCGAATGTTCCATGCTCTGCCCAATTGCTACTATGGCACAGTCAATCTCATCTAATGGCAAAGATCTCAAGGCACTTACTTCTGTGGCATCCATGATATAAGAAAGTGAAATCCTATCCTTTACATCTTCTATCTTACGCTCATCGTTGTCAATACCAATAACTTCATTGCCGTTATCGGTAAGATCTTCGGCTAATGTCTTGCCGAAATTTCCAAGTCCTATTATTAAATATTTCATATATAATCTTAATTTATTATTACATTATCTTTTGGTAATCTGTATTTAGGCGTCTCTGAATGTTTTATAAAACTCATTAACACTGTTATCAAGCCGACTCTACCTATGAACATA
>JAFVUY010000034.1 GCA_017502465.1 Bacilli bacterium | reverse complement strand
ATAATCTTTAGAAAGAGGTGGCTTATGATTTGGTCATTAATTGTTGGTGCATTAATCGGATTAATCGCTGGTGCGATTACAAATAAGGGAAGTTCAATGGGATGGATTGCTAATATCTCAGCGGGGTTAGTTGGATCTTTTGTAGGTCAAGCCTTACTTGGAACTTGGGGACCTTCACTTGCTGGCATGGCATTAATACCATCCATTGTTGGTGCAGTGATTGTGGTTGCTGTTGTATCTTTCGTCCTATCTAAAATGAATTAATAGATCTTAGGATCTAGAAAGGAGGAGTTTTGGCAACTGGAAAGAAAATAATACTCATTGTCCTTGATCTCCTTTTACTTACGCTTGTTCTACCAATGACGTGGGATTATTATAATTTCATGGAATATGATTGGATAACAACAACCTCTAGTCACATTCCCTTCATAGGTAAATATATGATAGATTATTTGTTTTGGGGGAACATCGTTTTAACAGTCATATTAATTATCGCCTTGATTGTAGTCCTTTTTTATCCTCGAACCTATATGGATGTACAACTCACTTCAAATAATGGAGTTTTAACTTTGAAGAAGTCGGCCATTGAAGGATTTGTAGGTGAAAAAGTAAAAGAAAATGATTACCTTAAAAACTCAAAAATCGCTGTTTCACTTTTTAAAAATAAGATAAAAATTGATATAAAGGGTGAGATTGTTCCTCGAGTTGAAGTGGCCCAAAAAGCCCAAGTTCTGGAACAGGAAATCATTGAAGGGTTAAAAAGTTTCTTTGGATTGGAACATACGGTTAAACTTAAAGTAAAAGTCAATACATTAAGTAAAGATGATAACCCTAAACGCCAGCGTGTTATGTAGGAGGGATCAATGGATTATTTCGAAAAAAATCGATACCCAATTATAGGGGCAATCGTAGGTGCACTCATTGCTGTGTGTATCTTCACTATTGGATTTTGGAAAATGATTCTGGTTTTATTTTTAATTGGATTAGGAATTTATATTGGTCTATTCTTAAAAAAATCAGGAATCATTGATCAATTTATAGATCGTAAATAACATTATAAAAGGAGAATATTATGGTACAAGAAAACATGAAGGCATTTGGAACAATGGCAGAAAAAGAAACTCCTAAAACAAAGGAAACCCAACCAGAAATTAAGGGAGCTTTGACTTATGAAGATAAAGTTGTGCAAAAGATTGTAGGACTAGCATTAGAATCAGTGGATGGACTTCTTTCCGTAGAAGGTGGGTTCTTCTCAAACTTAACAGGAAAACTTATTAATACTGATGATGTTACAACAGGTGTTGACGTAGAAGTTGGGAAAACACAGGTTGCAGTAGACTTGAAAGTAGTTACAGAATATCGTAAGAGTGTGCCTGATATTTATGAAAAAATTAAAGAAGTCATTCGTAAAGAGGTTGCGGCAATGACAGAATTGGAAGTTGTTGAAGTTAACGTAACAGTCACAGATATTAAAACGAAAGAGCAACAAAAAGAAGATGATGTAAGTATTCAAGATCGAGTGAATAGTGCGGCTCAAACAACTGGGAAATTCACCTCTGAACAAGTTGATAAAGTAAAAGACAAAGTAAAAGACAAAGTAGAAGACAATACAGATAAAGAAGCTAGAGTTAAATAAATTTCTAGATAAATCGTGAGAAATAAAAGCCTCTATTATGAGGCTTTTTTAGTAAGTGACTTCAATTATATAGTTTTTTATTTAGATAAAAGCACCGAGTCAAATAAGTCTAAGGATGACGTTAAGTCAAGTTTTTAGAGTAACAAACGTAGAATTTTAATCTATTTATTTTAAGCACTTACCTTTTCAAATTGATTAGGTGTAAGATACCCTAAACTTTGATGGATTCGTTTTGAATTATAAAAGGCTTCGATGTACCAGAAAATACTCTGATAGGCTTCTTCAAAGTTCTTATATTTAAATTGATACACCCACTCTCTTTTTAAATGTCCATGCCAAGATTCAAGACTGGCATTATGATAAGGGTATCCCCTTCGACTGAAAGAGTGAGTCATCCCATAATACTTAAGCAACTCTTCATACTCTAGACTCGTATACTGGCTTCCTTGGTCAGAATGAAGAATAACAGCTTCTGGATAGTCTTGTGATTTAATGGCCTTATTTAAAGTTCTTTGCACTAATTCTACAGTCATTCGCTTGCCCAAATCCCAAGCAATGACTTTTTTAGTATAACGATCCATAATGGTTGAGAGATAAGCCCATCCTTGTTGAGTAGGAATATAAGTAATGTCGGTTGACCAAACCTTATTTTTCTTTGTAGGTTCAGTCTGTATGAGATTTTTTCGATTGATGTGATCACTTAGTGAGTATCCAGGCTTAAATTTCTTAATGACTACAGACTTGAGTTGAAGTTGCTTCATTAGCTTCTGTACCAGTTTTAACCCGACTTTTTCCCCTTGTTTAAATAGAAGATGATGAATTTTAGGAGCACCATAGATTCCTCGGTTAGCATTGAAGAGTTGAGAAATTTTGAGTGACAGGTATTGTCTCCTTAATTGAGTTTTAGATGGATGTCGGTTAATCCGTTCATAATAACTTGATTCAGGAACATCAAGGAGTTGACAGCTTAGTCTGACATTGAGTGCTAAAGTTTGTATGGTTTGAGCCATATCCGCAGCACTCACTTCTTTTTCTCGGCGAATATGGTCAATACTTTTTTTAAGATGTCTCGTTCTTCCTTAACTTTAGCCAGTTGTCTTTTTAATTCTAGAAAATCAGCTTTAGAGACGGAGCTTTCATTAGATTTAGAGTAGAGGTCTATCCATTTATAAATTGTTGCAGGGGCCACGTCGTATTCTTTAGACAGCTGGGTGACGGATTGACCAGAATGATAGAAGGCGATAAGGGTTTCTTTAAATTCTTTTGAGTAGCGTTTTTTCATGTTTTTGTCCTTTGTCTAAATTATACAATAGTGACTCTAAGATTTAAGGATAACATCAATCTCTTGTTTTTTCCCGAAAAAAGAGTAATATAGAGATATGTTTAATTTTTTAAGTAAAAAATTATTTTAAGGAGGTAAATATAAACATGCAAGGAGTTCTTCTCGCGCTTGTTCCAATGTTTGCTTGGGGTTCTATCGGACTTGTAGCTAATAAATTTGGTGGTGATGCTAAACAACAAACACTTGGAATGACTTTGGGCGCTTTTGTTTTTGCACTTATTGTTTTCTTATTCCGCATGCCAACGTTGACATGGCAAATTTTCTTAATTGGATTTATTGGTGGATTGCTTTGGGTAATTGGACAATTTGGTCAGTTTAATTCAATGAAATACATGGGTGTTTCAGTAGCAAGTCCGCTTTCATCAGGGAGTCAATTAGTAATTGGTGGCTTGATTGGGGTTTTTGCTTTCCACGAATGGACAAAACAAATTCAATTTATTCTCGGATTTATTGCGATGGCTGTTTTGGTAGTTGGGTTCTATTTCTCAGCTAAACGTGACCCAGAAAATGCAGTTGTTGAAGAAGGACGTAATTATACTAAAGGATTGACTGCTTTAACTTACTCAACTTTGGGATATGTTACCTATGTTATTCTTTTTAATAACTTAGCAGCACTTTGGTTCAATGTTCATTTTGATGCACTGACAATTATCTTGCCAATGTCAGTTGGAATGATCTTTGGAGCACTTGTGATGGGTCGTTTCAAAATTAAAATGGATAAATATGTCTATGAAAATATGATTGATGGAGCAATGTTTGGTGTAGGTAATATCTTTATGCTTATGGCTGCAAACGCTGCTGGTAACGTAATTGCCTTTTCATTCTCACAATTAGGTGTTATCATTTCAACTATTGGAGGAATTCTCTTCCTTGGTGAAAAGAAAACCAAAAAAGAATTGGTTTATGTTGGAATTGGGATTGTTCTGTTCGTAACAGGTGCAATTTTACTTGCAATTGTAAATTCTAAAGGATAATAAAAAAGCTGTCAGTAAATTGACGGCTTTTTTTGTGAGTTAATTTTCTGACAAGTTTTCTGTCAGTAAAATTTTATAGTTTTTCATTAACGAAATTTACAAAATGATTCCAAAAAACCTTTGGAGCGCTACTACGGGGGACAGTTTTCTTAGCAACCAATGGAATTTGTTCTGCGGTACAATTTGGAAGATAGCCTAAACTATCCTTTACTGTAGTAGAAAGTGTGACAAGTTTTTGGTTTTTAGTCACAGTTTCTTCAACTGAGGCTGTTTTTTTCTTACTAAATTTGACTGTCAGTGATTTTTTATCTGCACTACCATCTGTAGCATAAGGAACAACGAGTTGAACAGATTTTTCTTTTCCATCAGTCACAGCAATTTCTTTAAAATCATCTAAGGATTGGTTTTTTTGCACAAGACTTGTCGTACGCCAATGCCCATAAACATAGTTCATCAGTTGATTTGTGAGGGTGAAAGGAGTCGAGTTGTCAGCAGCAGGATCTGTAGCTTCTAAAACAACTGTAATGATTCTAAAACCATTTTGATTTATTGTTCCAGCAAAACAGTCAATTTGAAAACTTGTTGAACCTGTTTTCAAACCATCCACAACAGTTCTTGAAGTAGAAAAACCACTAAGCATTTGATTGGTATTAGTTAACCCGAATTGCTAGTTGATTATTTAGCCATGACTTGATACCCGATAGAATATCTTAAAGTCTCTGGTTCCAGTGATTTAGCTGATTTTAACAGTAAAGAATACGCTAAAAGTATGAGATTATAGTTGCCAATCGATGGGATGAAAGTCTGCGCGACGTTGCACATAAAGTGCACACGTACGATGTATTTGTGAGAGATTAAAATATAAAGTCTATCAACT
>JAFVUY010000033.1 GCA_017502465.1 Bacilli bacterium | reverse complement strand
TGTTTGGAAGTTCATATCCAGCAGAATCACGTCAGGTTGAAATTCTCGTATCGTAGAATGTAATGTCTTGGGCGAAGGAATAAACTTCGTCTCTGCAAAATGACGCACAAGCAAGACATGGAGCACATCTCGTATGCTCTTGTTGTCGTCAACTACTAATATTCGAGATTTGATCATTGTTGTTTGAAATTATTGAAATATCAATAGCTATCTTGCACTATATTCGTTTATATAATCCCCAAGGAAGATATCGCATAATAAAATGTACGATGCGCCAGCGTTTAGTTACAACACATATTTGCATTTTTTTATTTATTGCTCGAAGAATTTGCTTTACAACAATACTTGTTGGCATTACCCAAAACAAACCGTTCCCTTTTGCCATTGCTGTATCTACTAAGCCAGGACGAATTTCAGTAATCGTGAGAGATGGAAAATTTTTAAATGCTTTCTTTTTGAGTGCCTCTGCGTAGTTCATTTGATATGCTTTGGATGCAGAATATGCAGGTGCTACTGGTTCGCCTCGTAATCCTCCAACTGATGTATTTAAAACTAAATGCCAGAAACCTTGCTTTTGAAATGCATTATATAATGAGTCAACACAATTGGCCAAGCAACAACATTAGTTTGCAATGTATTTAACTCTATCGTATTATCTAAAACATGCTATTACTTTGTGTTCTTGCTTGACATATTGAGATAGTAATTCTTTTCCAATGCCAGAAGTTGCGCCAATTATTAATATATTCATGGGATTTTGTCTTTAGATTTCATTGGAAGACTTGTTTTGAGTCTTTAAACATCAACGACTGCATAATATATGGGCGGTCGTTGATATATGAAATATCATCTTGTTATAGTTTAACAATTACGATATGTTGATTGAAACCTGTTTAATTCACTATCTTGTTTTAATAACAAAGGGACATCCAAATAATTCAACAAAGCAGGGGCTGTTACTAATTTTCCATACTTTACAGGTTTCTTATCTATGTCCTTATAATATGTTTTTATCAAAAGAGTCAACTTTTCTGAGGGTTTTGAAATATTTTCAATCTTTTTATTCTTAATAACAGTATGTTCCGCAATATTAATTTGCATTTTCCTTTTTACTATAGGTTCATAATGATACCCTTCAGTTTTTGCCCATCTTTCCAAACAAGCTAATTGTTTCAAGAACCACGCTTCCATTTCTTGAACCATGAAGAACACATATTGCTTACTTTCCTCAGGTATAATTATAGATCTCTCTGGATTTACTTTATTTACAAAAGTATCAAACCACTGATTTGAGTTTGCAGGAGGCATATCTGAATCTATGAACAATGCAGGCTGCGGTTGTTGCTGTTGATGTAATTTCTCAATAAAATATTTAGCAGCACTATGCTTTCCATCGCCCATCAAAATAGTTATTGTGATATCATCTCTGCTTAATACTTTTTCAAAAAACGTATGTAACGATTCTCGCAACACTTCTGCGTTATTTACGATTCCTAACATCGCGTTTTCTGGACGTTTCCCCTCTATAACTAAATTTAGATTTACCATCGTCTCCCTCCTAATAGTCCCATTAACCAAATTTGCCCTGGTAAGTAATTTTCCTCTAAATCTGGAACCTTTATCTTAGAAGCAGGGGAAACAATTGTGGCATTTTCTTCGTTCTTCTCAAAAACAAGAATATCATTCAATTTGAATTGGTTTAATAAATTAGGCGAGTGCGTCGCAATGATAATTTGTGTGTTATTTTGTGCTGCAAATTGTATCATTTTGGCTACAGAAAATATCATATCAGGATGCAGCCCTCTTTCAGGCTCATCTATTGCTACCAGCGCACCTCTTTGGGGATTATAAAATATGCTCGCTAATGTCAAGAAACGTAAAGTACCATCAGAAATGTGAGTTACATCTATCGCTCTACTTAAATTATTCTCTTTCAGCGACAATAAAGAATGACCATATAAGTTGTTGATTTCTATACTCCTAAAGTGAGGATTAACTTTTCGAAAGGCTTCTTCTAACCGATCAAAATGAAAGGTTTGATTTAACTTTAACGTATTCAAAATTTGCGTCAAATTAGTTCCGTTTTTTCGTAAACGGGTATCCGTAGAAAATTCAGCTGTAGACCGCATTTTACTTCCTTCTTCAACATTAAAATTGTTATATACAGCGATAGATTCTACAGCTTTACGTAATATATAGATTGGCAAATAGTGAATAGGATCATTAATCTGTCTCAAAATAAGTTCTTGCCCTGAAATGTCGCTATCTGAATAATCTTGCAGTTCTATGGTTGAATTTTGTGTCCGAGTAGTAATTTTTCCATTTCCATTACTAAAATCCAAATATACAAAATCAGTACCTGTTTTCTTTTTATTACAACTGTACATTTTTTCACTTAGAGTATAACTTGTAGCAGATTTACGAATGGTTATACGATAATAGACATCTGATTTGAAATCTACAATGGAATTTAGCTCATTTAACCTGCTATGGTCAAAAACATAGGTTATTTGAGCATAGGGCGCTATCCTTTCCCCGTTATGATTAATAATTTGATCATATCCCCCCCATTGCTCTTGAAGTAATTTTACAAGTCCATCTCCCGCAACTCCTTCCGTCAACAAACGAAGCGCATTAATAAATGAACTCTTACCACTACCATTTATACCTAACAGGAGATTTACCCCCTTCTGCATTTTTATCTCTTGTTTTCCTTTAAAAGAAAAGAAATCACACAGTATTACCGACTTTAACATAATATTTAAATTTCCATTTTTCGCTGCAAAGATAGCATTTTTTTCTGAGATATGCAAATATTCTTCTTATTTTCACAAGAAATGGGTGGATTTCGTTGATTATCCACCCATTTCTTTCTCTCCCTTATTCCGTTCTCAATGCCTTCACGGGGTTTTCGGTGGCGGTGCGGAAGCTGCCGATGCTGACCGTCAAGACGGTGACAAACAATACTGCCAATAGAGCAAGGGCGAAGACCCACCAAACGATTGGAGCACGATAGGCAAAGGTA
>JAFVUY010000032.1 GCA_017502465.1 Bacilli bacterium | reverse complement strand
GCCTCATAATCCGATAGTTAGATAAAAACAGATAGATTATGAGAGTAGTGATTTTAGCAAGAGTTTCAACAGATAAGCAACTTTATGAGAGGCAGGTGGTGGAGTTGACTGACCATTGTTCTAAAATGGGATACGATGTCGCCAAAATCTTCGCTAATAGGGTGTCGGGAACCAAGAAAAATGAGGAGAGACCAGAGATAATGGAGATGCTCCAATACATTGAGCAGAACAATATAGACAAGGTTTGTGTTTTGGAGATATCTCGTTTGGGTAGAAATACATTGGAAGCCCTAAAAGTTATTGAGTTGCTAAATGAGAGAAAGGTGTGTCTTTACATCAAAAACTACAATTTGGAGACTTTGGATAGTGAGGGCAATGTCAATCCCATAACAAGTCTGATTTGCACCATACTTTTGGAGATAGGTGCAATGGAAAGAAATACCATTAAGGAGAGAATGGCAAGTGGTAGAGACCAATACATAGCCAAATGTAGGAAAGAAGGTATCAAGATGGGAAGACCTGCAACATATAGGAAGAGTGATGATGCAATGAAAGAAGAATATAGAAAAGAGATTTCATTGTTAAAGCAGGGGTTGTCTTTAAGGCAGATAAATGGTCTGACTGGCACATCTATAATGACCATTAGAAAGCTATACAAGTTTGCCCAATAAAAATATGGAGATAGAGATTGGAACAAAGATTAGAATAAATCATTTGAAAGATGAGAATGATTTATATGATGGAAAAGAGGGTATTGTTGAACACATTGACAGCATTGGACAATTATGGGGAACTTGGGGCAGTCTTGCTGTAATACCTGATGTTGATGATTATGAAGTAATATAACCATCTGCAAACTAAAAAAAGACTTAATTCATTGAGAATTAGGTCTTTTTTCATTTTATAAAAATAATTCCTGCCATACTACTATATAATAATTGTATTTTAACATTTAGAAGATATGGAAAATATAAACAAACCTATTTTTTGTGATAGTATAGATATAGATCCTAATTTTGTTAGTAGTCCACAACTACCAACCATATCTTTATACTTTACAACACAGATTACTCATTATTTCAGGAGTAAAGATGCTAATGAGTATCTATACACACATATTCATTATGGCAAATATCAAAGGAAGATAAACCTACTTAAAGAGAATATTTTTGTTGAATATAGCAACCAATCACAAAAGTATTTAAAGTGCCTAAAATCACACTTAATTCAACAAATAAATGGTAATGATATATTCTTTTCAAGCATTGTTCCAACATACTTGCCATTTGGTAAAAGATATATTGCTACTTACTTTGTTTGTGGTGTTGATGTTGATGTGAAAAAGAGAAAAAAGCACATATCAAAAACACCTATCAAAAGAATTCAAACTCAACAACCATTGTTCAATAATACAAAGTTGTTTGAACTATTGGGCTATGAACTTAATGACAAACAACTAAAAATAACAAGAAATAACACATACCAACTATTAAAATTCTTAAAAAATAGTGATAAAATAACAATAAAAGACATCTCTACCATTCAAAGAATTGTTAAGCCTGTTCACTATGTTAATAGTGTGGAT
>JAFVUY010000031.1 GCA_017502465.1 Bacilli bacterium | reverse complement strand
TTGTATTTTTCTATCTTATTTATTAACTTTAATTGATAACCGACCTTGCAGCCGGTTCTCTCTTGAAGTGTCTTTATTCTATCACACTTTTAATCATTTGTCAAGAGGTTTTTCAAAAATATTTTTTATTTTTTTTCAAACAGTTACGGAGTTATTAGCCATTGCGATAATGGTGTCTTTCTCTACGTCATTCAAACTGTCCCACTTTTCCGCAATCTTGCTCAAAATCTCCTTGGTCGTAGGCGGTTCGGCAGGAATATTGAATTTTGAATAATAGTATTTACCGACAACAGATGCCAAAGGTTCAGTTGCTCCAAATGCAGTCAAGATAGCCTTGTACTCATCGCTGCCTTCTTCCATAGAGAAACTGTTGCACAAACAAGTTGCCTGTGTCTGTCCTCTCCTATTACTAACCAGAACAAGGTCTCCGGCATATACACTTTCCTTATCGGGTACTTTGAACAAATACTTCTGACCGCAGTTTTCGTGTTTAACAATTACTAAATTCATTACTTATCCTCTCTTTCTTCTTTTCCTGTTCTAAATGAAATGAGTTTTTTAATCCATCTCTCAAACTCTGAAAAAGTATGTCTACCTTTTGCCATATTACAAAATCGACAACACGGGATAACATTTCCAATCTCATATCCGAGATTATTGTCAATCCTATCTATTCCATTGTATGTAAAAGGTTTTTGCATTCCTTGTTTATATAGAATCTGTTCCGGTTTAGAACCACAATAAAAACACCTTTGTGTAATAATTGCATTAAACTGTTCTTTGGTTAATTTAAATGGTAAATTTCTAATTCTTGCACCACGTACATACATACCATATAAATAGTTAAGACCAGTACGGTATGCTTTATCTTCACATTTACCACAAGATGTTGTATGTCCTGTTTTTAAATCGCTTGCGGAAGCATACACTATATTCCCGCATTTACATTCACATTCCCAGCAAAGATACTTCTTGCCTTTATAAATAAATTTGCCAGTTGTTTTTAGTTTTCCATAGACCTCATCTTTATTTATTTCTATTCTCTTTCGTCCCATTTTCCTCAAACAAACTTTCCACAAATTTATCCATACTGCAAATTAGTTTATAGCAATTTCCGTGAGATGCGTGATTCTTCCAAGAATTATAACTCTCATCAAAATATCTACGGGTCATTCTGCCATCTATAACAAGTTTGGCATACTTTCTTAAACGCTTTTTAATTGTTCTTTTGTTATCTCCATTGAGTTTACGAATTACTTTACCTTGTTCTGTAAGATATGTATGAAAGCCAAGGAATCTGATTCCTTTTTTCATTGGAACTATTTCGGTTTTATCGTTCAAAGTCAACTTCAAATCAGAAAGATATTCTTTGATTCGTTTTAGACAGTATTTCAAATATTCCTTATCTTCCGACAACAGAAAGAAATCATCCATATATCTTCCGTACCATTTGCAGCCAAGTTCTTCGGTTATAAAGTGGTCAAGCCCATCCAAATAAATTAGGGCAAATACCTGACTACTTTGGTTTCCGAGCGGTAATCCGTCTCCATCAACGCTATCTATAAACAAATCGCATATCCACTGAATGCCTTCGTCATTGAAGTAGTTGCGAATACACTTCTTCATAACATCGTGATTGATGGTGTAGAAGAATTTTGTTATATCACATTTCAGAATATAGCCATTTGTTCCGTGTTCGGCATAGAAGTTTTCTAAATGCTCCGATAGCCGATTTAATCCGAATAGCGTTCCTTTGCCAATCTGTCCGGCATAATTGTCCTCAATGAATATGTCCCTCATCTTTGGCAAGAGAACATAATCACATAAACAATGTTGTAAAACTTTATCTCGAAAAGAACCCGACTTGATAATTCTTCTTTTAGGTTCGGTAACAATAAACTCCGAATACGGCGAAATCCTGTATGTGCGGTTCAACAACTGTTGCTTGATTACATAAAGGTATTCA
>JAFVUY010000030.1 GCA_017502465.1 Bacilli bacterium | reverse complement strand
ATTGTAATAATGTTCATAATAACATTAATATTTACAAATAGTGTTAGTGCAAAAATTGTTATTTCTGGGCATGTTATTGACGAAGAAAATGAGCCTATTGATGTAGCAACAACGCAAATCTTAAATAGCGATGGTCAGACGCTATACTATCAGATAACTGACGAAAACGGATTCTTTGAGTATGTTATCAATGAGGACAGGCTGGATGCGAATATGATAGTAGAATGCCTTGGATATGAAGCGTACCAAATGAATGTCGCAACAGATAAAGATATTACAGGTATAGTGATTCGAATGAAAACAAAAGTGACAGAACTGAAAGAAATTGTTGTTTCAGCTCCAGAGGTCGTATTAAAAGGAGACACGGTATCTTATCGGATGTCAGCATTTGTAGGGAAAGGAGACATAACCTTGAAAGATGCAATGAGAAATTTGCCAGGAGTAGATATCTCTGATAATGGGAAAATAAAATATTTGGGTAAAGAGATATCAAATTTATATATTGAGGGAATGGATTTGCTTGGTGGCAGATACAACGTCGCCACCGATAATTTGCCAGTAACTGCTGTAACAAATGTAGAGATATTGAATAATCATCAATCTGTAAAGATGGACAATGAAATCTTCAGTGACAATGTAGCAATTAATGTAAAGCTTAATTCCAAAGCAAAATTTCGACCTATTGGCTCATATGAGGCCAAAGGAGGATATGCTGATGATTGGCTATACCAATTGTCTGGTTCCGGAATGATGTTCAATAGTAAATTTCAGTCAATTTTGAATACAAAGTATGGAAATGTAACTGAATTTGCAGAGAAGTCCAATATAGACCATTATAGTAATGAAACCCTTTATTCTGCTACACAATTATTAGGCGATTTAGGGTTGTCAACTCCTCCTCTTGCACGAGACAGATTTATTAATCCAACAGATTTTTTTATTACATTGAATACGCTTAATAAAACCAGTGATGATGCAACATTCCGTGTCAATACAGGCTATTCATATACAAAAACTTCCTATGATTATCTATCTTTTAGAGATTATTATAGTGAAAATGGTTCCGTGCATATAAATCAAGAATACTCATCAATGTCTTCAGTGCATCGCCCCACTGTATCACTGGAATACAAACTTAACAGCACAAACAAGTATTTAACAAATACCCTTACAGGCAATTTGGGCATAAAGGAGTATGAAGTTCTTTCTCTTTTGGATGGTATAAACTTCAATCAGAATGAAAATATTAAGGATTTCCTAATACGTAATGATTTTACATCTAGTTGGCGCACTAACAACTTTAGGTGGAATATAGCGTCATGTATTGAATATGGGGCAACACCAGAAGGATACATTGAAGTAGAGGATGATAAGAATAATGTAAATAATTTTATTCAGCATGCAAATAGTAAAAGATTCTTAACAAAGGAAACTGTATCTGCAGCATATGAGCATAAAAATTCGAGGCTTTGGCTGCCTCTCTCTTTCTTGTATTCTAATAATGTTATTAAATCCGAACTTAACTATCCTATAGCAATCAATAATGTTGCTGGTAACAATGTTCAGATTTGGTTTGCTCCCCAATACGAGTATATCCATCCTATGAGAAAATATGTTGTACGAGCTTCTGCAAACATAAAATGGGATTATCTTAATGTGGAAAATAAAGGAACTTACTCCCTTAAACAATCAGACTCTCGTTTTTCCATTAGTCCATATTTATATTTTAATTGGAATATCTCGCCATCGTCAACATTGAGAACGCAAATATCATATCTAAATAGATCTGGCGATGTCGGTGACTTTCTAACAGCCCCTGTTCGTACGGATAATCTGAATATTTCATATAAAACAGGTGTATTATCATATCAGAAGTCATTTAACGCCATGCTCCATTATGATTTTAAACTTCCTTTAGACATGTGGTTTATTAATGCTGATATGATATATGATAATACACAAACCAATTTAATTACAAATAATAATATTACAGATTCTGCTATTGAAGTGTCACCTATTCCATATCTGAATAATTTAGAAAATATTACAGGAATTTTGAATCTAACCAAGATCTTTTCTTCGATAAATACCAAAATTTCTTTAGGTGGAGCATACATGTGGGGACGTGGTTCAGTTTCTCAGAACGAAATTATTCTCCCACAATATGGTCAGTCATATTCCATATTATCAAAGATTATAGCCAAACCTTGGTCATTCATTGAATTTGATTATGATGGAAATCTTACTATGAACCATATGAAATTTAATAATATATCAGAAGAGCTATTGTCACATAGTCATAGCTTTAAGTTGAACTTGTTTCCATTTAAGGGATTCCAAGTTAAAATGGGGGCAGATATTTTATGGAAAGAACTATCAGAGAGTGTGGCTAAATCAATCAGTCTTTTAGATTTGGGAATGTCTTATAAATTTTCTTATTTCAGGATTGGAATCGATTTAAATAACATTCTTAATACAAGACAATATGCATATACCATTTTTTCTGGTATTAATAAGTTTAATTACGATTATTCTCTACGAGGAAGAGAGATCTTACTTTCTTTGTCATTTACGCTATAATAACATGAGAAATATTCGTTTTATAAAGCAAAAGGATTCTATGCATTGTGGCGTTGCATGCGTAAGAATGTTATGTGATTATTATGGATTAAAATTATCTGAAAAACAAATATCAAATTTACTACAGCCAACGGCTCAAGGAGTATCCTTACTTTCTATTTCTGATGTTTGTGAAAAATTAGGATTTCAATGTGAATCTAGGTTAATGACAGTGCAGGAGTTAACTGGATGTATATGTCCATGTATTCTTCATTGGGATCAAAATCATTTTGTTGTATTGTATAGAATTTGCAATGATAAAAACATTTTCTTGATAGCTGATCCTAAAAAAGGGATTGTAAAATGTAACATAAAGGATTTGGAGAAACATTGGATCTGTTCAGTAACCAATAGGAATCCGAATGGAATCGTTATGAAATTAACTCCAACAGAATATCTCTACACACATAAAAAAGAAAATATATCAGAAAGACGATCTTTCCGGTTTTTATTAGGTTATTTAAAAAAATACCGTAAATATTTTACTCAGATAATTATTGGACTTATATTGGGGTGTTTGCTTCAGTTAATAATGCCATTTCTCACACAAGCAATAGTGGATATTGGTATTAAACATAAGGATGTTGGTTTAATTTGGCTTATACTTCTGGGTGAATTAATGATAGTAGTTGGAAGAACTGCAACGGATTTTATTCGTCGCTGGTTGTTACTTCATATATCTATGCGTATAAACATTTCACTCGTTAGCGATTTTTTTATAAAATTGTTCAAGTTACCAATGTCCTTTTTTGATACGAAATTGATGGGGGATTTACTCCAACGCATTGGAGATCATTCACGTATACAAAATTTTTTGACTGGGCAAATATTGAACATTATATTCACTTTTTTTAGTTTCATAATTTTCGGTATTGTACTGTTCGTATATGATAGATATATCTTTAGTTTTTTTCTTATTGGAAGTTTCTGTTATGGATTATGGATCGTCTCATTTCTAAAAAGGAGGAAAGTTATTGATTATGAATTATTTGAGCAGCAAGCTAAAAATCAGAATAAGACTTATCAATTGATAACTTCAATGCAGGAAATAAAACTTCAAGATTGTGAACAACGACGTCGATGGGAATGGGAAGATGCTCAGGCTGATTTATTCAGTGTCCAAATGAAGTCTCTTAAACTTCAACAGACGCAAGAAGCAGGCTCAATTTGCATCAACGAGGTTAAGAATATATTAATAACAGTCTTTGCTGCCACTGCTGTAATAAACAATCAGATGACTATTGGTGCAATGCTTGCTGTACAGTATATAATAGGACAATTAAATTCTCCTATTGAGCAGTTTATGTCATTTATCTACTCACTACAGGATGTAAAACTTTCTCTTGAACGAATCAATGAGATTCACGAAGGTGAAAATGAAGAATCAAAAGAAAATAAAATACAAACATTTTTCTCTAAGAAATCAATTAGGATAGAAAACATAGATTTCAAGTACGACTCTCATGCCTTTAAAAAAACACTTGACGGTATATTGTTTGATATTCCAGAAGGAAAAATTACGGCAATTGTTGGAGCAAGTGGGAGTGGCAAAACCACACTTATAAAACTTATGCTAGGTTATTATCCAGTCGTAAATGGTAATATAAAGATTGGAGAATCCGATATTTCAGAAATTAACCTTAAATGGTGGCGCAGACAATGTGGCGTTGTTATGCAGGATGGCGTTATTTTTTCTGAATCTATCGCACGAAATATCGCAGTAGATGATGGGGAGATAGACAAAGAGCGTCTCGTGAAAGCTGCAGAAATTGCTAATATACACGAATACATTATGGGGCTACCACTGAAGTATAACACAAAGATTGGTCGTGATGGTGTTGGCCTGAGTCAAGGCCAAAAGCAGCGTATTCTTATTGCTCGTGCTGTATATAAGAACCCTCAGTTTATCTTCCTAGACGAAGCAACAAATGCATTGGACGCTAAGAATGAGCGTACTATTGTAGAAAACCTAAACGAGTTTTACAAAGGTCGAACAGTTGTTGTAGTGGCTCACCGACTCAGCACGGTTAAAAATGCAGATCAGATAGTCGTCCTCGATGCCGGTAAAGTCGTGGAAGTTGGTGATCATAGCACATTGATAGCAAAGCAAGGCACATATTATAATCT
>JAFVUY010000029.1 GCA_017502465.1 Bacilli bacterium | reverse complement strand
TCCTTTAATATACATTGCAATGTGTGTAGTTATGTTTGGTTTAGGCTTGCTTGTTATTGCATTAATTAACCTTGGAATTGGTAGAGGTTTCATTATCTAAAAAAATCTAAAATATTGAGGTTCTGCAGCGTTTTTAAAAGAAAACCTGTTTGTCCATTTTTAAAATATTGAGGAATTGCAGAGATTTTAAAAAAAGAAAAAGGCTCATTTTCATAATGAAATTGAGCCTTTTTAGTATGACGGGCATGTCATAAATCTAGGGTGGAAGTCCCAAGAGGCGTATTTGTCGCGAACTCGATAGCGACTTGCAAAGCGTAAACCAGTGATGGAGCGTGAAAAGAAGCAATAGCGAAATCGTGGCCCAACGAGTAGAAACTTAAGACTAAGGCTCATTAAAAGGGTAAATTGCCTAAACACAATAAAGCCCAAATGACAAACGTAACTTTAATGAGTAAATTAAGTGGGTAAACGAGGAAAGAGTTATGACTTATCCCGTGAGGTCTCATAGAGGCATAACTAGTAACAACGAACTATGAGAAGTCAGCAGAGGTCATAGTAGGTAGGAATACTGAAGGACTGAACAATTTATAAGACTATGGAGGTCTTGAAATCACTAGCGAATAGTTAGAATGTATATAAAGGGCAAAGAAGTTAAACGTAATTTAATGTATAAATCCCTAAAGAACGTTTTCGCTAGATAACGAAAAGAAAGGAAGTAGACAAGCTATGAGTGAAGATATTATCACAAAGATACTTGACCGAAACAATTTAAATGAAGCCTTTAAACGCGTAAAAGCAAATAAAGGAGCAAGTGGTATTGATGATATGGATATTGAAGAAACAAAAGCCTACATCAAAGAACATAAAAACACAATTGTTTGGCAATTATATAATAGAAAATATCAACCTCAACCTGTGCGTAGAGTAGAAATTCCAAAACCAAATGGTGGTAAAAGAAAATTAGGCATACCAACCGTTTTAGATAGGGTAATTCAACAAGCGGTGGTACAAGTATTATCCCCAATGTTTGAACCACATTTTAGTGATAATAGCTATGGTTTTAGACCAAATAGGTCTTGTGAAAAAGCAATAATCAAGGCGCTAGAATTTATGAATGATGGTTATGATTGGGTTGTTGATATTGACCTTGAGAAATTCTTCGATAACGTTCCACACGACAAACTACTACGTTTAGTAAGTGATGTAGTAAAAGATGGGAATATAGTATCGCTAGTTAATAAGTTTCTAAAAGCTGGAGTTATGGTAGAAAATGAGTTTGAAGAAACAATGGTAGGGACACCACAAGGTGGTCCTCTTTCTCCGTTATTATCTAACATAATTCTTAATAAACTTGATAAAGAACTAGAAGCAAGAGGTCTTAAATTTGTAAGATACGCCGATGACATCATCATATTAGTTAAGAGCGAAAAGGCAGCAAATAGAGTTATGTCATCAATAACTGACTATATCGAAAGAAAACTTGGACTTAAAGTTAATATGACTAAAACAAAAGTATGTAAACCTAATGAACTTAAATATCTAGGGTTTGGATTTTATAAACAATCTAAATATGAAGTGATTCCACACGAGGAATCAAAGAAGAAATTCAAACGTAAGTTAAAGGGCCTAACAAAACGTTGCGAAAGCATTTCTTTAGATAAACGATTTGAAAGACTAAACTGGTTAATTCGTGGTTGGGTAAACTACTTCAAAATTAGCAAAATGAAGAATTTTCTCACTCAAATAGATGGATGGTTACGCACTAGAATAAGAATGATTATTTGGAAAATGTGGAAATTGCCTAAGACAAGAGCACTTAACTTAATAAAATGCGGTCTAAATATGGACGAAGCGACTAGAACAGCGTATTCAAGAAAAGGTTACTACGCATTAGCGAGAACTTATCAATTAGGTTCTACAATATCAAAAGCAAGACTTTCAAAACCAAATAAAACAAAAGAACGAAGAGGATTAATTTTCGCTCTTGATTACTATGTAGCTTGAATTTATAACTTATAAATTGAACCGCCCATTGCCGAACGGCACGATGTGGTGGTGTGAGAGGGGATGAAAGATATTAATTTAAATAATTAATATTTTTCTACTCTACTCGATTATTAAACGTTTATTTTTCTTCGATAAACACGAAATTCTCACATACACCTAGTATTTAAAACTAGAAACACTAGTTATGAAGTGTTAACCGCATTTTATGAACTTTTTAAAAAGGGTTGTTTTTTTTTTTTTTTTTCTAAAATACCTGCGTATTTT
>JAFVUY010000028.1 GCA_017502465.1 Bacilli bacterium | reverse complement strand
TTTCTATTCCGAATCTACTTTCTAGCATTTTTTCCTTTATTTCCATACCATTTCCTCCTTTGGCAACACAAACATTACCGCGTAAGGTACACTAAGTCCAGCAAAACTTTTCGAAAGTGCGTTATTTTGGTGAAATTTCTTCCAAAAGGCTTGAAAGTCCTTTCTTTCCTATCTCATATTTCTTTCTTACGCCTGCTGAAGTGATGTATTCTTGGTATTGATTTCTATATTTGGAGTTGAATTGATGTGTGATTATATTCCATTTTTTCTTCTCAAAATGCTTTTGTATAACTATGTATTTGGTTTCTTCATCTAATGATTCTATCAAGATATTAACTATTTTTTTGTCTTGTTCTAGCTTTTCTATTCTTTCTTCACTATCTTTAATCCATAGGTTTATCTTCTTTTTTTGTTCTTCTACTCTTATATACATAGATTCTATTGGATTTGAATTGTGGCTCTTTTGCACACCTAGATTGTCTTGGTGTTTGGAGTAGATCAGGTCTATTTCCTGGATGTCTTTTGTTAGGATATCTTTCCATTGATTGATTTTTAATTTAAGCATTTCTATTGTGGCTTCATTCTTCTTATAATTATTTAACATTTTATCAATCATTTCTTCCCTCCTTATTCGAGCTCTTGAATTATTTTCTTTACCTCACTTAATTTCGTAACTTTTCTAGCTACTATATTTAGGTTTGTAAATTTCTTCATTAACACCTTTTGTATTTGTGTCATATCTTTACCTGGTTGTTTAACTTCTAGACAAATAAAAAAGGATTTGCCATCCTTTAGTATTACTGCCATTAAATCTGGCAATCCTTTAACTGAATACATATTCCCATGATTCTTCCAGCAATAGCCTTTCCACCCTCTGCTGTCATCTGGTTCGTTTATGTATTTCATTATTCTTTTTACTATATCCCTTTCTAGCATTCTTTTCATCTCCTTGTACATTATGAACATACTTGTTTCTATGATTGAACCTATATAAACCATCGAAAAATAAGGGTTAGATGCCAATTTGAACTACTGAACGCATTTTTTAGAAAAATATATATATTATGTATAATGTTATTTATTAACACTTTTCTCTCTATTATATATATATTATTTATAGTTCATAGTTCAATATATATATATAATAATGATTTTACCCTTATTTCTCATAGGTTTCTATCTTGAACGCTTCTTGAACGCTAACTTTTTTATGAGTTCAATTCTAGTTGTTTTTGTTTACGTTCTTCTACTTTTTGGAGGAAGATTTCTTTTTCGTGAGATATTTCCATCGCTTCTTCCCACTCTGTATCTTCGATCCTTTTTTCTTCTATTGGAGTTAAGTTCTCCATTGATTCATCGACTCTTATTGCTATGTATGCAGTAGTAGTGCCACCTGTTGTTCTTCTTACTGTGTTTCTCTTTTGGCTTGTTTCTACCATTATGTAGCCTCGCTCGTTGAATCCTTTTATTGTTTTCTTATAATTAAATCCTTGTTTATTTAGTTCTTGTTGCAGTATACTTGGTTGCACTAAAAAATAAAGCACACCATCTATCTTTTCGTGTGTTCCATAAATCAATGATTTTGATAATGGACTAAAATAATTTATGTTTACTATTATCCAGCTCTTTATGTATTCGTATGCTTTATCAACAATGTCTGCATCACTTTGTGTATCTAGTTTTTTTAGTATCCTTCTACCAAAGTTTAGTGTGGCTTCTTTGTCATCTATTCCAAAGACCACTTTGTTGGCTAGGTAGTCTGCTACACATATTATGCTCATTGATGACACGTGGCTACTGATGTTTTCTTCCTTGTTTTCTTCTAGTTTGTCACAATAGTATTCGTATAAATCATCTAGCTCATTACTCTTTTTGTTTATGATTTCTTCGATTATGTATTTGATGTACTTTCTTCCTGCTAGTCCATAGTTCTTTGTGGTGAACCTATGCATTTCTATGGCATCTTTTTCTCTGTCAAATAATGGTCCATATAATTCTAGTGTTCTTGATGATATTCCTGTTTGCGAGTTCTCACTGGTTATTGGTTCTTCTCCAGTTGTTATTATTGCCATATTCCAAGACATCCTTGATTGCATTCCACCTGTTTTTGTTCCACGTGTTCTTCCTGTTCCCAGTCCTAGCATATAAACTAAATTGTTGATAAAATCTTTATTACTTCCTACTGCTTGTTTTTCATCTATTCCAAATGGTAGGTCATTGTATAACGATGCCATTCTTTCTAGTCCTACTTGTGTCGAGTTGAAGTTCCCCATTGTTGCATCTGGATTTCCCCATACTGATAGTGCTGCTTTTAGTGATGCTGTTTTTCCTGCTCTTGAGTCAGCCCAAAAGTGAGTTATAAATAATCTTGCTTTTAACACTTTAATCAGTGGCGATGCGAAACTTACTTTCATCATACAATTAAATAAATCATTTTGTAGTAGTGGTTTTATCTTCTCTATCCAAGTTTCTAGGTTTCCTTCTTCTTCATATCCTGTCACTAGCTTCTTGTTTGACCCATCCTGCTTTAGGTGTATATCTCCTGGATAATGTGGAAGGAAGTGATTGCCCCACCATCCAAATTGTGACACGCATCGTTTTGTGTCAATGCTGTCAAAGTTTAATTCATCCATCTGTCCTAAATAATCGGACATTTTCTTTGCATTCTCTCCTGTAATAGGTATTCCTTTTTCTCCTAGCTGTAGTATTGTTCTTTGGTTATTTATTATGCTACGTGTTGTAAGGAATGAATTCCATTTTTTAAATTTGTAGAACGAGATTTCTAGTTCTTCTGTTTCATCTTCCAAGTTATAATAAATTGCACTTATAATAACCGGGATTCTGCATATAAGTAGAACTTCTCCTTTGTCATCTTTATACACTATTCCATCTTTAGTAAGTTCGTAATCATCTGGAAACTTAACTCTTGCAGGCATATTGGGTACTGGTTCTTGAGCTAGTATCATTATTTCTTCTAGGTCTAGTGGCACTGCATTTTGTAGTAGTTGGTTGATTTCTGTGCGATATGAACTATATTTGTTCACATTTATTTCATTTTCGTATTTTCCAACACACTTTTTAAATAAATCACTGGGATCTTTACATCCAGCATCGCTACACGTGAATTCATAGACTTCTTGTTTATTTCCTTTTTTGTATATTGTTTCACATATCTTGTTTCTGAATATAATTCCACCAGGATCATTTTCGTTATGTATGTACACTTTCTTACCTGCAATGTACCTTAACCATTCCATTCTAAACATTGTGGCTCCTGGTATGCCTAGAACTGGGAAACCAGCAAGGGAAAGCGATTGAGTATCACTTTCTCCTTCTACTAGTATCACATACTCTTGGTCTATGATTCTATTTAGTCTTTGTAGTCCATATGGAATAATCTTTGAATTCTTTTCCCATCTGAATGCTTTACCTTCGCCTCTGAATCTTGTTGCTACTAGGTTCTCTTTATCATCATAGTAAGGTATCTTTATTCCTTTTTTATGGTCAGTTATCTTCCATATCTTTTCTAGGTATACCTGTGGCAACATTTTATCTCTTGCATAGGTTTCAAGACAAAATGGTTTCTTTATTTCTAAATCCTGCAAGTCCTTTATTTCTTTTATATCAATGTCATACTTGTTGCATAGTTCTAGGTATACTGTCTGTGTGTCTTTGTTCTCTAACTTTGATATAAAACTTATGAGATTCCCTTTTTCTTCACATCCGAAGCAATGGTACTTTCCGCTAGTTAAATCTACACTAAACGATGGTTTATCATCTTTATGAAAAGGACATCTTGCTATGAGGGAATTGCCATTGTTTTTTGCACCTTGTAGGTACGTGTTATATTCTTCCTCGTAATTGATAGCATCATCTATTGATTCCATCATTTCCCTCCTTATCTTGTACTACTCTAATACATTACTATCTGTTTCATCAATTCTTTGTAATCTTGTAGTTTGTTTTATGTTTTCTGAAAATGCTCTCATCACATTCTTTTCTTCTGGGTTTAAGGTTCTTGATATTGCGAATTGCACTTTTGAGTATTTGATTCCTGTTTGAGACTTCTCCATTGTTAGTGTCATCTTTGTTACTACATCACAGGCTTTCATACCCTTTGTTACGATTCTCTTACTTATGTAATCAGAAAAATTCTTGATACTTGTTGGAGGTAATGTTACTAATAATGGTAGTATTTCTCCACTACGTAGAATATATATTCTTCTCAAGTTCTTACACTTTTTACCTTTACCATCATCTGCTGATCCGTATTTGTTAAGCGGACAATTTGCACATGCTCCACCAGGACATCCTATTCCTAGCTTTCCATCCATCGAGCTACAAGCCGGTGGTTGTGCCTGTCCATTATACTCATCTTCAAAGTAAGCATTAACAGGATAGTGGTCCACGATTACACCTTCTATCTCTTTTGAGTATTCTGGTTCATCTGGATTATCTGCTCCTGGTAGTTCCCACATTTGACCTCCGCCACTTGGGATACTTATCTTATCGAATGTTATTGTTAATCCATCAAGATCCTCTGTATCTATTTCTAGTTGTCCTGATGGTACTACAAAATTCTTTTCTTCTTTTACTACTAATTCATTTTTTTCCATATAAATTTTCCTTTCTTTTATCACAACAAAAAAAGACTATCATTTGATAATCTCTATATGTCTAATCGACAAATTGTAATTTAGTGAATATTAACTTAATTTTCTTTTTTATTAAACATATGGCGTACTTTATCTATTCGATTATTTGGTCTACGTGATTGAATAACTGGTTCACAAGTAGCAATTTGATAATCTTTTAATTCTGTCAAAAAAACTGCTTGCCCATTTGTATATAGAGTTAAAGTATTACGATATTCATTAATACAACGTACAGGAATATGTCCTGTAAAAATAATTTCATCATTTTTTGATTGACTAGTTTCAATTATTGCACAATGTTTTTGTGCATCATTATATGCACGAGAAAGGTATCCCTGTGGTGTAAAAAGTATAAACGAAAGATATGGCTCTAATAATTGCGTTCCCGCTTTTTTCAATGTTTGTTCAAGTACAATTGGGGCAAGAAAACGAAAATCCGAGGGAGTACTAACAGGGCTATAATAAACACCATATTCAAAACATATTTTACAATCTGT
>JAFVUY010000271.1 GCA_017502465.1 Bacilli bacterium | reverse complement strand
CATCATAGTAATCGAATGCTTGCGCCAATGCATCCTGCTCATCCATTTCTAATGCACCTGGCCATCCTCCGCGGCAAATCAAATATGCCAAACGATCTATGTCCAACTTGCTATCTCCAGATATAGGTAACGGATTTTGGTTGAATAATGATGCTAGACTCACATCGCCAGTAGAGTCACCTGATTCGTAAAGCGACATGGTGCGCATTCGTAATTTAGCAAAGCGACCTGTACCCGAATGGAATATTTCGTCTGTAGATGGAGGCACACTACTTCCTGTAAGAATGAAATGCCCTAATCCTTCTCTGTGATCTACTTCATAACGGACACTATCCCAAAGAGATGGGGCTATTTGCCATTCGTCAATTAGTCGTGGTGTTTCGCCAGCGAGTAAGTGCTGAACATTGATTTTTGCTGCTTGTAGGTTTTGGTGCTTACGCATAGGGTCAGCCATATAGAGGACGCTATTGGCTTGTTGCTCTGCGGTAGTTGTTTTTCCGCACCATTTAGGACCTTCTATCAAAACAGCTCCTTTTCTACGTAATCTTGCCTCCAACATTTGGTCAGCGATTCTCGGTTTGTATATACTCATAATACGCGTTTTTTTGAAATTCGCTGCAAAGGTAATGAAAATTAATTAATTATGCAAATTTAATTCGTACTATTTGGGAAGTTGGCGCGTTTTTATTTGGGAAGTTGGCGCGTTTTTACTTGGGAAGTTGGCGCGTTTTTACTTGGGAAGTTGGCGCGTTTTTACTTGGGAAGTTGGCTGGTATCATTTTTCAATGTTAATATCTCTAATCTTTCTAGCTGGAACTCCTACAACAATAGTAAATCATAATTTAGTATGCATTGTAGCATTTATCTCTCGTAGTTTTTTATGTTTTCGCGATTTTCGCTGTAAAGGTACTACTTTTCAGGGATTTTGCAAGTATTTTTACAAGAAAAGTTGAATAAAACTCATAAACTACTGGTTTTCAGACAATTTCCATTTCCCCAAAAACTTTTTACACCACTTTACCGTGTTTCCCAAAAATTTTTTACATCATTTTTCCGTGTTTCCCCAAAAGTTTTACATAATCTTCAAAGGGATTGCTTTGCCATAGGGTGATGTATTATAAAGACAATTCAGGTCAATTTGGATGTCAATTATCGGCAATTCAGGAGTTTATTTTGTTTTTGCATATAAGTAGCAGCCCGCTGCTTAAGTATGCAAAACAAAATCTTAGCGTTTAGACCTCTTCAACCATTTTACCCCTAATTTACCCAACTTATATAGCAGTGTCTTGCGAACACAAAGGAATCGTCCGTGCTCTACTAATTCGCCGCCGACCCCACCTTAAAGTCACAAATTCTATAAAAGATATCAAACTTATCTGTTCCATGCAGTAGGAAAATAATTTATAATCCCAAATTGAATCATAAACATTAAACGAAATAGAAGTAGAATACACAATCGTTCTTTTTATCATATACTACCTCAACTATTGAAAACGAATGCATCACATTGTAAAGAATAATATTGAATAGCTAATTGGACAGGTAGGTTCATTAAATAAAACTATATATTCTGTGTGATATTTTGTCCTTATTTGAATTATCTTCCTTTTGCACTCTTCTAAAAGAAAAACACCTATCACTGTAATAATTTTTGTAATCGTGTATTAGCTATTATTATCTATCCCATACGTATGCTACAATATGATAAATAGGTAATCGCTTTTGCTATTTACAAATGATTTTTTATCGGAATAGCTTTAAACACCTATTCTAAAGTTATCTTCAAGCGATTATGGTAATATCTTTACCTAATTCGTGGTACGTCTTGACAATGTATTCCATATTTATTCCAATATAACATCATCGTATCGCACATTAATCCTTGTACAATATATATCACTACATACTAAACGTTTGTACATCCTTCAACAACAATTCTAAAAAGCGATTATCACAATCTTTTTCTAGTTTTGCAGTAAAAATGATAGATTTAGCCTTCTCCTTGTTTTTATTAATATATAACTCATATTCCGTTTTCATCCGTATCAACATCTCCTTTTTATTCTTACCGATAGA
>JAFVUY010000270.1 GCA_017502465.1 Bacilli bacterium | reverse complement strand
ATAAAGAATGATTACCTTTGTAGCAAAAAAACAACTAAAAGAGTAACAAAATATGAACTTTGTTGAAGAATTAAAGTGGCGCGGAATGATTCAGGATATGACTCCGGGCACTGAGGAACAATTACAAAAAGAGATGACAACTGCCTACTTAGGAATAGATCCTACTGCAGATTCGTTACACATTGGACACCTTGTAGGGGTAATGATGCTACGTCACTTCCAAAGAAGCGGTCACAAACCAATTGCCTTAATTGGAGGAGCTACAGGAATGATTGGGGATCCTTCAGGAAAATCTCAAGAACGAGTATTGATAGATGAACCTAAACTTCGTCATAATCAAGAGTGCCTAAAAAAACAACTTGAAAAATTTTTAGATTTTAATAGTGATGCAGAAAATGCTGCAGAATTAGTCAATAATTATGATTGGATGAAAGATTTTACATTCTTGGACTTCATTAGAAATGTAGGAAAGTTGATTACCGTAAATTATATGATGTCAAAAGATTCCGTTAAACGTCGTATTACTGGGGAAAATGGCGCCGATGGAATGTCATTTACTGAGTTTACATACCAATTGCTACAAGGTTACGATTTTGTCCATCTAAATAGTCAGAAGAATTGCAAACTTCAATTAGGAGGAGCAGACCAATGGGGAAACATAACAACCGGAACTGAAATGATTAGAAAGGTCACCGGGAACGAAGCTTTCGCATTAACATGCCCACTAATCACAAAAGCTGACGGGAAAAAATTTGGAAAAACAGAGTCAGGAAATGTGTGGTTAGACAAAAAATATACTTCTCCTTACAAATTCTACCAATTTTGGTTGAATGTCACTGACGAGGATGCAGAAAAATACATTAAGATTTTTACTAATTTGTCTAAAGAAGAAATAGATTCTCTGATCGCCGAACAATCTGAAGCTCCACATCTTCGCCCATTACAGAAAAGATTAGCTAAAGAGATTACCATCATGGTTCACTCTGAAGAAGATTATAGTTCAGCTGTTGAAGCCTCTAACATCTTATTTGGAAATGCAACTGCAGAAACACTTAAAAATATAGACGAAGAAACATTCCTATCAGTATTCGAAGGTGTTCCTCAATTCTGCGTTGATAAAAACATTTTTGAAAAAGGGATTAAAATACTTGACTTAACTGTTGATTCTGCCCCTATATTTAGTTCAAAAGGGGAAATTAGAAAGTTAATACAAGGAGGGGGTATCTCAATTAATAAAGAAAAATTAACTGATGCCGATATTGTTATTGATTCTTCTTTTTTATTGAAAGAAAAATATATATTAATTCAGAAAGGCAAAAAGAACTATTTCTTGATTATAGCAAAGTAGATATTGAGAACTCCAATTTGCCTATATCTGTCTATTACACGTTTTTTTAAATAGATTTTAAAGGAATTCCAAGCATTGATAATACCTCATTAATATCGTATTTATTGATGTAAAAAACTCCTAAAATTCTTTCTTACACAACTCAAATTATTTTTTTTGAAAAAATTTGTTTGTAAGAAAATAATTTATAAATTTGTGTCGCAAACAAAACAGGTAGATTTTTTCATAGTTAAGGTTTAGATGAGTTAAGGGACGTTGTGAAACGTTCCTTAATTTTTTGCATATACTCCATCTCCTCAACGCTATTAAAATAAGGTCACATTACAATAAGCAAGTTTTTTTCTACAAAATTGCGAAAAAAAGAAATTTTTCGTTATTTTGCAACAGATAATAAAATTGTGTTTATGTTAGAAATACTCAAAAATTTCGCCATTGACCTACCCGTGACAAATCCCGTACTGATATTCTCATTAGTGCTATTTGTCATATTATTTGCACCCTTAATCCTAAATCGCTTTAAAATTCCACACATAATAGGATTAATTCTTGCGGGAGTCGCACTTGGAGATAAAGGTTTTGGGATCTTAACAAGAGACGATAGTTTTGAGTTGTTTGGATCGGTTGGACTTCTATATATCATGTTTTTAGCCGGTCTTCAAATGGACCTATCCGACTTTAAGAAAAATGCAAATAAAAGCATGTTCTTCGGATTTGTAACATTTTTCATTCCATTGATTTTAGGAGGCATTTCATGTTATT
>JAFVUY010000269.1 GCA_017502465.1 Bacilli bacterium | reverse complement strand
GGAACTTCTTTTTGATAAGAACTTTCAACTGATAAACATAGATGACTAAGAGGTAGAGATGAATTAATTTCAAATAATTACCAAGATATGTAAACATAGTCTTGTCTTGCTTCAAATTTTCTTCATCTAAGCAAGACAAGACTTAAGCTATTATAAGCCATATAAATTTTTTGTGTGATTCAAAGTATTTTCTCCAACCAAATAAGCGTAACAAGAGACAGGGATAAATAAAAGCGTTTTTCCATCGATATTCAGTTTTCCACTTTTACTAATACTTGTCACCAAAGCTTGATCCATCTTATTTTGCTCCATAAAGTACTTCAACGAGACCAATTCATTAGGGCGATCATAGTAACGGTCTGTCCACTTTACCTCCACAACCCAATCAGGTTTCTGCTTTGCCATACTTAATCCGACTATATCAACTTCTCCTTGTTGCTTTTTATTAAGTCGCCAATTTGCGTAACATATTGACGAATTATTTCTTGGAATCCATTGTGCAAAAACGGCCGTTTCAACCATATTCCCCAATTCTTCATCATGCTCACTAATAGGTTGAAAAAGAGCGCAACGCAACGATGGATTAGTAAGGTAAATTTTAAACTGAGTTTCTCTCTGATAATGTTTTGCAGTATCATCTGTCCTTCTCAAAACCTTTACGAGAAACGCAGCTTCAAGGTAGCTGATATACTTTTTGAGTGTCTCTTTTTTCACACCGGAACTTTTTGACAATGATTCGTATGAAAATTGACCTCCGGAATGATAAGCAATCATGGTAAATAACGAATTTAATTCTTGAACATCACTAATTCCATAGAGACTTGGTAAATCACGCAACAATACTTTATCGATAATATCATGTCTGATAAACTGTCCGGGATTTTCTCTAATCTTTTCTGAAAATACAACTTCAGGATAACCTCCATAATTGATATAATCAAGAAACAGTTCATTGAGACGTTGCTGATCCAACGCTTTATATACCTTTGCATCATTCCCATGCCATTGAATAACATCAGGAATCATTATATTGGAATATCCCTTTAAATGAATGTACTCGTAAAATGTTAAAGGAGGTAAACTAAAATCAGTAAATCTACCTGCTCCACTTTCATTACTACGTTTTTTTAACTCTGCAGAGGCAGAACCGGAAGCAACAAACTTTGCATTCCGATAGGTATCCACCAACGATTTTAAATTTACTTCCCACTCTTTCAGGTACTGAATCTCATCATAAAATACGTACATATTATCCTTCATAGGGTCTTTCCCCAACACTTGACATGCCAAAAGGAACAATTGTTCTAAGTAAATTTTATTATATATAGGAGTCTCCACCGATATGTATATAATATTTTGAGGAGAGATGCCACTATCAATAAGTCTTTGTATCGAATGAAACATCATCACAGTTTTTCCAACCCTGCGTGGTCCCATCAATATCAATGCTCTCCTAAAATCAATTGATTGAAGCAGTGGCATAAAAATATTTAGATATAATCTTGGCGACATGCGTAAAAAGTAGTCTGGAATCACACCCTCTACCCACCATGAATTATCTACTTTTAACCTCCCAATAATTTGTTTTTCTAATAATTCAGTATATTCCATAATCACAATTACATAAGAAACATAGCAAATATAGTATATTTTGGCGAAATAAACACATATTATAATGCTTATTTTTCTCTATTAGAACTATTTTAGCCTATTGAAAATACTTTAACAAAAGAAATAAAATATCTATGCAGATTGAATAAAAAAATATTCAAAGCGATATATTGGAATATTTATAAAGGAGTGATATAAGCCTTGTAACTGAATATATAAAAGAAAAGTGTATAAAATTAATCTCCAAGCAACCCTAAACAAACATAAAAGATAAATTGTTTGATCCAATTAATATAAGGATATAAAAAATAACATAGTCAGACATCCCAATAAGTAAGAGAGAGAGAAAAAAATAAGTAAGAGAGAGAGAAAAAAATAAGTAAGAGAATAGCCTAAATCAATCAAACAAAAATTAATTATCCATTATAACCAAGTGAAAAACAATTAAATAAACAACAATTTCCAAATAGACACATTTAAATATACTTATTTCACCCAATACGTAGCATAT
>JAFVUY010000268.1 GCA_017502465.1 Bacilli bacterium | reverse complement strand
ATGTAGCGTTACGCAAGCCGGTTCTTATATTCAAAACATCACCGCCAGGATTAGGATAAGCTATGGCGAGATGCAGGTTATGAGCGTGAGCTTCTTCGATGTTGACGAAACCGAAGGCTGTGGCTGGGAATTTGGTGATATAAGAACAATAATAATTTTCATTACCAGCCATTTCAATTTCACTTTCACAGTTAACTATTATTACTCCGTCTCTTGTTTTTATGATGTTATCAACCTGATCCAATTTATTATTACCAACACCATAATAAAGAGTAGATATTGTATCCAAATTATTATCAAGATGTTCTATCACAAGCCATGAATCATTTTCGTTAAAATATCCATTATATAATTCATAAACATAGCACAAGGAATTATCGTCTATAAGATCTACCGACGACAAAAAACTGGTGAAATCCCAGTCATATGTTCCTCTATCAATGTATTTAACCACTTCAAGATATGGCAGTGTTGAATTTACATCATCGTTTATTTCATACAAACGGACATCTTCATCATGTTGTGGGTTCTCATGAGACCTAATTTGAGTTGACAGATAGGTAGTATTATGATTACTTCGCTTGACTGTTATGTTTAGTAAATCATAATCACCAAAGTATGGAATAGATTCTGGTACCAAATATCTTTCCTTAATAAGGTTGAAATCCTTGTCATAATATACAGCACATCCTGCCGCATTAGTACCATTGGATGCATTTCCAATCCGATAAAAAATATAACATGAATCCGTCACAACAAAATGGTCACCACGATACCTGTTGGTTCTTAAACCTCTGTCGTTGGCAGAACCTTTCCCATGAAGGACATCAGCTGCTTTACGATTTAATATCTCTCCGTTAAAATTCATTCTGAAGAAAAACAAGGTGTCATCACCTCTTGAAGGATTATCAAAACTTACAGACTTCCAATATGCTCCAACGATGTTATCATCCTCCTTAAAGGCCGTAAAGAGATAAATATTTCCGCTGAATCCATTCGGGTAAATTTCCCATGAACCTCCATGGTCTTCGTAAGTATCAACGGGCCAGCTATGCTCATAACTTTCTTCCACATTAAGATTGTCGTCTAACTTCATCAGTACTAATTTTCCATCTGATGGAGGATTGTCATAATTCTCAAAATGATTAAAACAATCAGGTGTATGTTCAGGACTATATGTTGTGAGCAAATACTTATTGCCATTATTTTCAAAAGTATGACTAAGAGAAATCGTGCAATATCCTGGACGAAAATAATTTTGCTGTACTAAAATCTGACCTTTGTCGGATAATAATGTTGCACCAGGAGTGGATGTCGCGACTGGTTGTTGTTGGACATCTTCTCTGAAAGCATATTTCGTAGGAACCAATAAATTACCATTTGACAATTCTGTCGGTTTCTCAAGAAATCGATAATATCCTAAAGCATCCGCTTCCCACTCTATTCCACATTGCCATTCTTGGGAATAAGTGATTTTAATCCCAACAAGGGACATTAAAACTGTAAGTAAAATAACTTTGCGCATCATAATTATAATTTTAAGATTTATTACGCAAAATTAGTAAGAAAAGAAATATAGTTAGTTTGTAAAATATCAAATAAAAAAAGCTAACATTTTTAGAATCAGTCTTTTAAATATAATCTGTCAATAAGATATTTATACAGCAATTCGTTTTTTATTTCTATAATATTGCAGATTTTACTTCTTCTGGTTTTGATGGCACTATATGTGACGCCGAATAACGATGAAATTTGTTTGTCATTAAGGTCAATCAGCATCAGGCAAATATAACATAAGTCTTCTTTTTTCAACCTTGGATATTCCTTTGAAATATTAACGACAAAACCTCTAAGATTAAGATTCGCCGACTGAAGCAGCAAGTCAAAGTCATCCTGATTCATCTGAAAGTCCTTGTCATTCACAACTCTGAAACATATTTCAGAACCTAAAAAAGCATCCATTCTGACAGCAGCCTGTTCCTTATCTAATTTTTCTTTCATCAACAAAATCTCTTCATTCTGTTTCTTTATGATCTCAGTCTGCTTCTGTAGCTCGGCGTTTTTGTTCTTTATCTTACCCGTGATGAGTGAGTGTTTGTAACTGATATTTCTGATAACATCGTCCTTTGTATTGATGTCATCAGTCATCTCATCTATTCTTTTGAGAAGAAGCCTGTTTTTCTTTAAATGTCTGTATCTGAAAAATATTGCTGTCGCAACAATCAATGCCAGTGATATAAGGGAAATTAATACAAT
>JAFVUY010000267.1 GCA_017502465.1 Bacilli bacterium | reverse complement strand
TGACCGGAAGCATGAGGTTCTATACTTGGAGGAAGAACATTTAATCGCTCCATAGCTTGGTGATATCTGTTCAAATAATATTGTACGACCTCCATAGGCTCCTTTTGCTCTAATCTCGCCTTTTTGGCAATTTTATCTTCGCCTTCATCCATATCATGCTCTAAATGCCCAACATCTGTTATATTACGAACATAACGAACTTGATAACCCAGATGCTTCAAAAAACGAAATAAAACATCAAAGGTAATTGCCGGTCTTGCATGTCCTAAATGCCCATCTCCATAAACTGTAGGACCACATACGTACATTCCTACATGCGGAGAATTAAGGGGTTCAAACAACTCTTTTTTTCTACTTAATGTATTGTAAACTTTTAATTTATGTTCCATTTTTATTCCGAATTATTCTCTTGCAAATATACAATAAAGAAATGAATATAGAAAACCTTGCTAAAAAGAGTTAGTGATGAAAATTAAGCATATATTTCAACACTCTTTAAAACAGTTATCAAAAGAGACTGATAAAATTGCTTAAAAGTTTCTCAAAAGTGACACATATCTCCTAAGAAAAAAAAATCCAAGATAAAGATTTGGTATTTACTACTAATTAATTACCTTTGTCATTGGTACGTAATTCTACGTGTTTAGACTGCTATATGTAGGCTATTGCGCACGAATTGAAATTATCTATAAATTGAGGAAGGAGGACTTTAGAGCAACTTTGTTTGGTTTGATTATATTAAAAGTAAAAAGAATATAAACAAAATAAACATGACGGCTTCAAAAGCACCTAAAATGAGAGTCGAAACAAAATATTTACAAATCGTAATATATAACCTATAAATCATTCTCTTCCAAAAATAGAGAAGAAAGTAGTATTTAAATTGTATTATTATTTAGAACGAAAAAGAGAAAAAAATGAAAGTAAAATTAATGATTGCCTCTGCACTTCTATCGTGCAGCACCACATTTGCAGCTACTCGCTTGGATGTCCTTAGTGCAAAATCTCAAAACATCAACCAAATGATGGTAGCTATTCTTCAACAACAACAAAAACCATACGCAGAAGGGGCCAAAGGAGAAGAATCTTTCGATGCCACCGGTCTTATCGTATATGCCTACAAACAAGTTGGATTGGATGTTCCTTACGAAAAAGAAAATTTGTTTAAAACTGGTAGCAAGATTAAAAAAGCTAAAAACTTGGAAGCTGGAGATATCGTATTTTTTCACGATGGTCAAAATACCAAAACTGCAACACAAGTTGGCATCGTTCAACACATAGAAAAAGATGGCAGTTTCAACTTTATCTACGCTTCTCCGGAAAAGGGTGTTATTGTTAGAAACAGTTCTGAAGAAGGGTTTGCGAACAATTTTATGCAAGGAAACAGAATTACATCTGACTCTGAGCTAAATAGCATAAGAAATGGATATCAAAAAGATGTAAAAGCAATTGAAAAAGCGGTTGAAGCAGAAAAGGCAACAAAAGCAGAATTAGAACGTCTTCAACAAGAGTTGGAACAAGCTGCAAACAATGTAAAAAATCTTCAAGCTCAACTTGAAAGGAATAATAATGAGCTGATTATTATCAAATAATCGCATAAAATAATGTGGCATATCGGAATTTACCATAAAGAAGAATAGCTTTATGAGTAAATTTCGGTATGCAAATCTTTCTCTACTCATGACCAAGGGCAAAAAAAAAGAAACAACTCAGTCTAACGCCGATAGTATGAATCGGATTCATCGTTTGCACATTGCACTTAACGAAAAAGAGTTCAAGGTGCTTAATCGTTTTTTTGAAGAATATAACATAACAAACAAAAGCAAATTGATTAGAGAAACCTTAATGTCAGCTATTTTAAAAAAATTTGAAGAGGATGCCCCTACTCTATTTTCAGAAAAAGAGATGAGATAATGACAGACGAACACTACATGAAAATGGCATTGATAGAGGCCGAAGCAGCAGCAAATATTAATGAAATCCCCATCGGTGCTATAATTGTATGTCACAATCAAATTATTGCACGAGCACACAACTTAACAGAATCTTTAAATGACGTTACAGCACATGCTGAAATGCAGGCTATAACAATAGCCAGCGACTTCCTCGGTGGAAAATATCTTCGCAACTGCACTCTATACGTAACTGTAGAACCATGTGCTATGTGTGCAGGGGCTATTGGATGGGCTCAAATAGAACGAGTTGTTTATGGCACATCTGACGAAAAAAAGGGGTTCTCAATCATTGCTCCCAACGCACTCCACCCCAAATGCCAAGTAACAAAAGGTGTGTTACAAGAAGAGTGCTCCACCCTTATGAAAGATTTTTTCCAAAAAAAACGTTAATTGATATTCAAATTATTGGATTGTTAGGGTAGAAACGCATCCTCTATATGCTCAATGCGGAACTGCCCTTGAGGTCGCACGACAACTGAAATTACATCAAAGCGCGTCTCCTTTTGAACATCATTTGCAAAAATATACTTCTCCGCAGCCAAAATAACATTCCGCATTTTACTTTTCCCTACACTATCGACAGGATGCAACAAATATCCATCTTTCCTTGATTTTACTTCAACGACAACTAAATATTCCTCATTTTCAGCAATAATATCTATCTCAAATTTCCCACTGCGCCAATTACGATGTAGAATAGAATAGCCTTTAGACTTGAGATACGCAATAGCTTTGTCTTCTCCAATTTTCCCTAATTCATTATGCTCTGCCATAGATTTTTTCATTAACAATAAAGACCTTAAGAACTCACCTTAAATTATCTTGAACAAGAAAATACCTATAAAAAAGGTCAGAATTAACAAGAAGGCAACTACAACTTGCTAATTCTGACACTTATTCTATCTTTTTAGCAAACTAAAATTTCCAGCCGAAGGTAGCCATTATATCATGATTTGCATATTTCAAATCCAAAGTAGGTTTATCTGTAGGCATTGAAACATATAGATCTCTCTTTTGGTTATTGTAAATATATGCTATATCACAATAGAAATGCTCTCCGCTATAACCTGCTCCGCCTGTTATATACATAGATGTCTTTGGCACGGATACAGGGATGTAAAGACCAATATTTTCAGACAAGTCTGAAGTGATTGTTTGCATAGGTTTTCCTACGTAAGCAAAACCTGCTCTCAATGAAAACTCATCAATTACCTTTACTTCAGCACCTATCTTAAGGGAACTATTTTTGTTCATCTCATCTTTAATTACTCTTCCCTCTTCTTCAATAGCCATGTCATTCATCTCTAAACGCATCGACTTGAAGTTTTCAAAATTATATTCAACACCAATCAATGCTCGTTTAGCAATAACAAAACCTAAACTAGCTTGCAATTTTAACGGTGTTTGCAATGCATACTCATAATAATCGTTTGCAATGCTAGGTTCATCAGCATATTGTCCATTGTAATCGAACTCTATATTACTTTCTTCTTCCATATCATAGAATGTAGGAGTATGGAATGCAAAACCAATCCTCAACCAATCTGTAGCACGTGCAATAGCTCCTACTTTAAAATTCGCTCCTATTCCGGTTGCTTCATAATAATTATCCAAATACCACGATGAACCATCTACACAAGCTTCATCATACATTGACTTTTGTGTATAACGAACAGAGCGCGCCCCAATTGAAACACCCCAATAAAAACGATTACTAATGTTCATTCCGTATGAGAAGTCCCACTCATAGATACGACCGGATTCACTGAATTTCCAAGACTTATCAAATTCAAGCGAATTTCCATTTTCGTCATACCCAAACAGAGAATTTCCATCCTCACCTATCAAGCCTAAATCAATAGCCTCATAGTAAATCAAATCAGGAGTCAATATACTTCCCATATTATCAGTCATCGATGGAAATTCATTCTCACCATGAATATAACTTTCAGCCAACGAACTATAATGAGAATAATTTCTAAGACGATTAAATGATACACCCAAAGAAGAGGTTACATAACCTTTTGTATTCTTATTCCTATTCCCAAAATTAACAACCAATCCAAAATTATTTAAATTGAAATCCATCTCTCCATCATTATTTATAGAAAATGATGGGGTAAACGTAATATCAAAACTTCTGTATATACCTAATCCAGCAGGATTATCTTTCATTGTTGAGACATTACCTCCTAATGCGCCCATTGCTCCTGCCATAGCAGAATACCTCGCAGTTCCTAATACCGGATTGGTTTGGCTAAGATTTAATGCATCATACGCACTTTGTGCAAAAGTTGCAAAAGAAATAGCCAATGCACTAATTGTTAAAAATATTCTTTTCATATTCTATCGTTTTTTTTTCTAAATATTAAACTATCTACCACTTATCGTCTTCCCCCTGAAGAACGACCTCCGCCACCAGAGTAACCTCCTGATGAACGACCTCCGCCACCGGAATAACCGCCACCGGATGAGTAACTGCCGGAAGAACGACTGCTTGAAGAGCTACCGGATGAGTAACTGCCGGAAGAACGACTGCCGGAATAGCTACCTCCTGAAGAGTAACTTCCAGAAGAGTATCCACTTGAAGAACGACTACTGGAAGAATAAGAAGAGCTACTACTTCCTCTAGAATAACTTGATGAACTTCTTGTTCTGCCACTTCCTGAATAGACGGAACTTCTTGTACTTCCTCCTGAAGAATAACCAGAACTACGAGTCACACTTCTTTGCGGAGTTCCACTTACTCCGGATGAAGAACGAGAACTACTTACACTTCCGCTACGAACAATCTCTCTCGAACCAGTCCTATTAACAGTAGATCGAGTTCCCACAGTGGTTCTAACCCCACCTGTACTTGCAGATGCTACACGTCTATTACCAGAAGTTCTAACTCCAATTCTGCGCGCAGTTGAAGAACCTCCTAAAGATGGTTTGTACTCAGGATAAGGTCTCGCTATCGGATAATGGTGGTGATGGTGGTGATGACAATAATAATGACAATTATGCCCCCAATACCAATAAGGATTGTAAGAATAGTATGGATAACCCCATAAATAACCATATCTCCAATTCCTATAAGACCAATAGTCGTAATACGGATAATTCCATCCAAAATCATTTACCACATAAAGGTTAACACCATCATTCGCTGCATCATAAATTTCATAATCAGCATCATGAAAAGCATTTAATCTACGAGTATATTGAAAATCATCATCATCCACAATAACAATTGTATCCATATAATAATTGTTATCGACAATTGACGTATCCTCTACATAAATAGTATCTCCAATTGCTTTTACCAACTGTTGTTCTTTTGCTTTAATTACCAATGTTTGTTGACGCAATTTATTTACCTCCTCTTTGCGTTTTTTATCATAGGCAACCTTGTCTGCCTCTGCATCGGATGTAGAATAATAAATATCGTCCACAGCAACTACTTGTAGCGTTGTTATCATTGTAAACAACCACAACATTATTAACTTAATCTTCATTTTCATAAGGCATTCCTCCCTAAAATATAAAAAAATAACTTAACTTTGTCTAGTTTTAGTGAAACAAAGATAGTGAAGTTTTTTTAAATTCCAAATTCCACACTCTTTGAAACATTGCAATTTAAAATAAT
>JAFVUY010000266.1 GCA_017502465.1 Bacilli bacterium | reverse complement strand
GGATACTGAAACTTCGCCTTTCTCAACGGCAATGGATTTGCCCATATTGCGGATTCTGTATATCGTTCCGTCGACGTATTTGATTGCCGCAAGGCTGCCTAAGTATTCATAAGTCTCAAATCCGTAATCAATATTTGAAAATAAAGACACATAGCTATTTACCAATGTAGGGTTATCTGTCTCGATTCTAATTAAATTATCCTCGACACTATATTCATATTCACCTTTAAACTCTTCTTCAAAATTAGGAATAATAACGTTGCTGTTGCCAATCAGTTTATTCAATACGTCTGTTATTGTTTCCTGCTTTTTTGCGCTTTGTTTAAATTCAAACTCAATAGAAGAGGATTTCACTTTTTCGTTTGGATTATATACTGTCAAAACCAAAACGTAATCATCACTTACGCGCTTTGTATACGTGCCGTTGGAAGTGTTTTCAACAAAGTCTAGCCCCTTAAGTTTATTTTGATAATCCGTAACAGCAGTCACCAATCCATTTTCCGAATATAAGCCTATAGTCCCACTATCACCTCCATATGTCTGAGGGCTAAATCTTATTGATCCAATAAAATCTTGATCAAATTCAGGAATCGCATCTTTAATAGGGGCATAAGCGTCGATATATTTGTCTACCAAATCCCAATCTTTCAAAAGTTCTTCGTAACAATTGCTATTATATAAATCTATGCGAAAATTTGATTGTAGTGTTACGTTAGGGTTCTCTTTTAAAGATATGTCAAATTCCAAAGTCATCGATTTATAATCAAGATTGTTTTCGTAATAGCCAATGAATCCAGATTGTTTGATGACTTCCGTAAATAAGACATTCCCATCTGCGACATCGATCCATTTCGTTTTATCATATGATGTAGAGCGAACTTTTACATTTAATTCATTGAAATCATGGTACTCAGCAAGAGTTTCTTCTTCGCCGTTTTTATAATAAATCGTCAGGTGTTGTTTTATTCCTTTTTCATTCCAGCCGACATTGGGATTGAATAAATTAATAAGCGATGCATCATCATATAATTGATAGCCGCCTGTCGATTCAACTCTTAAAAATAGATTTTCTTGATTTTGCGGGGTATCCGTTTCCCATTTTTCGGTAGCCCCTGTATAGACAAGGCTATTGACGATATCTGTTCCTAATATGTTGTTAAATCTATTTGCAACGCTTTGAATTTTGCTATTTTGGGTGCTTTGTTTGCGATTGAACTCGTCTAATCTGCCCAGCTCATCGATGAATCCAAGCCCATTCAGCACAGCCGATTTTAAACGAGTATCTTTTTCAAATACATTTTCGATGCGGTAAATTCTGTTATCTTTATAAGCTCTAAGAACCGAATATTTATACACGAAGTTATCGTTTTGATAATGAGATAGTTCCTCAGGAGAACAAACGCCAAACTTTCTCCACTCTTTGATGACATTCTTTTCAACATTTACGTAATCATATTCAGCGCTTATATATTTTTCCTCATCATTTGTAAAAGATAAAAGGTCATCTACATCGATCATGGTAAGTTCATATGTTGGGCTAGCCTCATTCATATCATAATCAAGAACAAGTTCTGAATATCTCTTTTGATGGCGGCTTTCTTCACCATTTGAATAAGTCAAATCGAAACCGACTTCAGCAGTAATCAAATCAGTTTCATCTATATCAATCAAAACGGAAAGCTCCATCGTATACTGATTTAAAAACTTTTGCTCATCAGTGCTTTCCCTATTAGCGAAATCGTAATTTATTTCCCCAGTTATGGTGTATGAATATTTGATACCAAATTCAAAATCTTTTCCAACCTCTTCATAAAGAGCTTTCATATATTGGAATTGAATCATTGGTGGTTCATCATATTTAAAATCTGGGTTAGATGTTTCTTTTTCTACTGAAAGCGCGCCATAAATGGTTGAAATATCATCGGCATTTGTAGTATTGGCCATCAATTTTATTACTGGTTCAACATATGACATCGCAAGGTTTATATCGGTTTTTGATAAGTTATTCGCCTTTAACTTTTTCGATGAATTAGAGCTATTTAAGCTGCTTTCGACACCATTGAAAGCAAACTGGACTTTTTCATAATTTGATGAAGGCAATTTAACTTTGTCTTTGTTGCCGCAAGCCGCTAATGAAATACAACAAATAATACCTAAAACAAATGCTATTATCTTCTTCATAAATGGGAACTCCTCCTTTCAAAAATCTATTTGTTTAACTTAATTCTTAGGTTGATTATTGCTGATGCATAGTCTAGTTTCATATTATTACCACCATGCAAATTGTTAAATTCTGTTAAAGATTATAGCTCTTTTTTTGAGAAAATTACAAGTAGTTTGCCAAAATTAACAGGGAATCAAATAAGAAATTTTATCCATATTTGTTTAGAAGTTTAATGTCTTCATACAAGGTTATTCTGTGGCAGTCTATACCTATCTTGGCAAGTTTATCTATGATATCTTCTGTCGAGAGTGGGTGTTCCTTATCTGTTTCAGTTGAAAGAATTTCCCATAATTTTAGCAATCTAATTCTTCTAATATCTTTATCCATGCTGTTCACCGATACCTTTCCTTATAATGGTGTAGTCTAATTATAACATATTCTTTCAAAAAAATAAAGCCCATTATGTAGTGTATTGACTACATTATAGGCTTTTGGAAATACTTATTTAGTTCAAACCCAGGTGGAGCGTATATTTTGACCCGTCGTGCTGAACTGTGTGTATGCTAAATCTATCGTGCGTTTCAAGGCATAAAAAAAGACCTGAAGAAGACTTTTTATCTTCTCCAGGTCGTGAATATACCCATTTTTACTAGAAAAACCCTTAAAATGGGGTTAAAATGATAAAAATATGGGTCTATAAGAAAAGTACTTATAGACCCATACAAGTGGCTCCCCAGGCAGGATTTGAACCTGTATATTGTC
>JAFVUY010000265.1 GCA_017502465.1 Bacilli bacterium | reverse complement strand
AGCAATGATACATATCATTGCTCTTGCCCTATTTGTTTAGAAGGTAAATCTTTCGGAAAAAAGAAGAGATGTTGGTATATTCCATCTAAGAACTTAATATATTGTCACAATTGCGGGTGGTCTTCACGCCCTTTAAAATGGATCATGGCCGCGGGCAATCTTTCTTATGAAGATATACGCGAAGAATTAAATGAAGGCGAATATAATATCATCAATTTAGATAAAATTTCAGCTAGAAAGGATTATAGCGATATCATCAAATATGATTTAGATGAAAATTTGCCAATTGATTCGATAGATTTAACAAATAAGTTGCAGCTAGAATACTATAAAGCAAATTCTGTTATAGAAAAGGCTTTAAAATATATTGCAAAAAGAAAATTGGATATTGCGATTAATCGACCAAAAACTTTTTATATATCCTTAAAGGATAAAACACATAAAAATCGTTTGATAATACCTTTTTATGATAATAGCGGAAAAGTTATTTTTTATCAATCTCGAGCAATAGGCGCTAACATTGACGATTTTATGGAAGATGTAAAATATCTTTCAAAGAAAAATTCTCAGAAAAGTATTTTTAATATTGATAAAGTAAATGATGATATAGAAGAAATTTTTTTGTTTGAAGGACCTATTGATTCGTGCTTTGTTAAGAATGGAGTAGCAGTTGGTGGAATTACACCTTCCAGAGAAAAGTCATTAACAGATATTCAAGAAGAGCAGCTTGATATGTATAGCTCTAATCATCGCTTTATATGGGTATTAGATTCACAGTGGTTAGACGATGCCTCATTTGAAAAAACAAAATTGCTTTTAGAAAATGGTGAATCCGTTTTTGTTTGGCCTGAAAAAGTCGGCAAGAGATTTAAAGATTTTAATGAAATGTGTATATTTGGTAACCAAAATGAGGTTCCTCGAGAATGCATTATTAACAATACTTTTAATGGCGAAACTGACTTACTTAAATACAAAATATTAATGAAAAACCGTTGAGGTTATCCTCAACGATTTTATTTTTGCTTTTTGATAAGTTTTTCTTATTGCTCGCCAGTTTGGACTCCACCAATATAAGATTTAAGAGCTTGAGAAAGAGCAGCAGCTTCTGTAGAAACGCGGGTAAGACGACGAGCTTCTGCTTTTTTAATTTTTTCAAGTACGGAGCCAGGCATCGCACGTTCAATAATGTTCTTAATAGAATCATCACGATTCGGATCATTAACAAAAGATGTAAAGTCATCGATTGTTGCTACCCATTGAGAAAGGAGTTCATTATTTTCTTGTGCACGCTGTTTAAGGTGAGCCTGGAGTCTTTGTTCTTCTCGATTGTACTTATTTGGGTCAATGCTGTTAACATCATCAGCAAGTTGTGACTCAAATTCAGCTTGGGCGGCGTCAACACCTTCAGCACCGAGATCGCCTTGCATCTCATCTGCAAGGTCGGCTTCATTAATAACACGAAGGTCATTGCGTAAAATAGTTTTGAAAGATTCTTTAAAAAGGTTTCTTGCCATGATACAAATATTTATCATTTAACTTCTTAAAAATAAAAATAAATATAGTTATCATGAGAAAACATATTAATGAGGAATTTAGTGTCTTGCGTAATAATAGTCCATATAAAATTCGTAGAGATAAGGGTTATGTTCAAGATGCAACCCCTCAAATGAATCAACGTTATTTGCTTAATAAAGCAATGGAAGTTAATAATTTTTATGAGCGTCAGCGTATGTTTGGCGAATTAGATAAATTGGAACCACTTTTTGTTGATTTATTTAAGCAAATTACTCATATTAGAGAATTTTTGGAATCTCAGACACGTCAACCTCTCATTAAAAAGAATCAGATTTCAATTATTAGAAAAATTGCTAAAAAATTAGATAAAGTTAATGATATAATATCTACAGAAGTGCTTGATGACTTAGATAAACTCGGTGCAACAAAGGAAGAAGAGCCCGAAGATACATTTGGCATGAAAAAATAATTTAATTCATTATGGTATTAACTTGTATAATATTATTTGTTTGTCTTATAGGGTTTGCTGCTGCGACAGTAAATTATCGTTCTAAATTTTGGAATTATTTTAGCTTTTTTACAGATTTGGAAAAAAAATTTGATGAATATAAAGAAGAGCTAGATATTAATTTAAATAATTCCAAAAAAGAGTTGGAAGAGTCTCTTGAAAAGCAATTTAAAGAGCAATCGGAAATTATTGTTTCTCAAAAAGTTAAGAAAATTAAAGAAAAATATAATTCGCAACTTAAGAAGAATAAAGAACGATATAATTTGCTTGCGAAAAATTTAGAACAAGACTATAATAATGCTTGCGAGGAAGTAAAAGCCGAATTGTTCGCACATTTAGAAAAAGTAGATATCTCTATACAAGAGCATGCCCAAAACATGGCATTAAAAAATATATTAACTTTTTCCTGTTCTTGCAGTAATGATTTAATCCCTTGTCCTATTGACTTTTCGAAAGAAAATACCTTTATTTGTCCTCGATGTGGCTCTAAGTACAAGGTTGCAATAAACGCTAATCCTATTTTAATTGGCCGAGCAGTTTCAGAAGAACAATTTGCTACTTTGCTCGAAAAGCGTTTAAATGAAAATAAAAGAAAAAATTAAATCAGAAATAATTAGCCGAAATTTTGATAAAAATATTCGGACCCGATGAAATGTCTAAAGAAGAACTTGCTCGCTGGTTATGTCTAGTTGAGCGGGGTTGATATTATATATGATAAGTTTGAAGAGCTCGGTTTTACAGAGTCTACTTCTAATATGAAAAAATATATTAAAAAAATAGATAAAGCGCTCATCAAATATATTAATGAACGCTTTAATGCAATGCTTTGGGATGTTAGCTGCGGTTATAGATAATCAGCGTTTACCATAATATCTAAAAATATGGCTGTTGGTGCCAGCGCCTTCCCATGCCCATCCGCCTCTTGGTACTATTTTAATAGTATCTCCTCTCATAAATGGTAATAAGTACGGACCTTCTTGAGAACCATCACCATAATTAGATGTTATATATGAAATTGAAACGAAATCAGCCTGACCTAGTGCTTTAACTTGTAATTCAGAACCTCCTGAATTATATGGTGTCTCAATATATAACCAACCATCATACTCTGTAACATATGTGCCGGTACCTCTAGGCGTATTATCTTTGAATAAAGCAGTTAAATCTACATACTTATGGTAGTTAGGAGAACCGTGATAGCTTACACTATTTAAATAACTTTTTAGCTTAGCTATTTCATCATCTACATACTTGCGTAAACCATTGGCTTTATTATCTACATAGCCCTTTATATAAGTACAGGCATTTTTAAGACCATTATATAAGGCATTTATTTGACTTCTTAAATTTTCTATACCGCCCCAGACGGTCGTTTTAAGAGTACTTAAGCTATCGGCTTTTGTGCCGATAGTCGGAATTGGGTTAGAAGACGGGGAAGAAGGCCAAGAAATAGTTTGTAATTTTGTTGTATAAGAAGTCTTATCACCAATATGATTCCATAGGTTATAGTGTTTGGCGTCTGTTGCACTTTGTTTTCTAGCACCAATACAATCCCAAAGACTTTGATAACGATAACCCGATGAATAACCGCTTCCCGCTGTCGGGTACTACATTACCACTGATTTGTTTTGTATTAGTACGTTTACCGTTTTCATATTTCCAAATATTTGCATAAGCCAAAAGATCGCCAATGTTATGCCAAATATCGATAACCTGGCTTGCTGCTTTTCCGCTACTATTAATATTATGGTCAAAATGCGCTAATCCAGATGTTGGGCCTTGATTGGCTGCGCTATTTTTCCCGCTGTGACCGGTATCTCCAACATAATTAGGGCTATTACCAATATTACTCCAAATTGAGCCTCTATTAGTGCCGTCGGTCCATTCAGGTGTACCAATATTATCCCAGAGAGTAGAATAAGTAGTATTCCATTTAGTGGACATCTTTTCATCTCTCGCTATATGATTACCTTTTATGTACGTAGTACGATACGTTTCTTCATTATATTTTCCTTTATTAACTGTAGTATTAGTAGTACTCATATAGAAAGGTCGACCAATATGTTGATTTAAACCGATGTAAGTCATCGACTTATTATTGTTTAAGTCATACCTTCGATAATTTGCCAAACCATTTAATTTATCTAATTCTAATTTAGAAATAGTCGAATAGATGTGAAGATTACCGCTATTATCAGTAATAACAACTCGCTGTTTTTCTGTCTCCCCAACGGCAGTCCTTTGATACAAGTTTTTTAAAATTGTCTCATTTAATCGCAATTTAAGTTTATTATTATCTTTCGTATCAACATAAAAATCAGTAGTAACTTTGTTATTTGGTGTATCTTTTTTCGTTGAATGATCAAACCATTGATGAACTGGTTCCGATTCTATATTAACAACTTTAAGAATTTTAAATTCATAGTTACCGCTGGTAAATGTATTACCTTCGGTATCAATATCAAGCGTTCTCCCATCTGGTATAAAATTAAAAAACGGAATAAAATTTCGAGTAGTACTTGTATTTGTCTCATCTGTATGTAATGTAGCAAGCTCTTCGGATATTTTACTTGTACTATGAATATCGGATAGTGCCTTGGTAGTAAGTGTAGGTGCTTCTACATTTGTATCATAAAGATATAATATACTAGAACTAGCGTCAAAACGATAATCACCATTATATGCGTCAATATTAGAATTATATTCGCTAAATTTAAACCATTTGTTGTCAAATGCTGAATCAGAAAATGAACCTAGATATTTGTTACCGACTAATACGCCACCTGGTGTTATTTGATTTTTAATTCCAGACTCACTAATAGAACCAGCTGTAATTGCCGGATAAGTGTTATTTCCTATAAATAATCGACCCGTATCTCTAGTATATATTAATTCACCACTAGGAAAATAATAATACGCGTCAAAGTCATTTGCCCCAACAGTAGTAGTATTTGTCGGGCGCTTTTTATTATCATCGATAGTAGATGGACATCTCTCATACTCTGTGCCCTGCTTTACTGTAAAACGTATAACGGTATCATAAACCGGATTCGTAGCTTCTTCACTCACATTGATATTTAACCTCTTAAATTATTTTAGGTTCAAGTTCTATCGTTTCGT
>JAFVUY010000264.1 GCA_017502465.1 Bacilli bacterium | reverse complement strand
TTTTCAGACTGTTGACAAAACGGGGGTTCAAAATTGTTATAAATTTTGAATCTCCTTTTTTCTTACTCGAATTTTTAATAAATTATTGAATAATAATAAAAAAAAGAATGATTCTTATGGAGATTTCCATCCCCATAATGACATTCTTTTAAGATTGTGACACGCAAAAGACATCAGCGCCAGATGCTGATTTTTTTTAAGTCCGATTAGTCGTGTGAATCTCATTCCAAACTTTTCTTTACAATCTGCAAATACTCGTTCTATGGATTGTTTTCTTAATGGATAGATTTCTTTCCATTCTTCGGTATACCTTAATTCGTTGACCTCATCAATAAAATCTTCCCATATATGACGTGTTATTATTTTAACTTTTGATTTTGTACATTGTTCCTTGAATGGACATCCTTCGCAATCATTAGGTTCGCATTTATATATGCGATATCCTTCTTTGTTGATTGTCGTAAAATATAAGGTCTTCTCATTTGGACAGATATAAATATCATTTTCTCCATCGTAGACGAATTCATATTTTTTAATATATCCTTTTTTACCTTTTTGTCTCGTGTATGGCATAAATGCTTTTTGTCCGTTCATCGCTATTTCTCTACATATTGGTGCTATTTTATAAGCTGAATCCAATGACACATTTTGAATAAGTCCTGCAAATTTTTCGTTAAGTTCTCTATAAGCATCGAAGAAGACAACACTATCATGTAAGTTGCCAGGTGCAGTTTTTACCGTTAATACGAAACCATTTTTATCACAGAATGTCTGATGCGCATAAGCAAAACATTTTTGCTTCTCACCTTTGTGGAATAGTCCACATTCAGGATCGGTGTTTGAAACAGTTACTGTTTTTGTTTTTGTTACTTCTTTGACTTCTCCTGTCTCTTCATCATTAACATATTCTTTTTTTACTGTTGTTTCTACTGGTTTTAATCCAATGCATTCTCTATCTTCGTTGATTTCTCTTAATAAGTCTTCTTCATATTTCTTTGCCACGATTTCGACTTCTTCTTTATGATTTTTCTTTTTGTTGGCATTTGCTTTTTGATGAGTACCGTCACCAAACACTGTTGTCACATCCACGAATCTTCTTTTGATTGCTTGAGACAATATTTCATCAAAGATTTCGTTAAAGATATTTGAATCGCTATATCTTCTTATATAGTTTTGACTCCAAGTTGAATAATTAGGAATCGATTCATACGCATCAACACCCAAGAACCAACGATAAGACATATCCGTTTGAGCTCTTTCACAAGTCTTTCTCATAGAGTTGTTCCCATCTACGATATTTAAAATAAGCAATTTAAAAAGTACCACTGGATCAATACTTGGTTTTCCAACTTTACTATAAAGGTGTTCAACTTTAGGATAGATAAATCTAAAATCGATTCCTTTCTCAAGCTTTCTTACCAAATGATTTTGCGGTACCATTTCTTCAATCGTTAATAAAATAAAACAATCGCTTTTGCGATTATGTCTGTTAGTCATAGTCATACAATATTCTCCTGTTTAAGCGCACCTTTATTATACCATATTTTGCATAATAAAAGGCAAAAAGAACTGTATGAGTTGCGCTAAACAGGATTCTTTTTGCCGTGCATATTCTATCATAAATAAAAAAAAACTGTCGACCACTTATTAAATAAGTTTGTCAACAGTCTGAAA
>JAFVUY010000263.1 GCA_017502465.1 Bacilli bacterium | reverse complement strand
ATTAAATGAAAATAGAGGAACTTGATTTGTCCACGGAGTTATCTGTCAATAACTCGAATTCCTCCATGGAAAGACGATGCTTGGCTCTATCCGTCTTGGGACAGAACAAACAATCCAGATTACAGATATTGGTTATTTCAAGATAGCAACGGGTAATCATAGGCAGTATATCTAAACAAAAAAGGACTTCGTAATGAAGTCCTTCTTTTTGGTGATCCGCTTGGGATCCGAATTTATTTCTTTATAAGTTTAATAATCAATCTATTTAAAGAAACCTCCGATAATCCTCCACCGAATTCGCAGCGAGCTATTTGCTTCATTCTGCAGCAATCGTTTAAGCTTATCGTTTGCAAAGGTAAAAAGAATATTCGGATTTAATGCTATACAAACGTCCTTTTTTTTATTGCATACCCTCAATTCCCATAATACAGATTGAATTTTCTCTTTACAACATCTTCTATATCTATTTCAATTCGCTCGCTTTCCAATGTTTCCCATAATGCCAATAAGTCAGGAACCATTTCTTCGGTAACAGGAATTATTGTTCTTTCACCAACCGAAACATTGCAAACCCTATTTCCTTCCAATCGCTTCAATATTATTAGAGGTAAATGACCTTCCTGTATTTTACCTGCAAGAAGAAAGGTATTTCCAATTGTTTCATCCTTTATAAAAATCGTACTTTCTTTTTGATGAAATGCTTTCTTCAAATCAAAATCAGTGTATATTGTCAGATATATTTATTTATATTAATAAAATGAAAGTAGTGTTAGAATCTGAATGCTCTAATTATCAACAACAGAAAAAGAGCATATATGTAGCTGATTGTCCCTTTATTTGTCAATAAATTCTTGAATCACTTGAAATTCTTTTAAATTTAAAATAGCATCTTTGTTCTTTAATAAATTAACGTGAGTTCGATATAATCATATACCACCCTTACAGACTCAGAAAGATGAGATTCTACCATATGCAAGTTGCTTTTTACAAAATAAGTAATTTCTATCCTATCAATAAACAACCCTATACCTGTTTTAATACCTTTCATGATTTCTTCATCTGTTTTAGAATATAAATTTTTATAATTAAGCAGATAAAAGGATGCATTCAAATAAGATATATAGTCATTAAGTTCTCCTTTGTTGACATAATCAAATAAATTATCTAATTTTGCTCCAACTTCATCATTTGAATATATTAAGCATTGATAATCAACAACTTATACATTAAACGATAGAGAGGTGAATTGAGGGTTGGACAATGTCAGAAATAAGGAGGCAAAATTAACGTATTTAACCTTTATTTTATTCAAATGCATAATATTATTTCCCAAAAGCCTCCCCTATTTTCTTCAGCCCTGCATCCATTAATGGTTTCATTGTCTTCCCTAACTCCAATGTAACCTCCTCAAATCTATGCAGTCGTTCAATCGTGTCTGACCAACCAACACCTTCCAACACTTCCATTTGCTTCATGAAGTCATGTTCTCGATGTGCCCCTGTGTTATGCCGTATCTCAGAAAGCACAGGTTTCTCCTGTTTAAAGAAATCTGCCAGTTTCTTCCTGGCAATTCTGGTCTTGGCCAACGCAGCCTGCGACAACAACCTTTGGGCTATATCTTGATACTTCTTTCCGGTAAGTTCATTCAAATCTTCACACCATTCATACATCATCACAGAAGCTTCAACAGCTATTCTTTCCTTACTACTTTCATTCTTTTCAAAATATAGCAACTTCTGAATTCCTTTGGTCTCATACGAACACTGCTGGATTTGCGCTGCGACATTCAGTACATACTCCTGTTCCTCAAAAGCACGTTTCTTAACCATCAGTTCATGAGTATGCCACCCTGCAGTAATTCTCTCACCAATCAATGCTAATTGTTGCTGGCAATGACTTATCTGTATTTTGAACAGTTCAAGACATTTTTTCTCCTCGATACTGATAGCTTCCAAAGCTCCTTTTATCTCTTCGCCATCAGCAGAGTTCATTCGCTGTTCCAAAAAGTAATCCAAATAATTTTTCATAGTT
>JAFVUY010000262.1 GCA_017502465.1 Bacilli bacterium | reverse complement strand
GCTCTTTGGATTCTATGGAATTGAGAGGTGTTGAGAAAGCAAAGATTGCTTGCGCGAGAAAACTATTTAATGACGTATCGACAAGTGCTGTGCGTTACGATGCAGTAGCTTCGTATGATGATTTGTTAAACAAGGTGCAAGACACATAAATAAGTTAGATTGACAATAATTCCAATATCGATAAATGCTTTGACACTTGTGCCAAGGCATTTTGTCATATAATTACTGTATTTGTGACAAAAGAACTTATATATAAATCTGTTGACTGAAAATAAATAATTGGCATAGGTTTTGTATTTAATTATGCAAAACAAATACTATGGCTAAAATCACAAATAAAGTTCTAATCTTAGGTAACGGCTTTGACCTTGATTTAGGTCGAAAAACATCATACAAGGATTTTTATGAGTCAGAATTCTGTCCCAAAGACTATCCGGCTCCGATAATTAAGCACCTTAATGAAAAATGGGTTGATAATTTAGAAGTTGTCAAGTGGTATGATTTAGAAAACGAAATATTGAATTACTACGAAAAAATTAAAGCTGAAGATAATAATTACGATTTGTATAATGTAAGTGAAAGAAAAATTCTTGTACAGATTAAACAAATACCAACCCACACTACATTACCTATAATACAAGATAATCTTACTATTATAAATAGGCTATTGGCAGACAATATCTTGAATTTATCTTCCAATAATCATATACTAGTTCATTCAGATGCTTTCTTATCTCCAGTAAAAAGAGATGCAAAAGCGTTGCGGTTGATAAAAACAGGACTAATCCAATACGTGACACAGGTGCAAAGTGGAAGTATTAAAGAAGACTCTATTGCAGCAGCTGTGGCGCGTGCTTTTGTATATGATAAAATCGCTTCTCAATATCATACTATATACACTTTTAATTATATGAAATTGACAAACAATATAGATGCTAATTGGCCTAAGAGGTTTGATGCTATTACTAAATATATACATGGTTCAGTAGAGAACAACAATATAATTATTGGTACAAAAGATTATAAAATCTCTCAAGAATATGATTTTATTCAGAAGTCTTTTGATTCAAATTATAGTCCACCAGCGATGGTCTCTGATTTATTGTCTGCTAACGACATTACTGTTTTTGGACACTCTTTGGGCGTAAATGATAGTCAATATTTTAAGCCCTTTTTCAAACAACAATCATCAGTAGGGGCAAGTAGGAAGAATATTACTATATTCACAAAAGATGAAGAATCGGAACTCCAAATTAAACGTTCATTGCAAGAAATGACAGAGTACAAACTGTCTGCATTGTTTAGTATGAATGATTTACAAATTATAAAAGTCGATGAGTGTCGCGAAAACAACAATATGATGTTTCGAGAGTATATAGAACGCTTTTGTGACAATGAGTATGAGGCGGATATGATAATTAGTGGACGAGGTTATAAGATGACATCTGGTATTATGGCTCCGCGAATATTATAAATAAGCGTTTATTATAGTTTAGGCTTATATCAATAATAATTAGACAAAGAGTTGGTTTGAACTCAGAAACTATTGACAAAATGAGACTTTTAATAGTATCTTTTTAAATACAAAACATTAAACATGAATAGGGTAATTATAGTTGGTAACGGTTTTGACCTCGCGCATGGTCTTGAAACGAAATATGAACATTTTATAAATTGGTATTGGGGAAGATGGCTAAAGTTGCTTTATAGTAGTACAAGTCAATTTGAAAAAGATGAACTGTTTGAAATAACTTGTAGCTCAGGTTGTTTATCAGGCTATTTTTATACAGGTTCTACTGAACAAAATGTTTTCAAGCATAAAGAGACAATTTTAGATAAGGAAAAGAAAAAAGGGGTTATAGAATTTAAGCTTTCTGATTTACTATTTCGTATATCAAAGTCTATTGAATCTAAAGGGTGGGTAGATGTAGAGAATGATTATTACGAATTGCTTGTTGAGAATGTGAATGAGAAGGATAAGATACGAAAATTGAATAGAGATTTGACTGTTGTTCAACACCTTCTTACAGAATATCTTGGTGCTGTTCAAAGTCAGAATATAAATATTTCGATTGTTAAAAATGATTTACGCGAGAAAATGCTTGCTCCATTTTCAAAAAATGAAATAGCAGAATCTGCATCGATGCATTGGACTAAATTTATCTATAATAGAGGCGATATAAATAGTACTGGAGCAATGTTCCACTTTTTTAGTGATTACGGAATTTCGAATTATAGCAAAGAAGAAATAGAGAAGTTGCTTAAAAAGGAGCAGCCCGCAATATTATCAAATCGCCAATTTAGTGATGAAGCAGGAAAAAACTTTCTCTTGCCTAATCGTGTGATGCTATTAAACTTCAACTACACTAATACTGCTGATTTGTATTTGCCACAGAATGACAGATTTGTTGTCAATCATATTCATGGAGAACTAACAAATCCGGATAGTATTGTTTTCGGTTATGGAGATGAAACTGATGATGAGCATCAAGTTATTCTAAAAAAGAACGATAATGAGTATTTAAGGCATTTCAAAACTTATCGCTACTTGGAAACTCCCAATTATCGCCAGCTTCTTTCTTTTATTGAGTCCGAACCGTTCCAAGTTTGTATAATAGGACATTCTTGTGGCTTATCAGACAGAACAATGCTTAAGACGATATTCGAACACAAAAATTGTGTTTCAATCAAACCATACTATTATATCAATGAAAATGGTAGGGATAATTATTTGGATATAGTACAGAATATATCCCGAAACTTTACAGATATGAGCAAAATGCGCGATAGAGTTGTCAATAAGACTTTTTGCGAACCGTTTGTTAATTATAAGGAAATGCAAGATTAACATATTCATATGTAAGGAACTTTGTTTGACTAGTTGCCTACCTAAAAATTTAGTAATGAAAGACCTTAACTATTACATTAACAGTTTTTCTTCACTGCACACGATGAGAAAATGTGGGAAACCTGCACCGCACAAGGCGTTATTGCTACTGTCGGTGATAGACCTTGTGGAGCGTGGTTACATTATCGATTGCCGTGTTCCGTTGTCGGACGCTTTGATACAGCAGTTCAAGAGCAATACCACAAAACTATAGGGCGCAAGATATGACAGAAAGTCAAGCAATTGTAAGTTGGCAAGGACTTATGCTTCATATTCAAGGTATGCTTTCAAGTTTTGTTTGATATTTTCGGCAAAAGGAGAAGTTGCAGCAAAGTCTATTGTTGCCAAAATTGTGTCTTTACCATAAAAACGAATTGTTTCTAAAATCTCCTCTTCTGTACCACGTTCAAATATCCTATTTATAACATAACGTTTGTGTGCTATAAAATCTATATGCTCAAATGATGTGTCCCAAAATAGTGTAGAACGGAACTTGCTGCAATCCGGACGATTGTTTGTTGACAACCGTCGTTTCTCCTCTGAAATATCATAATGCACTTGCAAAGTCATCAAGAAACCCTCTTCCAATCCTAAGGCTCTTTCAATGCGAAGTGAAAGCGGAATATTCATAGATCTGCGTCCACGGATTATAGCACTGAGCGTTTGCGGATGTTCGCCTATTGATTCAGCAAAATGTCCGCTTCTGAGTTTACGTTTCTTTAATTCTCGTTGCAAAAACAAACCTGGATGTAATCCTTTGAGTATTTCTATTGTAGCATTCATATCGCAAAAATAAACAATATTGTTTAGAAAACAAATGATTGAACAAAATTATTCTCAAACTAAAAAAGAACTTGTCGGGATTTCCGACTGGTTAAAATAAACTCCCCCGGAACCGCCCACATATAATCAAGGCAGTCTTAGGGGATTATTGTGTTTATTCGCAAAGCTCTTTCTTAAATCTCATAACAGTAGCGATTCCGAGGTTCTCAATCTTGGCTATATTCATAAACAAGAGCTAAGAAGTTCTCTGATTTGACATTTTTTGGAGGTTTACTATTGCATACGTTCCTTTTTTATGCTACCTTTGCGGTAACAGATTCCGCCACGCTTCCCATAGAACAGCGTACCAGGGCGGAACTTTTGCTTTTTATACTATGAATAAATACAACAACAAAGCGTTAAGTATCCAAGAACAAATTGAACGCTTAAAGAAAAACGGTTTGATTATTGATGATGAGAATCAAGCCAACAAGACTCTCTCAATAATCAGTTATTTTAGATTAGCCAGCTATTGGCGACCAATGGAAGAAAAGGACCAAGGACACCAATTCAAACCAAATAGTCACTTCAATAACGCATTATCACTATATTATTTTGACAAGGAGTTACGTGCTTTAATATTTTCTGCAATACAAAGCATTGAAATTGCATTACGCACAAAGGTTATTCACTCTTTTTCTATCATGTATGGTCCATTCTGGTTTATGGATGACACATTAGTAAAAAGTTTAAAACAACAACTAGAAAATATTGCAAGTCTTAGAAAAGAATTAGACAGATCTAAGGAAGATTTTATACAGGAACATTATCGAAAATATGACTTTCCTGATATGCCTCCGTCTTGGAAAACTTTAGAAGTTGCGTCATTTGGTGTACTTTCTAAACTATATAGTAACTTCAAAGATAAGAATGTTAAAAAAGACATTGCAAAGAGTTTTGGTGTTCCGCAGCACGAATATCTTGAAAGTTGGATGAGAAGTATTGCCGTATTACGTAATTGTTGTGCCCATCATGCACGAGTTTGGAACAGGCGTTTCTCAATGATTCCCCAGTTACCTAAATCGATGTCAAATGATTGGATTACAAATTTAAATTTAGACACCCATAAAATTTATGCACAGTTGTGTTGTATCATTTACTGGCAAAATAGTATATATGAAAACAACGACTTTATAAATAAATTCAAACAACTATTGCAAAAATATCCAAATATTGATGTTACGGCTATGGGATTCCCAAAAGATTGGGAAATGGAACCGCTTGGAAAGCATAAAAAGAAAAATATCCCCAGGACCACCGTTCATCAAAGGCTGTTCTGGGGATTGTTTTTATTTGTACTTGTGCGTTACTTCAGTTTGGCCATGAAGCGTTCGGTATCGACGATGAAGCGTACATGTGTTCCTTTTCCGATGATGCCGGCTCCGTCGCTTGCTTCTACGTTGAATATGAGCTTGCGGCCTTCGACTGCGGTGAGGAGTCCTGTTGCTTTTATCTCCGAGCCTAATGCCGACGGTTTTATGTGAGTTGTGTTTATCTCTGCTCCTACGGTTGTGGAGCCTTCGGGCAGGAAGGGTGCGACAGCATTCATTGCTGCGTTCTCCATTAGTGCGACCATTGAGGGTGTGGCAAAGACTTCGAGACCGCCTGAGCCGACTGCCGATGCGCAGTTGCCGGGTGCTACTACTGTAGTGCTTGTATATTCTAATCCTTCTTTCAGCATATATGTATATTGTTATAGGGATAATATTAT
>JAFVUY010000261.1 GCA_017502465.1 Bacilli bacterium | reverse complement strand
AGTATTGATATAGTTTTCAATTTGGGATTAAGTTTCATTACATCTCCAAACATAGTTGATGTCTTTGAAAAGTGATTAATGGTAAGTTGTGGATGTATCCAATAATAAAGAGAAACCTCCCCAACAAGTGGAGAGGTATGGAGTTATGAATATTGCTTGTGGGATTGGGGATGTTACCTTAATTTCTTGTAAGATGAGATGTATGGTCTATGTAGTCAGGATATGATTTTGTTATAATGTATTTAATATATATACTCCTTACATTTTTCAAAAATCCTTTTCATTGCATCTACATCATTAAAACCCTGAGGAGCACGAGAAACATCAATTTCTTTTATTATATAATTTGCTTTTGGAAATCTATTGTTATCTGACAAAACTGTTACAACATTAATATTAAAATACATACTACTATTGCCTATTCTACAATCTATCGTATCTTTTGCACAAGCATCAAAATGAATTACATCTTCACCTTTGTCAATATATGGATGTAACAACCAACAAGGTCCAATAAATTCACTAAGTTCTGCTATATGTCTCTTATCAATTATATGAATAGATTTATATTGATTAAAGAAAAAATCTATGGTTATTTGGAATTCTTTTAAGATACAAAGCAACTTAGTTACTCTATTATTAGATTCCAGGTTATAGTTTCGTAAATGAAAAGAAATAATATTAGTACTAACCCTATAAACATTCTTTGTAAAGAATGTTGTTATGTGACGAAGATTTGTTAGAATCCCTTCAGATGACCAATAACGAGATAATATCAAGTCTGCTATTGTTTGCTTGACATACTCATATGTTGTAAAATCTGAGGGGAGATGGTCTATTATCCAATCTCTAACCAGAGTCTTTAATGAATATTCAAATGGTAATACTGGTGAATACTTGTGGATATATCCAGTAAAGTCTGTATCCCTACCATAAAAATGATGGAATATATTTTTGATATTCTGGTAATGACATACAAGCAATACCTTGTCAAAATTATATTTGTTTGAAACACTTCCAAAACTCAATTTAGTTTCTGAATAATCATTCATTTCCCAATGAGCAGAAAGTATATTCATTATTCTAAATATATGAGCAGGATCAATCCTATCTAAATCTTCAACAACTAATACAACCTTCTTATTGGTTTGTTTCTTAAGGTCAGACAGCAAATCCCATATTAAACGAGATATTGGATCGAATTCATAGATGCCACCAGTTTGATTGGTAAACGAGTTTATATAATCCTCAATAGTATCCGATTGTGATTTATCTATCTTGCTGTGATATTCCCTAAACCTAGAAATGTTTTTTTGCAACATATCTATCATCTCCTTTGGAACAAAAGTTAGCAACGGAGCAACCACTGAGATAGCATCATTTATGATTTTATTAAAATTGGTGCTAAGAAAACCCTCTATAGATTCTATGTAACTATACTTATTATCATCAAGGACAATATCCCCACTCATTAACAACTGAATTAAGATATCTCTTTTTATATACTCAAAAATATCCTTGTTGTCAGCAACCTGATATAATACTGGATACAATGTTAAAAAATGATACTCTTCGGAAAGACTCTTTTTCAATTCTTCTAAAAAGAATGTTTTTCCATCACCGAAACGAGCAGATAGTATTGCTCTATCATTATTTGCTAAGTATTCAGCAAATAAATTCAGTTTGTCATCAATAGGGATAATGTTTGTCTTCTCCATTTATGCATTTAGGTTTATTGCCCAAAGTTAGTAAGAATTATTGTAAAATGTACACCCTGATATAAATAACCACAAACTATAATCAAGAAGGTCTTTTATGCAGTTCTTCTATTAATGTAGTTGTGGACTCGCTCATTGATATTAAAAGGCACTTCGCCAATCTCGTTTTGGGGTAGGTAGATTGCATCGTGGAGTCGAAATGGATGCAACCCTAAGTCTCGTAGGTCATCACATATCGAGTTCATTATCTCGCTCTCTACTCGGTTGGCAGCACTCTTTATGGATATGCTGCTTTGGTTATGCCAATCGATTAGTGCTTGGTAGATATTAGGGTAATTCTCCTCAAACCAGCAGCACAAAATCCTTCTATTTGGAGCATCTTTT
>JAFVUY010000260.1 GCA_017502465.1 Bacilli bacterium | reverse complement strand
CCTGCAATAATGTTTAAATCCTCAGGCATTTCTTTAATTTTGTTAAAGTCAAATACGACATCCTCAAAATCGTCTGTTTTTATATAATCTAGTAGTATTTTATCTGAGTTTTTACCCTCGATAGTTAATGAACTTCTTACCCAATTAGGCATTTTGCACACCTCCAATTGCTGTAAATTTATCTGCATATAAAGACCAAAGTTCATGTGTTTTATATTCTTCAACTAATTCTGCAGGGACATAAATATGTTGTAAATTAGGACAATTTGAAAATGCTTGATATACACTTGTAAATGAAGTGCTAACCACTTTATCACTGCGTATATACACATCTTCAAGTTTTGAGCATCTATTAAAAGCGCCAAGACCTATTCTTGTGACACTAGCAGGTATGTCAATTTCGGTGATGGCTGTATTCCAAAATGCATAAGGCTCAATTTCTTTCAAACTTGTAGGCAAGTGAATTTCTGCTAAACTTATACAATTCCAAAAACAACTATCTCCAAGTTCTTCAATCTTATTTGAAAGTGTGATTTTCTTCAGATTCCTGCATTCTCTAAAAGCAAAGATTCCAACTCTTGTTATTTGATGAGGCATGTTGATTTCTTCGACAACAGAGTTTCCATAGAAAACTCTTTCTTTTATTTCAGTAATTCCATATTGTTCGCCATCAATTTCATAGCAAATAGGAATATCAACTATTGGATCGCTACCATCATATTTAATTAATACATTGTTTTTAAATGTGCATGCACCAACTACAACCTCAGTATTTGAGTGGTCGTCAGTTCTAAATTCATATAGAATTCTTGAACATAATGCAAATAGGAATAAGACTCCACACATAGCAATAGCAAACACTTGCACCCAAGATGTTGTGGACTTCGTTTTTGTTTTTTCACTAGATGTTCCGGTTTGCTTATTTTCTTGTTGTTCTTCTTGTTTTTTAGTTGTTTTAAGATTAAAGCTGTTATATTGATTGTTTAACATAAGTCATCCTCATAGTTTTTTCTAAATTTGACTATTGCTTTAATAATTAATTCATCTGCAAATGCAATATCATCGCCTTGCTTTAATTCAAAATCATCCAAATATTTAGTAATAGTTTTCTCTTGTTTATCATTTAGTCCAATAGTTTCGCCATTTTCATCGGTGGCAACAAAAACACAAGGTCCAACTATAATGTCTTTAAATTCAGGAACGACAAAATTGCCATCAGGTTGCATATATTTACCATCATCGTCAATAATCATTACAATGTTTTTCCCTTGTGGGAAGATGCAAAACTCTGCAGTTCTGCATCTTATAATTTTTTTAAATTCATCAAGGGAATTGTCCATATTTACTATTTCAGCTTTTTCATAAGGTTTTTTAATTATTACTCTTATTTGATTGTCCATTATTTGCTCCTGTTTGAGCCCTATAATTGCAGTAGTTTTTATATCTTGTAAGTTGTTTTTCTCCAACATAGAATGCTTGTTGAATAGCAACTCCGATTAGGTCGTAAAACACTTTGTAACTTTTATTTTGGTCTAGGTTTGGACTTTTTCTAAGACTTCTTAATTTGTCCATTAATTGTGTTTTGTCCTCAAATTCACAATCGTTGATAAAATTTGTAATTTCTCCATTAATCCTTAGCATTGTTCAACCTCCGACTTTTTAGTTCTTGTTCTTGTTTTCTTTGGCTTTTCTTCGGCAACAGGCTCGTTTACAGCCTCAATTTCGGCTGTTTCTTCAGTTTGTTGATTACTTGCTTGTTCTTCGACTTGTGTGGCTTCTTGTGTGGTTTCTTCGGCTTTTTCGATGCCTTTTTCTTTTTCTCTTAAAGCATTTTGAACTGCTGGCTCAACGCTTGATAAGATTTGATAACTAACACTACGAACAACATTGATATTGTCTTTGAATTTTTCAATATCTCCATCAGACCAAGTAGTAATATAAGCCATGTTAAAGTCTGCTGTATGAAGTCCAAGTCTATTAGAAACTACAAGAGCAATGCTTTCAGCTTCAATTTCACGAATTTGTCTTTGTTCTTTTGGTGTAAGTCCTTTAAAATTAACTCGAACTCTTTCTTCTGCAAGAGCATGTCCAATCTCATGAATAAGAGTGGTTAGTGTTTTTTCGTGAGGCATACCATCTTTAATCACGATTTGCTTGTTTTCATAATCGCAATAACCATCAACACTTTCTTCGAGTGGTTTATATTCAAAAGAATAGCCACGTGCTGTTCTTTCTAATGCCTCTTTGATGGTGTCAAAGTTTTCAACTGCTGTAAGTTCATCGCACTTAAATTCATAAAGTTCACGACCCTCAGTTTGAGAAATGTCGAATACATAACTTACTTTGTAGCCAACAATTTCAACCTCTTTGGTGTCAACGACATTGCCATCGGCATCAAGGATTTCTTCTTTTCTTTTCTCAATTAGAGGAGCAATGATTTTGATTGCTTTTTGTCCTTTAATGATATTTCGGTGATTATAGTTCCAAACTTTCATTCCATTTACACATCTCGCAGTTGGAAGTTGTGATAAGATCAAAAGTTGGTTTGTGATGGAATAACAATTTAGGTTACTCATTGAAAGGAGTAGGTCTTTGTATTTTCCATCTTTAATAAATTGTGTGTATTGTTCTTCGGCTTGTTTGATTAAATCGTCAACCGTTGTAAAGGTTTTATTTTCTTCCATTTATTACTCCTAATTTTCAAAAGTTTCTCTCACTAATTCGCTTGCAATAATGCGTATATTTGTTCTTCGTGCAGGACCTGTAATCAGGAATGCACAGCCTCTTGGAAGATTGACAATGTTATCGCTTTCAATCTCGTTAATTTGACCTGCCTTTTCATAGAGCGTACACAAATCATTCATATCATTTGGCGCTAATGAAAAAATCAACGAGTATTGACTTACATTGATAATTGCTGAACTTTTTCGTGCTAGTTCAGGGCTACCGACAAAGTCCTTTACATTTTGTGTAATTACTATCTGCATACCCTCATATTTTCTGATACGCTTTGCTAGGTTGTACATAAAGTCGAGTGCTATTGGGAACTTTTCATCAATAAACACATGGGCTTCGTCTATAGCTACAATTATTTTTCTATTTGTTTTGTAGAGGTTATTGTAATCTCTATTTTTAATGACTTCATTATCAAGCCATTTTAAAACTAATAGCATTTGAGCATTTGCTATAACATTGTTTTTATTTGCAAGTAGTTTTTGGAAGTTAAAGCACACAAAGTTTTCTTGTGGTGCGAATGTTGTAGGTCCATTCCACAAATTGCTATTTCTTCCACCTTTTTTGAATTTACTTAAATAGTTGGACAATACTTTCAAGCAAGATCTTGTGTATTCATCTTTTTCAATATTAAGTTTGTTATCAACTAATACTGCTAAATCTTGAAATGTTGGATAATCATCCGGTGTTAATTTAGTAAGGTCAGTTTTTGCATTGATTTTCTTTGTTTGATAAGTTTCAAGAATTATCTTATTTAGAAGTTCAAGGCTATCAGGATTTATTCCTGTTAATATCAACCTGAAGAATTCTTCAAGAAATTGTAAGTGTGCAAAGAACGAATTGTTTGTTCCATCTTCATTTTCATCATCAAGTGAGTTGATAATGTGAAACGGATTAATTCTTCCATCTTTACTACTTGAAACATCAAGAACTTTTCCTTGCATGTTCTTTGCTAGATTTCCATATTCATTTTCAGGATCTAGAATAAAGACTTTTGCGTTATTACTAGCAAGTCCTGTAAGTATTGTTTTTGTCGCAAATGATTTACCACTTCCGGATTTACCAATAATTACCATATTGCTGTTTACACGCTCATCATCTCTTTTGAAAAAGTCCACAAATGTTGGAAGTTTGTTTTCTCCAATTAAAAGTCCATTTTCATCTAAAATTGCATTACTTACAAAGGGGAAACAAGATGCAATAATAGAAGAGTTAAGACCACGATTTATTTTTGATTGATTACCTTTGGCAATCAGTCCCGACATATATCCATCAATTTGTCTGCCAAACATTTCTGCAAACTTAAATCCCATTTCTTTCAGTTTTCTTCTAACAAATTTTTTGTTCGTGGATTGCTTTGGCAAATCGTAGGCAGTAATAATAATTGATGTGTCAAAAAATGTTTCATTTTCATTTTGGAGTCCAACAAGTGTATTTTGCAAACTTGACAAGTGAGTTTCTTTGTCTATTTGGCTACTTGCTTTTCCAATATCTCTTTGACTGAGCAATTCGTTTATAGCGCCATCAATTCTTTTAATGGCTTTTAAACGATCAACAGGCTCAGCTTTTAAAACAACCTTAGTGTTTGGTAAGTCAAATAATTCTTGACCCCAAGCATTTGGAACTTGCAAAGGATAATCAGTAATCACAAAGTGTGTTAATTGTTGATCATCTTGCATTACTTTGGTTGTTTTAAAGTTTACATAATCAGGAACACTTTTCGAGATATAATCTTTCTCGCTTAATTTATCGAACTCTCTTTCATCAAATTGATTTGTGTATGAGTATTTAATAAATAGTGCTAGTTCCTTGTTATTAAGTTGTTCTGCTTCCAAGCTATTGCTTCTAAGCATGTTTTTAATAATGTTTAATGGGTCTTGCAAACTCTTTTTGTCTATATCATGCAAAACGATATAATATGAGCTTGCATATATTTTTTCTTCTGAGTTTATCTTATCGACAATATTAATTCTATCTTCAAGAACTCCAACTCTTGCTCTGAATTCGTTTTCTGATAAATTCTTGTTTTCGTTGGCTTCAATCAAATGTTGAATTGTTGTTAATTCATTTGAAATATATTTATCAAAAATAATAGGTCTATCAAGTTTTACAATGTTGAATTCTTGGAATATTCCTACATTTTTTAATATATTTGAAAATAATCCATCAATATAGTAGTTTTGTTTATGTTCACTTAATAAGTTAAACTCTATTGGCTTTATTTCAAGTACACCTGTAAAGCCATTTTCTTTTTGTTTAATTAAATTATCTTCAATTCCTGCATAAGGAACTATTGTTCCTATGTTTGCCTTTCCATGCTTTGATTTTGAAAATGTCTTTTTCGCAAATAAGAATTTCAAGGCATATCCGATAGCATTGTATAGTTTAATATCTCCAACCGGTATATATAACGGACAGAATATAACCAATATTACTACCGAGATTACCCATTTACTTGGGAGATTACTAGACACTGCTAATGCTAAAAAGCCAAGTCCAATCATTGCAAGAATTACATCGGTAATATTAACGCCTTTGTAAAATTGAAGTCGGACCTTAGTGTTTTTCGGAATTATTCGCATCATTGTTCTCCTTTATATCTGCATTTGGTTTTTTCAAACTTTGTGGATGATTGAATAGTGTATTTCCTTTGACAATGTTATTAAGTCTAGGAACAAAGTTCTTACCAGCACCAACAATTCCACCGGTTGCAATATCTTTCATAATTCCAATTGGAAGTGTTGCTATACGAGTTGGCATCTTTCCATATCTTGATGCTTTTGTTAAGTTATCAGGATTTGATAAAGAGTTTGTTGGTGAGGTGAAAGTGCTTTTCATACCACTTGCAAATCCACCTGATTTGTTGTTTGTTGTAAAGTTCTTACCACCAAGAATTGCACCTCCAACACCAAGTGCTGTTGTGCCAATTGCTCGTGTGATATTTTTGCCTGTTCGCATGTTGGCAATAAGTTCTCTTGTTTCGCTACCACCGGCATGACTACCTGTAAGATTAGCAATAACAATATTTGCTTTGGTTACTGCAAACGCACCACCGATCAGGAAGAGTATTTTTACAATTCCATTCTTGAATGCATTACCAAAGAACGCAATCTGCTGTACCTGTGGAATTATAATGAAGAATAAGTTCATTGATAGTATGATGCCATAAGCACCGAGTACCTTTCCAATAAGCATTTCTTTCCATTGTTTAAATCTCTGACCATCATCGGTGGGGATGGTTGAGACACTAATGGGCGAAACGATGTACAGCAGTATGATGTCAAAGATTCTTTGTATAAAACTAATGGAGCTCATAACGAACATTACGAGTATTACAAGTCCACCAATTATTCCTACGAAGAAGTCTAGATCTCTGAAGTCATAATATTCAGCAACAACATCTTTGTCATTGTAGTCAAGTTCTCCTGTGATAAACTTTATTTCAATTTCAGCTCGTTCACTTTCATCTCCAATGTAAGCATAGTAACCACTTGTTACTAACATCTGCCCACCAATAGTAGCTTCTTGTCCTTGTTCTAAAACATAAGGATTCATGCTCTTATTAATTGAACTAACAACTGTGTTTGAAAGTGCAATACCTGTTATTAAAACGAAAGGCACCATCAGGAAGATTATGAAACTCTGACATGCTTTGCCGAGTATTAAAGTTTTGCTTTTTTTGTTTTCGCCATTTGCATATTCGCTCCTGACGATTGCTATAATTACAAATAAAAATAGTAGTGCGACAGCTATTAAGAAAACAGACCAAAATGCTTTTTTAACAGCATCGGAAAGTAGGAAGTTGGATAATAAATCAGTTTCTTGACCATTGATTCTTACAGGCTCAATACCTGCTAACATATAGAAGATTTCTTTTATAAAATCAATGATGTAGCAGATGCTTTTTTGTACGCCATACAAGAGGTCAAATATCCAATCGGTTAACCAATCCATTGCTACTCCTCAAGGAAGATTATTAGGCTGTCAAATTGAAATGAAGTCAGCTGTTCATCTTCATTATTTTGTTCCTCAATTTCTATATAAAAATCTGAGGAAGAATTACACGAACTTGATGTGTCAAAGAACATATCAATATCAGTTGTAATTCCTTTTTTTATTTCTTTTGTTTTTGTTGATTTAATTTCTTCATTAATGTAAGTTGTAAATTTCAAGGTGCAATCTTCTGAACTTCGAACTATAAAAACTACACCTTTGGTTTGACAACTTTGTCTAACATAAATATCTAATCTGCAGTAAGGTTTGCTTTGTATGTTTGTATTAAATTGTGTGTCATCAACAAGAGTCCTCATTTCATAGTAAACGCTATTGCCATCTTTGTCCTGTGCATCCACACCATCAATAAGTTCACTATATTGTTCTTCGGAAACTACTCCTGACACACAACCTGTGAAGCAGAAAATCGCCAAAATTAAAATTAAAAATATTGATAGTATGCTTATGATTTTGTGACTCTTTTTCATCTATAATTTTTCCTTTATGCTACTACTTGACTTGATACCCAATCTTGAAGAATAGGCATTAAAATCTTCAAGCCAAGTATTAATACGAAGATTGAAACGAAACCAATAATTGCTCCGATTAAATCTTTTTTAGCCTTTTCTCTTGAGCCAGCTTCATCGCTCTTTGCAAGCTTTACACCAAGCACTACGCAGTAGATTGTTCCGATAGTTCCAATCAACGCAATGAGTGGCCAAAGTATTGCATTCAACACCTCCGTAACAGGCTCCAATACTGGGCTAAAATTAATTGCTCCTAACATATTCATCATTGTATATTTTCCTCCAAATTTTCTTTATTTTCTCTCTATAAAAAACTTGAAGTTCATGTGGCAAATTTACTGCAAAAACAAACTGGGTTTCCCTGTTGTGTAAGTAGATGAGTGGCAACTACTTGGTGTTTCAATCTGCAACAGCGCCAAATTTGGTGTTGCACCAAAATCCCTGAATTTATCGGGGTTTTAGGGGCTTGCAGATGCCAAGTGTTGCAACTCTTTTCCTGCTTAAATTAAAATGTCACTCCCACAGCTGTTAATTCCTACTTTTCTTCGATATTATCGATTTCTTCAGTAGTTTCTTCTATTGTTGTAATTTCTGCTTTGTTTTTATAGTAGCCAACCTTGTTTTTTACAAGGAATATAATGAGTACAACTACCACTGCAAGTAAGGATCCAAAGAGTGCAATACTTGCTCCATTCAAAGCATAAATAATTGCGAATTCATAGGTTGTAGAATTGCCAGCTTCATCATAAACAACGAGTTTATAATTGCCGACATTTTTCATTTTTTCTCCTAGTGAATATTCAAAGTTTTCTTCGTTATTTGATGCTACAAAGTAGATGGGATTTTCACTTGCATTTCTTGTTGAGACTTCTGATTTTGTTTGTCCACCATTTGTAGTTCCGACCAAATCTATTGTTGGAGGTGTAGTATCAATTTCTAATTCAAAGGTGTAATTTCTATTTGCTGTTTTATCAAAAACTGTGACCGAATAGAATGCTTGATCTACCAAGTATAAGGTGTTATCTTGAATGTCCAACTCTTGGATTTCATCGTTCATTTTTATCTCTACAATTTCAACTGAGGAATCTAATCTTTTCTCAATTCTATTAAGTGGAGTGTTCAAAATTTGGAAGTAAAATGCTGTTTGATTTCCTAATTCATCAGTTAACAAAAATGCATATTTCCCATCGTCATTAAGGATTTGTTCAAAGTTGTATTCTATCTTTTCATTGTTGCGATACATGTCAATTGTCAGTTCTTCTTTTGCTATGACTCTAACGCCACCATTAGAAATGCCATCCATAAAAGTGTTAATTTCGAATTCAATTTTATTGTCAATTCTGAAGTTAAATATTGTTTCGTTACCTGCTAAATCACTAACAATAATTTCATAATTTCCATTCAATTTTACTTCGCTACCACTGACATAATTTCCTAAATAATTGTCGCCACGATAGATCTTCGCAGAGACATTTTCTTCAGTCCAAACAACCTGAACAAAGCCTGTTGTAGTCTTTGTATTTTCAACACCGATAAGTTCTGCTACAGGAGGAGTTTTATCTATTTCAAACTCGAAATATTTTACATTCCCATAGTCATCGAATACCTTAACAAGATATGATCCCTCGTCATTAAAGTAATTGCAAAATTCATATTCAAAGACTTGACCATCTCTTGTTATTTCAATATTTAATGGCTCGTTATTAACTATTTGAATACTTTTATTTGTGTACCTAATTTCATCAATTTCTTTTGCTGAATTATCTTCATAAATCACGAAGTCCAATGTTTTATCTATTTCAAAAACTTTTGAATTTTGATTACCTAAATCATCGGTTAATGTGATTATATAAACTCCTTGAGCTGATAAAATTTGTCCATTCAAATATTGTGATGGCTCGCCATCATTTACTTTGTATGTTGCCGAATATCCACTTTGGACCTCCCACAATGCATAGACATCAGTTGATGTTGTCGCATTCTCATTTACTCCATATAAAGTAAAGGCAGGTGGAATTGTCCTGATTGTAAACTTGTAAATATTCAGGTTTTCAAAGTCAGTGTTATCATACAAAATAATCTTGTATTCGTTATTTATGTTTTCTCTCGCTGTAAAGTTTAAGGTTGTAAGGTTTACTTCGCTCGTGCTTGATGGAGTGATAGGGTTTCCATTTTTAAAGGCAACAATTGTATATTTCGTATTATCATAAATGAACTGAACATCCTTGTTCGTTTTGCCATTATGTTTAACACCTTTCAAAACTCCAACCGGTAAATCTTTTTCAAACTTAAACTCGTGAGTGGTAGTTCTTCCAAAATTGTCGGTGATTTCAATTTTGTAAAGTCCACCTTTATTGAAAACATATTGTCGTTTATTGATTCCAATATTAATAATTTCGTTTGAATCATCGTCAGGATATTCGTCATAGCCAAGTTCTCCATTAAGGAGTACATCGTTTCTATACATCTTAATATCGGTGAGCTCATTGTATTCTTCGCCTGCGATAATTGAAACTTGAAGTTGTTGATTATTATTAATTGTTTGGAATTTAACTCTTGGTGCTTTTCCTAAAAGACATACTTTAAAACTAAAATTATTATTGGCTCTATCATATAAAGTTATCTGATATTCGCCTGTGCCTAATTCACTAAAATTAGGGAGTTCATCCAAATATGTGTAGTTTAAAATTGTGCCATCAGGCTTCTTGATTTTCATTACATACCAAGTATCATTTTCAATAATGCTGTTAATATTAAATTCTTCATAGTAATAAACTAATTCGCCATTAACAGGAATATCGTTTTTAGATATGGTGTGAGTGAAGCTATCTTCTTGTCCATAAACTTTTGCTGTAACCTCTAATATCGGTGCTTGCAAGTCAAGGAATACATAGCAATTAAGTTCATGACCAACATAGTCGATTTCTCTAATGAGGTATAGCCCATGTCCATTTACTTGTTCTCTAAATGGAATATTGTACACAAATTCAGTCCAACCATTTTGTCCATCTTCGATATAGTCGTAATAGATTTTATAACTTTCGTTTTCATCAGTTTGCCTGAATACAAAATCATTTCCGATATATGCAGGGACTTTGTCCTCGTTCCAAAGATTATGATATATATCATCACTGATTATATTGCCATAATCATTTGGGAAGATGTCTGTTTTATAGTTGTAATATTGTGGAGAACTAACATAACTTTTTGCATATATTTTGATTGCTTCATCTAGTAAGTTTTCATCAAAGTAATATACATATAAGTTAGGATTGTCTGCTGATTTGTAATAGTAGTAATCTCCAACTTTTACGCTATCTCCATTAGCAATAAGATTTGTATAGTGAAAGTCTGCAACATTGTCTAAATGATAAGTTGTCACAAGGCTTGCTTTTTCGCATTCAAATGCTTTTGCAAAAGCCTCATCATAAGTTAAGTATGAGTATGTGCCATAGCCTGTATATCCAT
>JAFVUY010000259.1 GCA_017502465.1 Bacilli bacterium | reverse complement strand
GTAGTTGCAAAAAAACAATTACAAGAGAGATATCAAAAGTGTAGTGATTGGCATAAAGTTTTAAAAGAGGTTTATGAAGAATATGGAATTTCTAAAGAAATGAAGGAATATTGTTATATTTATTTGGATAAAGAAGTTTTTTGTATAGGAAATGTTATTAAAGTAAGACGCAATATGCTTGGAATGACGATGAGAGAACTTAGTGAAGGTATTTGTACAGAGCGTACGATAAGTCGCTTAGAGAATAATGCGATAGAGCTTTCATGGGAAACAGTGAGTTTGTTATTTGAACGTTTAAATATTAAAATGGGGTTTTATGGGGATGATTTGTTTGTGGAAAGTCTAGAAAATACACAGCTAATTCGATGTAATGAGTTAGTGAAAGTATGTGATGAGCAAGCTTTAGATAGTGCATCATATATAAAAATGTTAAAAGAAGTATTAGAATATACAATTCCATATACAAGGGTTATAACTTCAGGAGAAAAATATTTAACAAAAAGTGAATGGGTTTGTTTAAAGAATATTGTGAAATGGATGGATTGGTCTTATCCTGAAATGGAACAATGTATACAGGTATTATATGATTTATTTGAACATCAGAGACAAATAGAAGATTGCTTTGATATGTATGAGTTTATTATGGGAACGGTAGCTAGTAAGTTTGGAGACAAGGGAGAATATGACCTTTCTAATAAAATTAAAGTAAAGATTTTGAAGAACTCTTTAATTCATAGAAGATTTGGAAATATTCATGAGGAAATTTTATGAGGAAATATTATAAATGTGAAAAGAAAAAAATATCTTCCGTTGGAAAAAAAATGAAGGTATTGATTGTTAGGCCAACAAAAAATCAGAAACCGAAAGAAAAAACACCTTGTATTTTATGGATACATGGTGGCGGATATCGGACAGGTATGGCGGAAATGATTTATATATCACGAGCTATGAATTTGGTAAAGAAATATGGTGCAGTAGTAGTAACACCACAATATCGTTTATCTAATGAAGCTACTTATCCAGCAGCATTAGAAGATTGTTATGCTACATTAAAATATATAAAAGAGCATGAAAAAGAATTAAGCATTAATCCTAGTCAAATTATGGTTGGCGGAGAAAGTGCAGGCGGTGGTTTAACTGTTGCTGTTTGTATGTATGCAAGGGATAAAAAAGAAGTGAATGTTGCATTTCAAATGCCATTGTATCCAATGTTGGATGATAGAGATACCGAATCTTCTAAAGATAATCATGCACCTGTTTGGAATACCAAAAGAAATCATAAGGCATGGAAATTATATTTAGGGGAAAGATGGAAAAAAGATGTGCCTGTTTATGCTGCTCCTGCAAGACAGACGGATTATAGAAATTTACCACCAGCTTATACGTTTGTGGGAAACATTGAACCATTTTATTGTGAAACCGTGACCTATGTGAAAAATCTGAAAAAAGCAGGAATTAAAGCAAAAGTGGATGTATATCCAAATTGTTTTCATGCATTTGATATGTTCTTGCCATTCTCTAAAATAAGTAGAAAAGCAATTGCAAAATTTGAAAAGGAGTATTTATATGCAGTAGAACATTATTATGCAGAGCAGAAATAGGAAACAATAAGTCAAGGATAGAGCAGTACTAGGCTCGAAAAGACCTCTATAACATACATTTGATAATTTTTTCAAAAGACTTATTGAAGCAAGATTTATTTATAATTGTAATTTGTAAAAAATTATGGTAAACTTTCTATTAGTATACATAGAAAGGAAGGATTGTAATCCCATCTTTGACAGTTTTTAAAAAATAAAACTGCTAGAAAGCCTTTATTTATGCACTTTCTAGCAGTTTTCTGCTCTGTTTTAAAGTATGGTAATTTATTCTCTCCCTTTACTTTTTTTCTGAATTGTTTTCATTTGACTTTTTGTTATAAATTCATAGTCGGTACGAAATCCACAAATTTCATGAAGCTCGTCTGTGATTTTTTTTCGTTGATAAAGTGGAACAAATCCTTGTTCCTGAAGTTCAGCAAAATTCATTGCTTTTAATGTTCCTAAAATTTCTTCACAAGTATACTGATACCCTAACTTCTTTTCTAACAAACGATAGGAAAGAAGAGCAAGAAAGCAGATGAGAAAATGAGCCTTGATACGATGTTCTTCTTGTAAATAGACAGGTCTAGCGGAAAAATCCGTTTTCATAATTCGAAAACATTCTTCGATTTGCCATCTTCCTTCGCTTACTTTTAAAATATCACTGACTTCATCGTCTAATAAATCGGTACAAATCGCATAGAATCCATCATACTGTGCTTCTGTTTCTATTTTTTCTGTATCTAAGTAATGTTCAATCGTTGCTTTTTCTCCTTCTTTTGTTGTGGCAATACTTCCAATAAACCTTGCAGGGTCATTTGGATTTTTTCGTTGTTTTTTTGTACTACCACTTTCTATCATTTTTTCTGCACGTTCAATTTGCTTTTCTCGAATCGTTTTTTGATACAGAGCATATTTCGGAGAATAAGTAATAATTAAACGTTGATGCAACTTCTTTGTCGTATATGGTTCATCTTTATAATAAAGATTGATATCTTCGAGTGGTATTTTTGTAATATCTACTGGTTTATTATCAGAAACTCGTTTAAAACCATGCGAATTTAATGCCCACGTTTTTTCTTCTTTTGGAAGTTTTTTGATGGATTGTGTTACAATATAAGCTCGTTCTCCCATATGATTCAATACACGAATGTTTTCTGAGCCGAGACCAGCATCACTACAATAAATAAATTTTTTACATCCGAATTCGTTGACTATTTTTTGTTCTAATGGTTTTAAGGAAGTTTGCTCATTTGCATTTCCAGGAAAAAGGGAGAATGCAAGTGGTAAGCCATCTCCATCCATAAATAATCCCATTTGAATAATCGGATTAGGACGATGTTCTTTGCTTTTTCCGTATTTTTTATCTCCATTCTCTTGTTCTATTTCAAAGTAATAATTCGTGCAATCATAATAAAGGATTTGGTCATTTCTTTTTCCAAGAAGATGACTATTTTTATATACTTCGGACTGAATAAAATCACATTCTTTTCCCAGAACATCTAACGCACGATAGATATCATGTAATTGATACGATGGCTTCTCTAAAAATTCAGAAGCTACTTGAAAGGAAGAACGTTTACTAGTTGGTTCTAATACTCTAGCATAAATGAGGTCAGAAAGAATCGCATTAATATCATACTGAAATTGATAGTTGGCTTTTAGTTTTCTACAAGTTTTATGTAATTGCAATCCATAATACATGGATTGTAAGAAAAGATATCCTCCACGAAAAAAAGGATGCGTTTTATAATCTAACGGTCTATCCGCATGAAATGTGATTTGGATTACTTTTGCTTCTTGTTCTTTTTTATAGCGTAAGGTTTCCATACGAGCTTCTTCTTTTGCCCATGTCATGACATCTTCTCGTGTTGGTCCATGTTCTTTTATTAATTCTTGTAACGTTCCAAGTTTCCGAATAATGACAGAAGTACTAACTCCTTTATCGTTAATATAACCTTTGGTAATATAAAAAGACTCTGCATTTTTTGATTTTGATGTGGTAACTCGCATAATAAAAACCTCCTAATGCCTTATTATAGCATACATTACCATAAAATACAATACATCAAAACAGGAAATTTGACACGGAAAACATAGATGTTATAAGGTTTTGTGGTACTTTTTTAATTTTAAAACTGTCAAACTCCCG